>JAGQZG010000099.1 GCA_020435705.1 Mangrovimonas sp.
CTATTTCCATGAAAAAGAAAATGCCAGTATTCCATAAGTTGGTTTCTAAATTCATGAAATCGGTTTTATACACCAATCCGCTGGTTTCCAAAAAAATATTGAATCCGTATAATGAAGACTTTAAAAAACAGGCTGTTATTATAGCCAACCACACCTCTTTTTTGGATATTCTGGCTATTGGGATGCTACATCACAAAATTATTTTCTTGGTAAACGATTGGGTTTACAACTCCCCTATTTTTGGTAGAGCTGTTAGAATGGCTGGATTTTACCCTGTTTCCGATGGTTTAGAAAACGGTTTGGATCATCTTAAAAAGAAAGTGGACCAAGGCTACTCTATCGCTGTGTTTCCCGAAGGGACTCGTTCGTATACCCATAAAATAAAACGCTTTCACAAAGGAGCGTTCCTTTTGGCCGAAACCTTTCATCTGGATATTTTACCAGTTTTGATACATGGCAATTCTGAAGTGCTTCCCAAGAGTACTTTTATCATCAAGGATGGTGATATTACCCTAAAAATCCTTGAGAGGATAAAACCAAGTGATACTGAATTTGGAAAAACCTATGCCGAAAAAACTAAAACCATCAGCTCGCACTTTAAAAAAGCTTTTGAAACGTTTAGAAAAGAACTGGAAACCGAGACGTATTTCCATGCCTTGGTTTTGGAAGATTACCGTTATAAGGGTGATGTGGTTTTTAAAACCATCAACACGGATCTTAAAAAAAATGGAGGCTCTTACTTTACCCTATTTCAGCATATAAACTCTAATGACAAGGTTTTCCATCTCACCGATAGCTATGGCCAACTTAATAGTTTGCTAGCTTTAAATGCCCCAGGACTCGGTATTACTTCTTTTATTCCAGACACCCATAAAGCAGCTATTGCAAAGCATACCGCTACAGCCAATGGCCCCTATAAACTGAATTATGTAACTGCCTTTCCTGAAACAGGTTTTGACGTTCTTATCATTAACCTTAGAGATCCTAAGTCTCTTATAAATTTGGAATTACCTCTAAAACAACCAGTAAAAATGTTAATTTTATTGCACCAAGGAAAAGTTTTGGCTGAAACCCATAAATTACTAACGGGAAAAACACTGGTTTTAGAGGATGATGTGCTTCAATTATATAAAACAAATTAGCTTATGAAGGATACTTACGATGTCATCATTGTAGGTAGTGGTTTGGGCGGATTGGTTTCAGCCAATCTGTTGGCCAAAGAAGGACTTCGTGTGTGCTTACTGGAGAAAAATCAACAGTTTGGTGGCAACCTCCAAACATTTTCCAGAGACAAGGTTATTTTTGATACCGGCGTGCACTATATTGGCGGTTTAGCCCAAGGACAAAATCTGTACCGTTATTTTAGCTATTTGGGCATTATGAATGCGTTGAAATTGCATCCCATGGATCCTGAAGGGTTTGATATTGTAACTTTTAACGATGATCCGCAAGACTATCCCTATGCCCAAGGTTATGAGGCGTTTTCAAATACACTTCTAAAGCAATTCCCCCAAGAGAGTCAAGCAATTACCACGTATATAAAAACCCTAAAATGGGTTTGCAGTAATTTTCCGCTTTACAATTTAGAACCAAAAGAAGCGGGATATAACATGGAAGTATTCCAAATGGGTGCCAAGAGTTTTATTGATTCACTTACAGAAAATGAAACATTGAGAGCCGTATTGGCTGGTACCAATATTTTATATGCCGGAACCGCCCAAACTCCTTTTTATGTACATGCCTTAAGTGTAAATTCTTATATAGAAAGCGCTTATCGCTGTGTGAACGGTGGGAGTCAGATTACTAAACTCTTGCTAAAAAAATTAAAAGAACACGGTGGTGAAGCCTATAAACGCCATGAAGTTACTTCCTTTACGGTCTCTAATGGCCAAGTAACGTCTGTTCTTCTTAAAAACGGCAAAGAACTAAAGGGCAACTTGTTCATTTCCAATATTGAGCCAAAGCAAACCCTTACGATGGTAGGCGAAGAGCATCTGAGAAAGGCCTACAGAAATCGGATTAAAAACACAGACAATAGTATCGCTTCTTTTAGCGTTTTCATTGTTTTAAAACCAGGAACTTTCCCCTACCTCAACAAAAATTATTACCACTGGAAAGACTATAAAAGTCCTTGGGAAGCCTTGGATTATACTCAGGAAAATTGGCCCCTTGGTTATATGGCGTCCATGGGTATAGAAAAAGACCAAGGCATCTATGGCGAAACCTTGACGGGCTTAACCTATATGCGCTTTGAAGAAGTAGAACCTTGGGCCAACACGTTTAACACGGTAGCCGAAAAAAACGAAAGAGGGCAAACATATGAAGAATTCAAGCAAGCTAAAACCGAACGTTTCCTTAATGTTCTAGAGCAAAAATTCCCCAATTTGAGAAATTGCATCAAATCGGTTTATGCTTCCACGCCGCTATCCAACAGGGATTATATAGGATCCTATCGCGGATCGATGTATGGGTATACTAAAAACCATGAAAACCCCTTAAAGTCAATCCTTTCTCCCAAAACCAAAATACCCAATCTCTACCTCACTGGGCAAAGCTTGAACATGCATGGTATTTTGGGAGTTACCATTGGTGCCGTAAATACCTGTTCCGAAATTCTAGGACGGGAGTATTTGCTTACTAAAATATTGGATTCCGAAAATGCGTTAATTGATTCTTGATATGGAAAAAATAAAAACTACACCCATTACAGTTGTGGATACTATTTCCAAAGAAGACTTTATAAAGTACTATTACAAACCTCAAAAGCCTGTGCTTATCAAGAATTTAACACGGGATTGGAAAGCATTTGAAAATTGGAATTTGGATTATATTCAGCAACGTGCGGGAGATCAAATAGTGCCTTTGTACAATAACCAGGTAACCAAGGGCAAGCAATATTCCGCCGAACCTGCCACTAAAATGCGCCTGTACGACTATATTGAGATACTGAAAAAAGGCCCTACCGATTTACGTATTTTCTTTTACAATATTCTGGATAATATGCCCGAATTGTCTCAGGATTTTACCTATCCTGAATTGGGATTAAAGTTTTTCAAACGCCTTCCCGTAATGTTCTTTGGAAGTATGGGCTCCAAAGTATTGCCGCATTACGATATGGATCTTTCCGATCTTTTCCATTTCCATTTCCATGGCCATAAAAGCGTTCTTTTATTTCCACCAGAACAAACCAAATACATGTACCGTATTCCCTATACAGTACACAACTTGGAATCTATTGATTTAGACAATCCAGACTTTAAGAAATATCCAGGCTTGAAATACTTGAATGGCATAGAAGCCCATATGGAACATGGCGATGCCCTTTTTATGCCCAGTGGCTATTGGCATTATATTAAATATTTGGACGGTAGCTTTTCCTTAACCATTAGGGCTTTCAGCAAAAAACCAAAAACATTTTTCAACATGCTTTACAATGTGTTTTTCATGCGTAACTTTGAAAATTTCATGCGCAAGTGGAAAGGTCAAAAATGGCTTGATTACAAAGAAGCCAAAACCATGAAACAAGTAGAAAAAACCATAAACTCCTAACCCTTTGTTGATGTTCAAAACTTGGCCCCGTATTTTCATCTGTTTGTTAAATTTCTCCGTTATGGTTTCCTGTGGGGTATCCAAATCCCTGGAGGATCGTCCGGACGTTAGCGGTTACAACCAAACCAAACCACAACGGGAAAAGATCAATGATTCGGTTTATTCCATAGAAAATAATTACCTCACCAAGAATTATCAAGGGCAATGGGAGCTCTATGTTTCAGGAGATCCTTACCACAGAGGTTTAGTTACAGGTGCTTTAACAGAAGAGCTGTTTCAGTATCAGGAAACCGCTTTCTTTGGAAAGGTAGAAACCTTAGTGCCTTCCAAGTTCAAACAATATTTGTTGCGAAAAATACTGGCCTGGTATAATAGAAAAATGTACCTCTATATTCCCGAAGAATACAAAGCGGAAATCTTAGGCCTTTCCAAATATGCAGGAGACACCTATGATGAGATCGCCTCTCCCTATATGCGTGTTTTGTATTTACATGGTGCCCATGATATAGGGCATGCCATGCAGGACTTAGCTTTGGTAGGTTGCTCCTCTTTTGCTGTTTGGGGCGATAAAACGGACGATGGCAGTCTCCTGATTGGGCGTAATTTTGATTTTTATGCAGGAGATGATTTTTCAAAAAACAAGATTATTGAGTTTGTAAGCCCAACGGACGGTTACAAATTCATGTCTGTGACTTGGGCAGGCATGATTGGGGTTACTTCAGGTATGAATGAACAGGGCTTGACCGTGACCATTAATGCAGGAAAATCGGATATCCCCTGGGTAGCAAAAACCCCTATTTCCATCGTGACCCGTGAGATTCTCCAGTATGCTTCCAACATTGAAGATGCCATTGCTATTGCCAAAAAACGAGCAGTCTTTGTATCGGAGTCTATCTTTGTGGGCAGTGCCAATGATAAAAAAGCCGTGTTGATAGAAACCTCTCCAGAAAATTTTGGAGTTTATGAGGTTGAAAATACAGACCAGCTTATCTGTACCAATCATTTTCAAAGTGAGGCTTATGCTAATGACGAGCGTAATACAGAACACATCCAGGATAGCCATTCGCAATACCGTTATGAACGTTTGGAAGAACTGCTTAGTGAGCATACCGTGGTCACACCGCAAATTGCCGCTGGCATTCTTCGCAACACCAAAGGCTTGAACAATGCTACCATAGGCTATGGTAATGAAAAAGCCTTGAACCAGCTATTGGCACATCACGCCATTATCTTTAAACCTGAACAACGCTTGGTTTGGGTCTCTTCAAATCCTTACCAGTTGGGTGCTTTTGTTGCCTATGACCTGAATAAGGTATTTGCCAAAGCACCAAACAATAACAACCATTCGTCAATGCAGGAAACAAATCTTCTGATTGAAAAAGACCCCTTTATTTATTCTGAAGCTTATAAAAATTATCAGCTTTACAGACAGTTGAGCAAGAATGTTTCTGAAGCTATTAAAGAAAAAGAAACTATTTCGCCCAATACCTTAAAAGAATTACAGGCTTCCAACCCAGATTTTTGGGAAGTGTATTACCTTACAGGCCAATATTATGAACAAAAAGGGTATGATAAAGCCGCTGTGCTTGCCTATGAGAAAGCACTGACCAAAGAAGTGACCACGCGTAATGACAGAGAAGCTATTGAACATCACCTTAAAAAATTAAAAAAATAACATGATTCCCAACATAGAAAAAGCGTTGCCTGAAGAGATCAAAAAATTTCAGGAAGAAAAACTTAGAGAAACTCTTGCCTATGTGTCCGTACACTCGCCCTATTACAAACGCTTGTTTTCTGAGCATACTATAGACCCCAGTAAGATTACCTGTCTTGAGGATCTAAAACAAATACCACCAACCACAAAAGCTGATATCCAAAAGTACAACGACGATTTTATTTGTGTTCCAAAAGAACAATTGATAGATTATGTGACTACCTCAGGGACTTTGGGCGATCCTGTTACTTTTGCCTTAACGGATAAGGATTTGGAACGTTTGGCTTACAACGAAGCCCTATCGTTTGCCTGCTCTGGCGTAAGGTCAAATCATGTTTTACAGTTAATGACAACCATTGACCGCAGGTTTATGGCGGGCCTAGCCTATTTTCTAGGCGCTCGAAAATTGGGCGCAGGCATTGTGCGCGTTGGTGCAGGTGTACCAGAATTGCAATGGGATTCCATTTTAAAGTTCAAGCCCGACTATTTGATAGCGGTTCCTTCTTTTTTATTGAAATTGATAGATTATGCCAAAGCAAATGCTATTGATTTGAGCAGCGTTTCGGTGAAAGGGGCTATTTGTATTGGAGAACCCGTAAGGCATGAAGACTTCTCCTTAAATACACTATCACAGAAAATTACCGACCAATGGCCTATACAACTCTACTCCACGTACGCTTCAACAGAGATGAATACCGCTTTTGCTGAATGTGAAGCGCAGCAAGGTGGGCATTTACATCCGGAACTTATTATTGCTGAACTTCTGGATGAGAATGACGAAGAAGTATCTTCTGGTGAGATAGGAGAACTTGTTATCACGACACTGGGTGTAGAAGGCATGCCCTTAGTTCGTTTTAAGACTGGAGACATGGTAAGGGCACATAAGGAACCGTGTTCCTGTGGCAGAAACACGCTGCGCTTAGGGCCTGTGGTTGGGAGAAAAAACCACATGATCAAGTATAAGGGAACTACCTTGTATCCGCAGGCTATGTATAACGCATTGAATGGTTTTCACGAGATA
The DNA here is from genome assembly GCA_020435705.1 of Mangrovimonas sp. GTDB lineage: Bacteria > Bacteroidota > Bacteroidia > Flavobacteriales > Flavobacteriaceae > HKST-UBA85. Next base: position 6,285 of record JAGQZG010000099.1, read on the forward strand.
AAAAACTATCAAATAGAAATCTCAAGCAATGTTTTGGGTACCGATGAAATATTGATTAGAATAGTTGCAGAGAATGATTCCGAAAAGCTCTTGCATGTTATAAAAGATCATATCAGAGCCAAATTGCGTGTCACACCAAAATTGGAGTTTATTGATGCCGAAACCCTCGTTAAGCTACAACTTCCTGAAGGCCAAAGAAAACCTATCTTGTTAGTAGACAAAAGACAGTAGGAGTTTTGATAGATATTTCTTAACTTTAATGAAATATCCTAAGACCATGGATGCCTTCCAAACCAAACTCTTTACCAGTCAAGATATTGATGAAAAAGTCCTTATCTACAATATTAGGATTGTTCCTCCTGAGCCTATTTACAGTCAGGTTCTAAATTATAAAACCGAATTTATAGCCACCTATGGAGAACATCTTTTATCTAAATCCAAGCCTCATATTACTATTGCTAAATTTATTATGAGTTCCCTCCATCAAAACTTCCTTGTGGAACATTTTGAATCATTAGTAAGTACTGAAAAGTTTAATCTTCAGATAAACGGTTTTGGAATTTTTGAAAGTAGTGGCACCTTGGTTTTACAAATAAATAAGTCGGCTGAACTTGATGTTTTACTAAAAAACATAAGCGATTTAAAGAGAGCTCTTCTACTTCATAAAGCGAAAAATTTCGGCCTCATTTATACACCACATTTAACTATTTCATCCTTTCTGGATTCAAAGACGTTGCATTCCAGTCTATCCCATTTTAAGAACATTGCTTACTCCAAAAAACCTTTTGAAGTAGATCATTTAATGATAACTTCACGCGAAAATGGAAAAACGTGGGACTGGGAACACCAAATAAATTTCACCTAAAGCATTGAATTAATGCTATTTAATATTACCTCTGTGGCTCTTGTGCTCAGAAACTAGCAATAATAAAAATCAACTTTGATTAACTTTTATTAATTTTGAATACTATTGACTGCAAAGTAAGCTTCACCAGAAGCCTTTCTTCTGTCTTTTCAAGACCTCTAATGGAATTAGACACAACAGAGAGTTCATCACAAAAATCTGCTCATCCAAAACATAGAGCATTAATATTCTTGTTACAGGGTTGAAATCGTTTAAGCATCATATTTCCAAATCGAAATTACTCTATCGTATTTCCTTCATCCTAGCAGCTTTGGGGATTTTATTGTTCGTAGCCGATTTTGGGTTTGACAAGGAAGAAGGTTTACAAAGAATTTTCAATACTTATTATTTTGTGGTGATTTCCCTTGGTATTGTAGCCACTATTATGCGTTACATTAAGCGTTTAAAGCAAATCAAGCGCTCTGTAATCGTATTTGATGTGATTACTATAGTAATTACCCTTACCATCTTATATGCCCATTTCATGGGAGAAGAAGCGCATAGGCATATTTCCTTTTTGTATAACGACAACTGGGTAAAATTTGCAATTATTCTCACGTTTATTAGGGAGTTTTCAGAACAAAATATAAGCTATAAACGAACTTTACTCAATCCTGCCCAGCTGTTTATCTTTAGCTTTTTCAGTATCATTTTAATAGGCGCCCTGCTATTAATGTTGCCCAAAGCAACCTATAACGGGCTTTCATTTTTAGATGCCCTATTCACTTCTACCAGTGCGGTATGTGTTACCGGGTTAATTGTGGTAGATACAGGAAGTTACTTTACTACTTTTGGGCAATCCATTATTTTATGTCTTATCCAAGCGGGAGGAATTGGAATCCTTACAATAGCCAGTTACTTCAGCTATTTTTTTAAAGGAGGGACTAGTTATGAGAACCAATTGACTTTGAGCGATATGACGGGAGCCAGTAAATTAGGCGAAGTGTTTTCTACTTTAAAACGTATTTTGGTCATTACTTTTTCCATTGAAATACTTGCCGCGTTTCTAATTTATCTGAGCTTGGACAAAAATTTATTTGGATCCTTTTTTGAACGCTTTTTCTTTTCAATATTCCATTCGGTTTCCGCCTTCTGCAATGCTGGTTTTTCAACGCTTCCAAGCAGTTTATACGAAACTGGCTTTAAGTACAATTATTTGCTTCAGAGTATTATTATTGTTGCGTTTGTTCTGGGCGGTCTAGGATTTCCTATTGTAGTAAACATTGTTAAATATGTGAAGTATTTTTTCGCCAGGAAACTCTTTTATATTACTGGTAAAAAGCGGGTACATAAGCCGTGGGTTTTGAACTTGAACAGTCGTATCACACTCTTGACCACTTTTACTTTAACCATTTTTGGGACTCTAATGTTCTATATAAATGAATACCATAACACCCTTGAAGAACATTCGCCTGTGGGTAAGATTATTACGGCACTATTTGGAGCAACCACTCCAAGAACAGCAGGATTCAACACCGTAGATATGAATGCGTTGCATTTTTCCACTATTATGTTGATGTTCCTTTTAATGTGGGTAGGGGCGTCTCCGGCATCTACCGGTGGTGGTATAAAAACCAATACTTTTGCCATAGCCACCCTTAATTTTTTGAGTTTGGCTAGAGGGAAATCCAAGATTGAAATATTCAGAAGGGAAATAGCCGAAGTTTCGGTAAGAAGAGCTTTTGCCGTAATTGCACTTTCCTTAATGGTCATAGGAACAGGTATCCTTCTTATTTCTGTTTTTGATGAAGATAAAAGCTTGCTCAACATTGCCTTCGAATGCTTTTCGGCCTATAGTACCGTGGGACTTAGTTTAGGGATTACAGCAGGATTAAGCTCGGCCAGTAAGCTCGTAATCATTACGGTAATGTTCCTAGGTAGAATAAGTATGCTTACCTTGTTGATTGCTTTATTTAAGAAAGTGAAGCAGAAAAATTATAAATATCCAATAGAAGAACTCACTATCAATTAATATCCAATTGAAATGAAATACATCATCATAGGACTTGGAAGCTTTGGAGCTTCATTAGCCGAAAAACTCACAGAGCAAGGCAGTGAAGTTATTGGTATAGATACCAATATGGACAAAGTAGACAACTATAAAGAACGAATTTCCCATACCATTTGTATGGATGCCACCGATGAATTCACGGTTACCGGATTGCCCTATAGAGATGCAGACATCGTTATTATTGCTATAGGCGAAAATAGAGGTGCCAATGTAATGGCCACCGCTCTCTTCAAAAATCTACAAGTGAAGCGCTTAATAAGCCGAGCCATAGACTCCCTTCATGAAAAAGTACTTCATGCGATTGGGGTAGACGAAATTGCACATCCGGAAGAAGAATCGGCTGAACGATGGGCAAAAAAACTTGCCTTAAAAGGTGTTGTGGACTCCTTTGAACTAAGCGATGATTATAGCATTATTGAGGTTAATGTTCCCGAAAGATACGATAGCATGACCATTAAGGAAAGTAAAATTCGGGAAACCTATAATTTATTGGTATTGACCACTATTGCCAAGGCCCAAGAAAAAAGCCTCATAGGCAAAACAAGAAAAGTCACTAAAGTAAGAGGTGTGGCAAGCCCTAATAACATGCTTAGTAAAGATCATATACTGGTTATATATGGAGCCAATAAAGACATCAAACGCTTTTTAAAAGACGAATAAATAAAGTTCAAAAACGAAAAAAGCCGAACAATTGTTCGGCTTTTTTTGTCGGGATGACTGGACGACCGAACATCCGTGGTATCCCAATATTTATAAGGCTTTTGAGGGATGGTCTTTTTCAACTCACCGAATCACTCACCTATTT
>JAGQZG010000100.1 GCA_020435705.1 Mangrovimonas sp.
TTATAATTCCGCTCGTATTGCTTCGGCAATAGCCGAAAATTCTTCCGAAGACATTTTTTCTTTGTGTATAAAACGAGCATTTTCCATCGTATGCAACGGGATGAGATGCACATGTACATGAGGCACTTCCAGACCAATAACCGTCATTCCAACGCGCTTGCTCGGAATAGCCTTGCCTATGGCTTTGGCTACTTTTCGAGAGAACTTCATCAACCCTAAATAGGTATCTTCATCCAAATCAAAAATCTTATCCACTTCCTGTTTGGGGATACAGAGTGTGTGTCCTTTAGAATTAGGATTGATATCCAAAAAAGCCAAAAAATCATCAGTTTCAGCAATTTTGTAGCATGGAATTTCGCCCTTGATAATTTTAGTGAAAATAGAAGCCATTAACTTTAGACATTAGGTTGTTGGACAATGAGCTTGTGAAGCTTAACTATAAAGATAAAAAGAAAATTCCTGTTAGGAAATAGCCCAACAGGAATCTTTAAAAATGTATTTGAAGCCTTATCGGCTTATTTCCATGATTTCAAATTTAACCACCCCGTTAGGCACTTGAATTTCGGCAACATCGCCTACTTTCTTTCCTAAAAGACCTTTACCAATAGGTGAGTTAACCGATATTTTTCCAGCGGCCAAATTAGCTTCACTTTCAGCGACCAAGGTATAGGTCATTTGCATTCCATTGGTTTGGTTTTTTATCTTAACGGTAGAAAGCACCAACGCTTTTGAGGTATCCAATTGCGACTCATCTATCAACCGAGCATTGGCAACAAGTTCTTCCATTTTGGAAATTTTCATCTCCAACAAACCTTGCGCTTCTTTCGCAGCATCATATTCGGCATTTTCACTTAAATCGCCCTTGTCTCTTGCATCGGCAATGGCTTGGGATGCTTTGGGACGTTCAACGTCCTTTAAGTAGTTTAATTCGTCTCTTAATTTTTTTAATCCCTCGGCTGTGTAATAAGATACGTTACTCATAACTTCATCGTTTTAATTTAAAATGTCCCGAATGAATCGGGACTAATAAAAAAATCCCGCGATTGCACGAGATTGTAATGCAAATATACAAAATATTTAACTTACAGTACTTTTTGTTGTAAATTGCTCAAAAATTATAGCTATGAAATATCGCTTTTTAAGCATCTTGCTTCTTACCCTCATTTTTTCATGTAGCAATAGTGATGATGGTCGAGTTAAAAACCCTTATCTTCCCGATTATGGCTTTGACACGTTAGGGCAAATAAACATGTCCTTGCCCGAATACAATGGGCTACAGTTTCCCGGAGGAAGTGTTGTGATTCATGGATTTAGCATCAACGGATTTGTTATCTACCATATAAATGGAGACCAATATACTTGCTTTGAGATTACTGATCCCAACCACAACGTGAACTCTTGTTCGGCTTTGACTGTTAATGGCATCTTTGCCACTTGCGGTTGTGCCGATGAGAATACTTATGATATTGTTACCGGACTTCCAGCCGATGGTACTGAAGGCGAATATGCCTTAAAAGCCTACCGAATAGAGGTTAATGGAAATATTTTAAGAGTTTATAATTAATCTTCAGGATTTTACATAAAAAAAGCCAAGTGATATGACTTGGCTTTTTTATCGGTTTAACTGTTCTCGACTGCGCTCGAACTGACATTTTTAGAACTTCAAGGTGGCTCCTATCAAAAAGTTTGTAGTTGCCTGTGGATAATAGCCCGCGCCTTCAATGGTGGTTACTTGGTTGGGATCGGTCCAAGTATCGTCATAGGTATAATAATAGCCATTGGAAATGTATTTTTCATCAAATAAATTGTTAACCAATCCCGTTAATAAAATAGACTTGACAAAGGGTCTAGATCTGTCATCTTGGCTAAATATCAATTCGTATGAAACATTGAGATCGTTTACAAAATAACTATCCAACTTAGATTTTTCAGAATCGGTATTCCCCATATATTGTTCACCCACATACTTACTTAAAAGAGACACTTGCAACCCATTAATGGGTGAATACACCAACGCATTGGCCGCCACAAAGCTTGGTGAGAACGAAATGTTGGTCTTACCTAAATTTGCCAATGCTCCGTCTTGTGAGACAATGGTCTCTTTGTTTTTATTGGTACTTAATGTAAAATTAGGTTGCACCGAAAATTGGTCTGTAATAGCAACAGCTGCTTCAACCTCTAAACCTAGACGATAACTCTTTCCGCTATTGGTTCTTACAGGATTGCCCACACCATCAATATTTCCTGTTAGCACCAATTGTTCGTTGTACAACATGTAGTATGCATTAACATTAAAACGAAAGGTTTCTTGAAGGTGTCGCCAGCCCAGTTCAAAATCATTCAACTGTTCAGGTTTAACCGTTTGATTGTTTTCAAAATCGTCCCTGTTAGGTTCCCTATTGGCCCTAGCATAAGAAAAATAGAAGTTATTGTTACTGTTTAGGTTGTAACTCACCCCTGCTTTAGGGTTAAAAAACGTATAGTTTTCATCTACATTAAAAGGAATTCTATCAGATGACAATCCTGTGGTTTTATACCCCACGAAGCGAACCTGTAAATCGCCATATAAGCTCCACTGGCTATTTAACCTGTAAGTGGCTTTCCCAAACATGTTAAAATCGGTTTTCTTTCCGCTTCCATCATAATAATGGTGGCGAATCTCACTATTGCTGGCATATTGTGCCCAAATGATTTCCCCAAAATGAGCACCATCATAATAGCCATAAGAAGTACCAAAATCTATATTCCATGTGTCATTTTTATAGTTAACACCTAGATTGGCCACATAATAATCGTTATCCAACCAACGGCGTCTAATCAAATCGGTTTCTGAAATGGTTTCACCGCCCATAACAACATCCTCCAAACCATAATCGGCAAATGCTTCGTCTTCCTTATACTGTTCAAAGTAGCCTTTCCCTTTGGTATAATTCAAGCCCACATTAGTTGACCAATTATTGTTATAGCGCTGGTTCCAATGGAGTTGATAATGGTCTTGTTGATAATTATCCACTTCATTGTCATAAAATTGGGTTTCACCATTGGCATCGGTGTACATCCCTGCCGTATTGTAGGTTCTGTCATTTTTCAACAGATCCAAATCCTCCAGTCCATTCCACGATTGATAGGTTACTTCCTTGCCACTAAATGTGAGCGCTTTAATAAGCGTTTTATCATCTACATAGGACGCTTGGAGAAAATAGGATTTCAAATTGGATGCTGCGCGGTCTATGTAACCGTCAGATTTAATTTGGGAAAGCCTTCCCGCAATTTCCACATGGTCATTGAGTTTTCCTGTGCTGAATTTAAGCGTATGTTTTCTGGTGTTGAAACTTCCAAAGCTATTGGAAATCTCGGCATTTGCTTTTTCTGAAACAGCATCGGTGAGAATGTTCACACTGGCTCCAAAGGCACCCGAACCATTGGTAGAGGTTCCAACCCCTCGTTGTAACTGTAGACTTTCAACAGATGAAGCAAAATCACCTAAATTGACCCAAAACGTTCCCAAAGATTCGGCATCGTTATACGGAATGCCATTAATGGTCACGTTGGTAGATTGTGCGTTGATCCCTCGAATTCTAATTCCCGTATAGCCCACACCAGCACCCGCATCGGTAGTGGTGACTACAGAAGGCAAATAGTTGAGCAGAATGGGAATGTCCTGTCCTAAATTGCGCTTTTCCAAAGCTTCCTTATCTACATTGGAATGCGTAATAGGCGATGTCGCATTTACCCGAACCGCTTTGACCAGAACTTCATCCAGCACTTTGAGTTGGGTTGAATCTTGCTGTTTTTCTTGTGCTTTTACCGAAATAAAACAGCTAAAAAAAAGTAAAATTGAAATTGGAATTTTGCCTCTCGAAGCTACGGGAAGCGAAACATTTGCGAATAAAATTTTCATTGCGATTAAAAGTTTAATCGAATAAAAAGAGGTAAATTATTCTTGGTTACTAAATAAATTATGTTTTGAGCCTATGCACGATCGCCAACCAGTCCGGATCTTAATTGGCTTTCGCTAAAAACGTCTAAAGGACATTTTTTAACGCTCGTCCCTAAACAGCATTACCTGTTCTAGGTTCAATGGGTATGATCTCAGCTTTTCGGCAGTTAAAAGCTAGAAGTTAGAAGTTAATAAGTCTGGAAGTACCAACTATTTACTGGTAACCGTTCGCTGGCAACTGAAAAAAGCACCCCTTTTTGAGAACGGTGCAAAGATACTTAACGATGAGCAATTGACAATGAAAAATCACAAGAGATGCCAAGTACGGTCTTTATGAAAGTTCGGGTGGTTTTCTATTGGCCTTTTTTTCAGAATGTTGCCGTTTATTTTTAAGTCGTTTTAGTTTGACTTGCTTCGGAATTTTGGTAGGCTTTCTTTCAATTTCCACTTTCAGTGCTTCGGAAAGAATAGAAAAAAACCTATCTATCACCAAGGTCTTGTTTTTATGCTGACTTCTACTTTCGCCACACTGAAGCACTAAAATGCCTTCTTTTGAAAGTCGGTTTTTAAGCTTTTCAAGCAGGGTTTCTTTTTCTTCTTCATTCAACAACGAAGAGTTTTGCACATCAAATTGTAGCTCTACTTTAGAAGCTACTTTATTAACGTGCTGGCCACCACTGCCTGAGCTTCTTATGGCTTTGAATTTAAGTTCCTTAATGAGGGATTCGTCTATCATTACTTCACTTGGTGTGCAGGTTTCAGTAAATCATTTACCGTTTTAACGGGATTGAATGTAATGAGCGGGACTTCAACAAAAATAGTGTTCCAGAAGGCCATACTCCCATTCCACAACCCAGGTAGCTCCAAAGCTTTGAGGTCTTTGCCTGTTTTGGTTTTCATAGATATAAAAGCGGTATTGTGATCAACATATTCGTGCAAATCATACTTCTGGCCTTTGTAATTTTTAACGCCGCAAACAATATCTACCGGATTAAAATGCGTGGCATTTTTCAAGATATTTTTTTGAGCCCTGATGTTCTTGTCAATTTGAGCCGATTCTACGATTTGCAACGAGATATTATCGGCTTGGTCTTTGGTCCAAAATGGTCCGCCACCAGGCTCGCCCTCGTTTTTAACCATGCCGCAAACTCTTATTGGCCTATTTAGTTTTTCCATCAAGTATTCAATCTTGTATTTTTTGGAATACTTATCATATTCGGAACTAAAAACCACATTAAGCTTTGCCTTCAAGAAGTTCGTGATCTCAGCAATTTCAGTATCCGTCACGGTTCTGAGTTCCAAACGTTCGGCGTATTGAAAGGCTTGCTCCTGAACGCTCAGTAAAATTCCGCCCAGCATTTTCTTGTAATAGGCTACTTCATTTTCATACTTAAACACCACAACATTGTCAATGTTTTTTACAAAAATAATATCGGCATCAATATCATTAAGGTTGTCTAGCAGGGCTCCGTGCCCTGAAGGCCTAAAGAGAAGCGACCCGTCTTCCTGCCTAAACGGTTCATTGTTTTTGGTAACGGCAATGGTATCTGTAGATTCCTTTTGATAGGAAAACACAATATCAAACTGGGTGTTTTTCTTGCGTTCAACAATTTTTTCTATCCGCTGAAATTCTTCGTCAAACTTATCTTCGTGCTTTTCGGAAATGGTAAAATGCAACCTTGCTTTTCCATTGGAAGCACAGTAAAGCGCCGCCTCAAACAAGTGTTCCTCAAAAGCGGTCGCATTATGTTCACGGTATTTATGGAAAGGCAAGAGCCCTTTAGGGTAAAAACTGAAATTCAACTTATCTTCGTCCAGCATGGTTTTGATAAAGATTAATTTCTGCTGACTATCATTAAGAGAATCGAAATTGGGATACAGTTGTTTTGCCTTCTCGATTACTTCGGCATAAAAAGGAAACTTTTCCAGCCCTACAAAAAAAAGTGAAAGCTCCTTGGCTTTATTCCTATTAATGAACGCATTTATAGATCCAATTTCAGGATTGTATTCGTCCAGAAATTGAAATAAGAATTTGAACATTCTAGTTGCTGCACCGGAAGCAGGCGTAAATTTCACAATGGAAACCTCCGATTTCTTGGTATCAAAGAATGAAACATAATTGGCTTGTTCTTCTACATCTGGATTTAAAATCCCATTGCCTATAGTGGCAGCAGAAATAAGATTAGTAAAAGGAATTCCCTTCTTGAAAACTTCAATTTGGGCAATGACTTTGTCTACGGTTAACCCTTTTTTCTCAATTTGTAAAATATCTTGATCTGTCAGTTTCATTTTTTTTGTTTTAATAGCCCGTCTATGTGCTTTACTGCCAACTCCAATCGGTCTTTCTTACCTCCTTTGAGTAACACATAAGGTCTTTGGTTTTTAATTAAAGCCGCTTCAAAAGCTTTGAACATTTCTTCTCTTTCATTGGGTTTGTCGCGCAAATCGTCTTCCTCCCAAGGCACGTCAATGTAAGTTAAGAAATAAATGTCATAGGTGTTTTTCAGAGCGAATTTTTCCAATAATGGATCGCAAATACCTCCATAATACGTTTCAGAATACACTTTGGTCTCTAGCAAATCCGTATCACAAATTAAAACCGAATCTGTTTTTTGAGCCAACTTATTTTCCAGCTTCATTTGCCCGTAAGCTATAGGAAGTAAGTCTTTTGCTTCGCAGGTTTTGCGCTCATTGTTCCATTTATCTTGAAGATATTCCCGTGCATATTCAGGCACCCAAACCGAATTGTAATGCCTAGCCAACTGCATGGATAGGGTCGTTTTTCCTGTAGATTCCGGGCCAAATAAAACTACCTTTAAGCAGTTTGATGGTTGTTGTTTAAGTGTTTTTTCCATTCCATATAACCTTGAATTGCCAAAATGGTAAAAATCAAGTACTGCAAAGATAACATTCCCAATTCTCTATAAGCATATAAAGGAACCGTAATAATATCAGCAAAAATCCATAAGGTCCAATTTTCCAGTTTCTTTAAAGCCATATACCACATAGCAGTAAAGAAAACCCCAGAAGTGAAAACATCTATATAATTGGCAGCTTCCATGTCTTTTCCAAACCCTAGGTAAACCAGATAAGTTACCAACATAGTGAGCAAAAACATTCCGAAACCAATTAGTTTTTCTTTACCCGTAGTCCGGGAAATTTTGACTACGTGTTCTTGGTTTTTCACTCTTGCCCAGTTATACCAACCATAAATACTCATAATGGAATAGTACACATTCATCATCATATCTCCAAAGTAACTTGCCTTGTAAAGAAGGTACACCGTAATTATAGTAGCAATCAAACCCGTGGGGTACACCAAAATATTTTCTTTTTTGGCATAAAAAACACTCAAAATGCCGAACACAAAAGCTACAGCTTCAAGAACAATGGCATAGGTTGGGGCGTCTCGATAGGCATCAAGAAAAAAATCAAAAATCTGGTTCATAATCGTGTCTGTCCGATTTCACTATTTTCATATAAAGCAACCCAATTTCCATCATCTCAAAAACATCCTTGATTTCTGTTTTCAGCAACGCCATTACTTCATCATAATCACCATAAACCTGCGTGCTCAAAGGATTCTCCATAACATTAAGTCCCGATGCCCTTAATTTTTTTATAAAGGCTTTGATAGGTGGTTCAAAATCGTCTTGCAACGGCGATAAGGTCAATTCTACAGATATTTTCATTTGTATTTCCTGTAAAACAGGACTCTTTTTAGTTAAACTTTGCTGTTTATTGAAACCTACTTATTTAATTACAGCGTTTTTTATTTACTCTATTTGTCCTCTTGGCTCTTTTTCAATTCATCAAAAAAGGTCTCATCTTCTTCAAAAGCCGTTCCTATGACTACCATATTGGCTCCAGAATTGTAAGCTGCATTCAATTTGTCCAGAGTTCGGATTCCACCACCTACAATTAAGGGAACAGTAAGCTCCTGTTTAACCGATTTGATGATTTCTTCCGTAACAGGATGCAACGCACCACTACCAGCTTCCAAATAGATCATTCTCATGCCGAGTAGTTCTCCCGCTTTGGCGGTATCTGCTATTTCTTGAATATTATCCCGAGACATTGGTTTGGTATGCGACACTTTTTCTACCGAGGTTTGCTTGCCATTTTCAATTAAGATATATCCCGTTGGAATAACTTCAAGATTAGTGTTTTTCAGTTTCTTCACCGCTTCCACATGCTTACCTATGAGGTAATCCGAATTTCTTCCGGAAATAAGGGAAAGAAACAATAACGCATTGGCCTTGTTTGTAATTTGGGTCACATCGCCCGGGAAAATCAGAATGGGCAATTGTGCGAACTTTTTAATTTCGGACACAATCCGTTCGGTTGCCTGCTCTTCTACTTCACTCCCTCCAACAAAAATGTAATTGGCTTTAGTTGCATTCACTTTCTTGATGAAGGGCTCTACCTGTTCTGCCCGCATTTTATCAGGATCTATCAAAACGGCCAAGAGCCTTTTGTTTGAAAAAACTGCATTTTGTATGTCCTGATATATATTCATCTATTCAATTGCGTAGGCACAGGTAAAACCTTCAAACTCTATATAGTGCACATTAAAGCGCTGTTTTTGGCCTTCAAAATCTATCCACGACACCGTTTCATCCTCTTGAAAAGTAAAGGGCAGCACCAAACAATGTTGCAAAAAGCTCAACCCAGGCGTTGCGAACAGCTTGTATAACGACTCCTTGGCACACCAAATAACCGTTAGTTTTCTAACGTATTCAGGATCCTCCTCTTTTAAATATTCAAATTCATATTCCACAAATTTGTGGGCAATGACAGCAATTTTTTCACGCTGTTTTTCAATATCAATTCCTACAATCCCTTCACTTACAGCCACAGCCGAAAATTCAAACGAGTGGGTAATGGAAATATGCTTCCCATCTTTTAGATGTGGTTTGCCATTTTCGTCATAATATAAATCGAAATCGGTATACCCAAACTCGGCCAACAAATGTCTAACGCTTAAAAAACCTCTACGGTGCAATTCGCTTTTCATACCCTGAACCCGAACCATACAAACCTCCCGAAGCTGGATAGGTTTCATCAACTCGTCAAAAGACTCAGTGATTTTCCAGATTTTAACAGTAGTTTGTGAATTAGGGGTAAGCGTTTTATAGAGAGGCATTTAGTATTTTGAAAGTTAATGTTTATCTTTGCTGTCTCAAAATTTAAGACACACAAATATACAACTATGAACACAAAAACGATTCCTTACGTTCCATATAAAGTAAAAGACCTTTCACTTGCTGATTGGGGAAGAAAAGAAATTGAATTGGCCGAAGCCGAAATGCCTGGTTTAATGAGCCTTCGTGAAGAGTACAAAGACTCCCAACCACTTAAGGGTGCTCGCATTGCTGGTTGCTTGCACATGACCATTCAAACTGCCGTTTTGATTGAAACCCTTAAAGCATTGGGTGCCGAAGTAACTTGGAGTTCTTGTAATATTTTCTCAACGCAAGACCATGCTGCTGCGGCTATTGCTGCTGCCGGCATTCCTGTTTATGCTTGGAAAGGCATGAACGCTGAAGAATTTGACTGGTGTATAGAGCAAACCCTTTTCTTTGGTGAAGACAGACAGCCTTTGAATATGATTTTAGATGATGGTGGCGATTTGACCAATATGGTTTTTGACAACTATCCTGAATTGATTTCGGGTATCAAAGGTCTTTCAGAAGAAACCACCACTGGTGTTCACCG
>JAGQZG010000101.1:0-1403 GCA_020435705.1 Mangrovimonas sp.
GATTATGAGGATAATACCCAGTACAACCCCAATCAGCAGAAATATGTTTACGACATTATGTACAAGAGTACCAAAACAGCTGCTCTTGAACAAATAGAAAAAAACAAATTTCAATTAAAAGGACGCTACAAGTCCGAGGGGGGTGATGGTATCCCCATAGGAGCCTTCAACGTACCACGAGGTTCGGTCGTGGTTACGGCTGGTGGTCGGGTTTTGGTTGAAGGTGTAGATTATGTGGTGAATTACCAATTAGGGCGTGTACAAATTCTTGATGAAGCACTTAAAGCATCCAATACGCCGATTAATATTTCTACCGAAAACAATTCTCTCTTTGGACAAATGACCAAGCGCTTTATGGGTGTGAATGTTGAGCATAGGTTCACGGATAATTTTGTGATGAATGCAACACTCTTGAATCTTTCCGAAAGACCCGTAACCCAAAAAGCGAATTACAACAGTGAACCTGTAAACAATACTATTTTTGGTATTGGAGGAAACTATTCAACAGAGGTGCCATTTTTAACTAGAGTGGTCAACAAGCTACCCAATATTGATACCGATGCACCCTCTAATTTATCGTTGCGAAGCGAGTTCGCTTTCTTGATGCCAGGGGCACCAAAAGGAACCGATTTTAATGGTGAAGCTACTGCTTACATTGATGATTTTGAAGGGTCACAAAATGCCATCGAATTAAAGTCGCCTCAATCATGGTTCTTGTCCAGTAGACCGTTAGACTTAGGGCGCACGTATGCAGGGGGAAATGAAGACGACAATGGAATCCAGAACGGTTATGATCGTGCCTTGTTGAACTGGTATACCATTGACCCTATTTTTTACAGTAGCCAAAGGCCAAGTGGTATTTCAGACGACGATGTTTCCGATCTGTATACCAGTAGAATATTTATAAATGAACTTTTTCCGGATCAAGACATAGCGCAAGGCCAAACCACAGTGCTTTACTCTTTGGATTTAGCCTATTATCCGCAAGAACGGGGGCCATATAACTTTGATCCAAGTATTGTTGACGGGACGACCATTAATAACCCACAAGACAGTTGGGCCGGGATCACAAGACAGTTAACTTCAACAGATTTTGAACAGGCGAATGTTGAATATATTGAATTCTGGCTACAGGATCCCTTTTTGGACAATGCTGCAAATCCAGGAGGTAAATTGGTCTTTAACCTAGGGAATATTTCCGAAGATATAATTAAAGATGGGCGTAAGCAATATGAAAATGGACTGCCCAAGGATGGTAATGTAAGTATGTTTACCCCAACTGCATGGGGAACCGTAGTGCCGCAAAATCAAGCATTGGTTTACGCGTTTGATACCACAGGTCAAGAACGAATCAATCAAGATGTGGGATATGATGGTTATAATGATGCTGAGGAAAGCACTCT
>JAGQZG010000101.1:1413-9219 GCA_020435705.1 Mangrovimonas sp.
GCCGGCACATCTTTTGCTGGCCTAGCCGACCCCTCCAATGATAACTATACCTATTTCCTGAATACCGATGGTAATGTTTTTGAACGGTACAAAAAATATAATGGTGTGGAAGGAAATTCGCCAGAAACATTTACCGACACCAATAGAGCTTCCACCACACAACCCGATGTTGAAGATATCAATCGGGATAACACTATGAATACCATTGACAGTTATTTTGAATACGAACTGGATATAACACGAGATAACTTACCGCTTAACTCCATTGATGAAATAACGTCTACAAACCCTATTGGAGAGTTTATTAAAGATGTAAAGATAAGACCAAGGAACTTGCCCAACGGTACGAGTGAAGATGTTAGATGGTACCAATTCCGTATTCCAGTAAATGTAGCCATGAACATGTTTGATGACAATGTGAATTTTCCTCAATTCAAACGCTATGGTAACATTTCCGATTTTAGATCTATTCGCTTTGCGCGGGTCTATCTAAAGGAGTTTACGCAGCCTACAGTGTTCCGTTTTGGGACATTGGAATTGGTTCGTAGTGAGTGGAGACGCTATCTGTCAAATTTACAACCGGAAGGCCAGCCAGCCAATGATGATACTGAGTTTACCGTGGGGGCTATTAGTTTGTTGGAAAACGACGGTAATTATGAATTACCTCCAGGAGTTGAACTTGAAGAACTTTACAACAACAATACGGTCATCCGCCAGAATGAGCAATCTCTCGTGTTGGATGTTTGTGATTTGGATTCGAAAGACTCTAGAGCGGTTTATAAGAACATAAGTATTGACATGCGACAGTATAAAAAACTCCGAATGTTTATACATGCTGAAAATGGCGACACAGCTGGTGCCGACAATTCTGAATTAGTAGGGTTCATTCGTATGGGTAATGACATTACCCAAAACTACTACCAAATAGAAGTTCCGCTTGTATTATCCGATGGGACTAATCCAATCTGGCCAGAAGAGAATGAAATAAACCTAGCCCTAAAAGTGCTTCAAAAAATTAAATCGGAAAATTTGGGCAATTCTACAGGGGATGCTGTTTTTTATGATGTACTGGATGGTGAGCTAAGTGATACGCCTGTGGCTGAATTTGGAAGTGTGCCAGCATCGGGAACACAGCGGGTAGGAATAAAAGGGAATCCCAATTTTGGAGATATCAGAACCTTAATGGTTGGTGTGAAAAACTATTCCACGGCAAACAATGCCTGTGCAACATTATGGTTCAATGAACTTAGAATGTCCGATATGGACAATGAAGGTGGTTGGGCAGGGATCGTGAGTGTAGATGCCAATATTGCCGATTTTGCCGATATAAGCGCTACAGGAAGACAAAGCACTTCCGGATTTGGAAGTATAGACCAAAGACCTAACGAAAGAAGTCGTGAAGATGTAAAACAGTACGATTTTGTAACCAATGTTAATGTGGGGCAGTTACTCCCTAAAAAATGGGGAATACAAATACCGTTCAACTACGGTCAAGGGGTTGAGGTCATTACGCCCAAGTACGATGAGTTTTATAGGGATATTGAATTGGACACGCAGTTGGAAGGAGCCACGGCCAGTGAAAGGGATTCTATTTTAAATGTTAACGAAAGCTACACCAAGAGAAGAAGTATCAATTTTATTGGAGTTAGGAAAATTAAGACCAATGAGAAAAAGGCTAAAGTCTATGATGTAGAAAATTTAACACTCAATTATTCATACAACAAAGTTGAACACAGGGATTTTGAGATTGAAAACTCGGTAGATAAAACGGTTAAAATAGGGGCTAATTATGCGTATAATTTTGAGCCAATGAACCTTGAGCCATTCAAAAAGAACGATTCCTTATTTACTGGGAAATATTGGAAATGGCTTAAAGATTTCAATTTAAATCTTTTACCGTCCAACTTTACCATGAATGCCGAAATAAATAGGCGATTTAACAGGCAGAAGTTTAGAGATGTGGATTTGGGTGGTGATAATATTGCATTGCAGGAACTTTTCAGAAGAAATTATACATTTGATTTTGGTTATGCTTTTAATTACCAACTAACACAATCTTTACAGCTCAACTTTGCGGCGTCCAATAACAATATTGTTAGAAATTATTTCATTAATGATAATCTTAATGGTCAGCCTGATCCCACACTGGATGTTTGGGATGGTCTTTTGGATGTAGGAGATCCTAATTTGCAATACCAACAATTAGGATTGAATTATGAAATCCCTCTAAATAAAATACCTACACTCAGTTTCCTTAATGCTACCTATAGTTATACGGGTACTTTCCAATGGCAAAAAGGATCAGATTTGTTAAGTGATATCGATTACAATGGTGTTTCTTATAATTTGGGAAATACCATTCAAAATTCCAATACGCACAACCTGAATACAACCTTGGATATGAAAAGGCTCTATAGTTATTTAGGGTTAACAAAGAAAAACGGTAGATCCAATAGTAGGTCGCGAAACCAACTCTCTAAATCCAACAAAGAGAGTCAAGGAGAGCAAGACAAAACCAAAACCAAAACGAAGAGTGGTTCGGGGAATAAACTGGCCAATACAGCCATTGACGTTTTAACGATGGTAAAACGTATTCAAGTTAATTATTCCGAAAACAATGGTAGTATGCTGCCGGGGTATCTTTTAACACCAGGATTTATTGGGACGTTAAAACCTACTTTGGGCTATACTTTTGGTAGCCAGGGCGATGTGAGGGAAATGGCTGCTAGAAAAGGATGGCTTACTGTGTATCCTGAGTTTAACCAGCAATATACCGCAACTACCTTTAAGCAATTGGATTTTTCAGCCAATATAGAACCACTCAAGGATCTTAAAATTGACTTGATAGCCAATCGTGTTTATGCTGAAAATTATACTGAGAATTATAAAATAGAAGACACTAATTTTGATGGTATTTTAGACTATAACTCCCTAACACCAAACACTTTTGGGAATTTTAGTATTTCAACCATTATGCTCAAGACCTCTTTTAGTAAGAGTGATGAGAACTCGTCTAAAGCTTTTGAGGAATTCAGACAAAACAGATTGGAGATTGCCCGCCGTTTGGCACAACAAAACGGTGTTGACATGAGTAACCCAAACAATTTTGAAAACGGAAATACCAATGGCTATCCGTTAGGTTACAGCAAGAGCAGTCAGGCGGTCTTGTTGCCTGCATTTCTAGCGGCCTATACTGGAAAAGATGCCGGTAGCGTGAAACTTGGAGCACTCAGAGATGTTCCGGTGCCTAACTGGGATATTAAGTACACAGGGTTAATGAACCTTAAATGGTTCAAAGACAGATTCAAGCGTTTTTCTTTAACTCACGGCTACCGTTCAAATTATACCATTAACCAGTACAGGGCTAATCTGGATTATACAGCTCCCGTAAAAACCGGAAGCGGAGTCTTGGAAGATTATGATAATCAACCTGCCGATGCACTGAATCAATCAGGAGATTATAAGAACAAGACGCTTTACAGCAATATTAATCTAACCGAGATGTTCAGTCCGCTTATTAGGATTGACATGGAAATGAAAAATTCCGTAAAAATCCTTGCTGAAATTAAACGGGATCGTATGCTTTCCTTGAGCTTTGATAATAACTTAATGACCGAAGTCCTTGGGAAAGAATACACCCTTGGTTTAGGGTATAGGTTCAAAGATGTACGCATCAAATCCAAATTGGCCGGGCCACGAAAAATTATTGTAAGCGACCTGAACATGAAAGCCGATGTCTCTATCCGGGACAACAAAACCATTATTCGTTATTTGGATCTGGAAAATAATCAAGTGACTTCCGGGCAAACCGTTTGGAATATCAAGTATTCAGCCGATTATGCTTTCAGTAAAAACTTGACAGGTATCTTTTATTTTGATTACACGTTCTCCGAATATGCTATTTCAACCTCATTTCCGCAAACCACTATCAGATCGGGAATCACCCTGAGATACAATTTTGGCAATTAATACTAAGGCACTTTACTTTTAAATAAACGCACGAATAGATACATTTGCAAAAACTAAATAACTAAAATGAATATACCTTCAAACTTAAAGTACACTAAAGACCATGAATGGGTCAGTATAGATGGCGATGTGGCCACTATAGGCATTACAGATTTTGCCCAAGGCGAATTGGGAGATATTGTTTATGTTGAAGTTGAAACTCTAGATGAAACTTTAGCTGCCGAAGAAGTTTTTGGAACAGTTGAAGCCGTAAAAACGGTTTCCGATCTTTTTATGCCCGTTTCAGGGGAAATTATTGAATTTAACGACTCCTTGGAATCTGAACCTGAAAAAGTGAATTCCGATCCTTATGGCGAAGGCTGGATGATAAAGGTGAAAATTTCTGATACTGCAGAATTGGACAATCTTCTCGATGCCCATGCTTATAAAGAACTTGTTGGCGCATAAAAAAATTGCCTTGGCAATTTCACTGATCTATTCAGGATTGCTATTGGCAGTATGCCTGATAAACCTGAATGATTTTCCAAAAGTAGCTGTAGAAAAAGGGGACAAAATATTTCACTTTTTAGCTTACGTAGTGTTTACATTTCTCTGGTACAATACCTTTTCCAAGTTGTTTAGCGCAAAATTCTGGAAGGTAATTTTTATCACAATAGTATTTTCTATTGCTTTTGGCATAATTATTGAGCTTTTACAAGGTAGTTTAACAACTTTTAGAACTGCTGATTATCACGACGTTATTGCAAATTCCTTAGGGGTAATGATGGCAGGAATTCTAATAGTTTCAACACGGAAAAGACAAGTTAAAAAATTGTAATCACTTGCTTTTTTCTCAAATAAATGGTTATTTTAGCAACAGTTTAAAAATTTCAAGATGGAACCGAAGAAAAATCCAAAAGCAGACGTTGGCAGAAATAGTGGTCTCTATTTCACTATAGGACTAGCTTTAATGCTATTCTTGACACTTTATGCCATCAATCATAAAACCTATGATAAATCCAATATTGATATAGGTCAATTGAATTTGGATGAAGAGTTGGAAGAAGAAGTGCCAATCACAGAACAATTACAAACACCACCGCCACCGCCACCACCGCCACCAGCGGCACCTGAAGTTATTGAGGTAGTAGAAGATGAAGAAGAAGTGGAAGAAACCGTTATCCAATCTACAGAGACTTCGCAAGAAGAAGAAATTGCCGAAGTAGAAGATGTTGAAGTGGAAGAAGAGGAGGAAGATATTGAAGTGCCTTTTGCGGTTATTGAAAATGTTCCTGTTTTCCCTGGTTGTGAAGGGGGATCTAATGAAGATAAAAAAGCTTGTATGAACAAGAAAATGCAAGAGTTTGTACAAAAGAAATTCAACACTGAATTAGCTTCGGAATTAGGCCTTTCTGGAATTCAAAAAATAAACGTATTCTTCAAGATCGATAAAAACGGAAATATTGTAGATATCAAATCCAGAGCACCACATCCAAGATTGGAAAAAGAAGCCGAAAGAGTGGTAAGCTTACTTCCTAAAATGGTACCAGGTAAACAAAGAGGTAAAGCAGTAAGGGTTCCTTATTACTTGCCTATCAAGTTCCAGGTTCAATAAGAAATTTGCTTCTTAAGTATAAAATCCCGTTACAAATTGTAACGGGATTTCTTTTTGGTATGCTATTTGTGTTTTATCATAATATTAACATTTTAAACTATAATTATTATGAAAATTTTAAACACAATTCGCAGTCTCATTCGGGAAAATGGGAAAGCGACAAAGCGTCCACAAAAGCATGATGCAAATTTACAAAAAAACTCGACCCTTTATTTTCAGGTAGGATTGATTGTTTGTTTGCTGGCAGCCTATGGTGTTCTTGAAATGAAGTTTTTAAATGAGCCGGTAAAAATTCCTGAACTGGCTATTAATCTTGATGAAAGAGATATTTATGTAATGCCAGACATCGAAATCTATCAAGAACCTCAAGAACAAAATGTTGATGAAAGACCACAAACTAAACTAATCGATGAGGTTACCATTGAAAATGATCCTCCAGTTGAACTGGTAGATATCATTTTGCCCGAAGATCTTCCTGTAGAATCCGTTGATCCCAAAGATTTTGTTGTGACAGACCCTGGAGATGAGGATCTTCCAGTTGACTTTATCGCAGTTGAAAAAGTCCCCGTTTTTCCCGGTTGCGAAAAGGAAAGTACCAATGAAGGCCGAAGAAAATGCTTTGAAACCAAAATGTCTAATTTCATCAATAAAAAATTCAACACCCATATCGCCTCCGATTATGGCTTGGAGGGGATTCAAAAAATCTTTGTTCAATTTAAAGTAAACAAAGACGGTGAAATTACCGACATTAAAGCGCGTGCACCACATCCCGCTCTTGAAAAAGAAGCACAACGAGTGGTTGATAAATTGCCTAAGATGACTCCAGGCATGCAACGTGACACGCCCGTTTCGGTAATTTATTTGCAACCTATAAAGTTCAAAGTGCAATAAAACCAGTGTTAGATTAAATTTTAGTTTAGAAAAACCGTTATCATTTAAAGATGGCGGTTTTTTTAATGGTAATCTTAAAAATAGTATCTTTCCACATCCAATTTTGTAATATACAATGAGGCATTTTTTATTATTGACTTTCGTTTTGTTAAGCTATGTACTTTGGGCTCAAGACGGCTCTTTTTCAGAAAAACCACCTATGTTTCCAGAATGTCAAGGGTTGAGCGTTGAAGCCATAAAACCTTGTTTTGATGAACAGCTATACAAGCACATTTCCTCTAATTTTAAAATGCCAAGTGATGTAGATGATAATTTTACCGGCAATGTATCGGTTTTGTTTGAAGTTGATAAAGAAGGCAGTTTTAAAGTATTATTTGTTGATGCGCTTTTTGATAGTCTAAAAGAAGAAGCAAAAAGGGTGTTTGGTGAATTACCTAAAATTCAACCAAGTACTTATAATGGGATGCCGTCGTTTAGCCAGTATTCCGTAGTGATAAAATTACCGTTTGGGAGCCAGAAGCCAACTACCAATGAAATTTGGGACGTGAATCCTGCCAAAGCCAAAACCCCTAAGCCAGACAGGTCTTTAACCACTTTGGAGAAAACTGCCAAAACAGAATTTGATAGCGTTAAAAAAGGACTAAAGCCTTATGAAAATCTTGAATATAGCAGCCAATTGAACATTCCTTTTACCCATAGTTATTATGCCCGTTTTGACAGGAGCATGAATTTGGTGGGAACTAACAGTCATACGGCTTCCAAACCTTTTTTATATGACGATGTAGATAATTACTATGATTTTAAGGCCGAAAAAACAGCCCTTAAAAAAGAAACTTCCAGTTGGGCAGGAAGAAAACTATGGAATGAGCATTTGGTAGCTCTTCAGGGAAAAGATTATTGGTTTACCATTGACCCTATTTTCGATTTTGAAGTGGGCAAGGATTTTGATGCCGATTTCAATTCAACGTTTAACAACACCCGAGGAATTTATGTGCAAGCAGGGTTGGGGAAAAAGTTCAATTTCTTTACGGCTGTTTATGAAAGCCAAGGTCGTTGGGCGCAATATTTCAACGACTATGCCGAATCTATTAAAGGGGCTGATGAAGCAGCGGTTGTCCCTGGTAGAGGTATAGCTAAGCGTTTCAAGGACGATGCTTACGATTATCCAGTTGCAGAAGCTTACCTGTCTTATTCGCCGGTTAAGTTTTTCAATGCTCAATTTGGCCATGGCAAGAATTTTATAGGTGATGGCTATCGTTCCCTATTTATCAGTGATGTGGCAAGTCCGCATCCATTTCTGAAATTGAACACCAAATTCTGGAAAATAAAGTATACCAGTACCTGGATGTGGC
>JAGQZG010000102.1 GCA_020435705.1 Mangrovimonas sp.
TAGATGATTTCGTCATAGTCTCTTTCCGATTTTAGCTTACTGATGCACTTATCTATAGGTTCAATGAGCATAACCATACCGGCGCCACCGCCAAATTGGTAATCGTCTACACTTTTATAATTATCGGTTGTAT
Organism: Mangrovimonas sp.; assembly: GCA_020435705.1. GTDB lineage: Bacteria > Bacteroidota > Bacteroidia > Flavobacteriales > Flavobacteriaceae > HKST-UBA85. The sequence continues at coordinate 134 of JAGQZG010000102.1, forward strand.
AGTCTCTTAAATTGTGAAAATGCACTTCAACCAAGTTGGCTTCAATGGCTCGTTTCATGATAGAGGCTTCAAAAGGGCTTTTTAAAAGCTCAGGTAAAACGGTAATAATATCTATTCGCATTACTTTAGAAAATGAAAATAACTCTTATGTTTGAGTGAATAAATATTTTAGTCATAGGACATGTTTTCAAAACTCCCTTCCATTTCGTATGTTAACCCTCCTGGGAACCAACCTTGTTCGGTATCAAGTCCGGTAAACGTAAATATTCCTGAAATGGTTTTTTCTTCAGTGTTTACCTCGGTGATTTTAAGATAGACATCGTCTTCAGTATAAGCACTAAAAACTGAAGGAGAAATGTTAGTAGATTCATTGTAAAGAATGTATTCCATTTCTAACTCTTCTTCCCCTATAAACTCAGTGCCTACTACGAAGTCTGAATCAGTTACATCCTTGATGAATATCTCTAGATATGGTACGGGGTAATTATCAGTATCGCCAGAGGCTGTTAAAACAAACCCCGGTGGATTGCCAATGTTGAAATTGCTGTGCGTTATCCCCCCTTCAAAATTTATTTCCTCTCCATCAATGGTTAAATACATTTCACCACTATTATTAGCATTTTGGGAGCTATTATCATTATCAGATGAACAGCTTGAAATAAACAAAATTGAGGTGAGAATAAAAGATTTCAGCAATAAATTTTTCATGTTTTAAGAATTTAAATTTTCTGAAGTTAACTTTTAAAATAGCGAATTTCAGAGAAATTTATATAAAATCGACAAACGTAATGTAAACAGAGTTGTACTGTTAAAATGACTTTTGATGACAAAGAAAATTAATTCTCTTTTTTCTGCTTGTTGAGTTCGTCTTGGAGTTGGCGTCTTACTTTTTGTTCCCTTTCCAAAGCCACTTTGCGATGTTCTTCAAATTCCAATTCGATGTCCGCTAAGGCTTTTTTGGATTCTTTGGTAATGGTATTGCTGTTTTTAAACTTATAGATGAAGAACCCTAACAAAGCCAATAATATTCCAATAATTCCCCATAAAAGGATGTTGTAGCCTGACTTGCTCATTTGTATTCCAAAAAGCGACATGCTGTCTTTCTCTTTATTAGTAAAATCTAAGGTAGATTGTGTTGAAGTCAGGTTGTTTTTTAGATCGGAAATTTCTTTTGCTTGGGAGTCAACGGTTGCTTGCGTGTTCTTTAAATCACTTTGTATGGCCTTCAAGGAATCCATGGTATGGGCTTTTAGCGCATATAACCAGGTTTTCTTGATAACTTTATAGTCTTGGTAGTTGTTTGATTTTTGAATAACGTATTCAAACTGGTTGTCCAGTGTGCCCTCATTCAGTGAAAGTTGGTCTTCATTCGTTTCCTGCGCTGATAGTAATTGAATTGAAAATAAAGCTAATAAGACAAAGGCGACAGGTTTAAAATATTTCATCTTGGTTGATTTAATATGAATTGAATTTTAAAGCGAACAAGATACTAAATTCTTGTAAGGTTTGATTCGAAATTAAATAAAAGCCTCACCAAAGTGAGGCCTATTTTATTTAGATACGAAAACAATCCTCATTTGGATTACTAATAATAGGTATAACGTCTAACTTTTGAAATATATTTTGCCAATCGAATAACTTGATGGCTGTATCCATATTCATTATCATACCAAATGTAAAGAATGGCATTCTTGCCGTCAGGCCTTACAATAGTAGCCTTACTGTCGTAAATCGCAGGAGCGGAGCATCCAACAATATCACTGGACACCAATTCATCGCTCAGTTCATATTTTATTTGTTCCACAAGATTGCCTTCCAGAGCATATTTCTTCAAGGTAGAATTCATGGCAGCTACCGTTGTTTCTTTCTCAAGCTCCAGATTTAAGATGGCCAAGGAACCATTGGGCACAGGCACTCTAATGGCATTGGAGGTTAGTTTTCCTTCCAATTCCGGTAAGGCTTTAGATACGGCAGCACCAGCGCCCGTTTCGGTAATGACCATGTTTAAGCCGGCGGCACGGCCACGGCGGTATTTTTTATGGTAATTGTCTACTAAATTTTGATCGTTGGTGTACGCATGGATGGTTTCAATGTGACCATTTTTCACACCATACGTGTCTTCCACAGCTTTTAATATGGGGGTAATAGCATTGGTTGTGCAAGAAGCAGCCGAATAAATATCTACTTCATCAGGGTTGTTATTCAAATGGTTTACACCATAAACAATGTTTGGAACCCCTTTTCCTGGTGCTGTTAAAAGAACTTTGCTCACCCCTTTGGATTTTAGGTGTCTTCCAAGAGCTTCGGCATCTCTAAATGCTCCGGTATTATCTATCACTAAAGCATTGTTGATTCCGTACTGAGTATAGTCAATATCTTCAGGTTTGTCTGCCGAAATAATGTTAACCGTGGTTCCATTTACAATCAATGAATTGTTTTTTTCGTCAATAGTCACTGTGCCTTGAAAATCTCCATGTACAGAGTCGTTCCTTAAAAGAGAAGCTCTTTTTTCCAAAACCACCTTGTCCAAAGCTCCTCGGGTTACGATAGCCCTAAGCCTCAATTGCGACCCTTTTCCTGTTTTGGCCATTAATTCCCTAGCTACAAGACGTCCAATTCTCCCAAAACCATATAGCACTACATCTTTCGGTTTAATAGTCTCATAATCTTTTGCGTTCTTAAGTTTGTCTGCTACAAAAGAGGTCGCATTACTGTATTTTTGATCTTCTAAGTGGTACTCGTAGGTGAGTTTGCCGATGTCAAGTTTTGCAGGCGGTATATTTAAGGTCTTGATGGCTTGGGCAATTTCTACGGAATCAAATATTGAAATGGGTTTTTGAACAAAAGCCCCTGCATATTCGTGCAGATTTAAAATTTCACTTACGGGTCTATCAATCAATTGATTTCGAAAAAGAACCAACTCAATAGACTTGTCATACCAAAGATCACTGACAATTTTTATAAATTCTATGCCAGCTCGTCTTCTATCTGCTTGAAAGGCTAATTCTTTTTCGTAAGTTTCGTTAAGGATCATGAGAGTTTTAGTTTGTGGTGTTTTTGATTTTTTTTGCAAAAGTAGTATATTTCAAACGTTTTCGTAGCTATTTTTATATAAAAAATAAAGCCACCCAATGACAAGCATCGGATGGCTTTACCAAACAGTTACTATTCCCTAAAAGTAGAGTTCTATTTTTTGTCCGTTCCTGTTGATGATACCCATTTTTTCAATCTTTTCTTCAAGATTATTGCCATATTTTTGTTTCAATTTAGATAAATCATCAAGGGATTTTAATTCTACATCATTTATTTCTGTGATGATGTAACCGGTACTTAGGCCCACTTTATTATACAGACGGTAATTTTTATTTTCTTCAACGATTAAACCGCTATTTATGTTGTATTTTTCTTTATAGGAATCAGGGATGTTCCTCAATTTCATGTCCATGAACTCAATAGACATGATTTCACTTTTTGAAAGCGTAACAGGGATAATCTTTTCATCGCCATCTCTCAAAACAGTGACGTTTACAACGTCATTAGGGCGTTTGGTGTTAAGGTATCCGGTCATGTCGGCAAATTTGTTAATCTTGATGTCATCAATTTTTGTGATGATATCGCCATTTTCAATGCCCGCTTTTTTGGCACCGGATTGCTCTTCAACCGTACTCACATAAAAGCCTTCTGTTGAAGTAACATTCAATTCTTTGGCTGCTTCGCTATTGAGTGCTGCACCTGAAACCCCTAAAATACCTTTTTGAACGTTGCCAAATTCCATAATATCTGCCACTACTTTTCGGGCAATGTTGCTGGGAACGGCAAAGGAATAACCAATATAAGAACCCGTTTGGGAGGTTATGGCGGTATTAATGCCTATGAGTTCGCCATTGGTGTTCACCAAGGCACCCCCTGAATTGCCAGGGTTTACGGCAGCATCTGTCTGGATAAATGATTGCCCTGCTTGACCACCAGATAAATCTCTGGATTTGGCACTAATGATGCCAGCAGTAACCGTAGAATTTAGATTAAATGGGTTGCCCACGGCCAATACCCACTCACCAATTTTCGCTTGGTCAGAATCGGCAAAGGTGGCATATGGTAAATCATCATCTGCATCAATTTTTAAAAGGGCGATATCGGTTTTGGGATCGGTTCCAATGAGTTCGGCATCAAAGGTTCGGTTGTCGTTTAGCGTGATAGACAATTCCCTAGCACCGTCAATAACGTGATTGTTTGTAATTATATAGCCATCCGGTGAAATGATCACCCCACTACCGGTTCCTACTTGAGCTCTTTGGGATTGCCTTCCGTAGAAGAAATCTTCCAAGGTCATAGGAGCCGAAACCACTGCGGTATTTTTAACGTGAACTACAGAGTGTACCGCTTTGTCGGCGGCCGTCGTGAGTTCCGGAGTATTGGCCAGAAGCGCATTGGTTGTGGTTAATCCCGTATTGGAGGTTTGGAGAAAGGGTGTTGACTGGCCGCTACTTGTAGTGGTTACGACTTGGTCTCTGTCAAAAAATAATTTATAGGAGGAAAGCGTAATGATTCCACCTAGGATAGAAGCAAAAATTAAGGTTGAAATCTTTTTCATGGTTTAAGAAGTTTTTATTTTTCAATTAAACAACGATTAAAATTACTTGAATATTGAATTGCCTTTTTTCTTTTAACGCATTTTAACGTGCATTTTAACGCCCGTTTAACACACAAAAAAATCATCTATATTCCTATCTTTGCCAACATCATATGGCAATTACTTTTTATAAATACCAAGGAACTGGAAACGATTTTATCATGATTGATAATCGTTCACTCTTGTTTGACAAAAACAATACCAGGCGTATTGCACTGCTTTGCGACCGACGTTTTGGCATAGGCGCCGATGGTTTGATTTTACTAGAAAACCACGACACCTTAGACTTCAAGATGGTTTATTACAATTCTGATGGAAACGAAAGTAGCATGTGTGGCAATGGTGGGCGCTGTATTACCGCTTTTGCAAAGTTTCTGGGATTAATTGATACCTCAACCTCATTTGAAGCTATTGATGGCGTCCATGAGTCTGTTGTAGAAAACGATGTTGTCAGGTTGAAAATGAATGACGTTGAGACCATTCAGGTATTTGAAACGCATTTGTTTTTAAATACAGGGTCGCCACACCATGTGCAATTGGAAGCCAACCTCGAGTCGCTGGATGTTAAAACCAAGGGTGCAGCTATTCGATATGGAGAACCTTATGGTCAATCGGGATCTAATGTCAACTTCGTGAGAAAATTGGATGCTACCACTTTTAAGGTCAGAACCTACGAAAGAGGTGTTGAAGATGAGACGCTTTCTTGTGGTACGGGTGTTACTGCAGTGGCTATTGCGATGCATGCTTCAGGAGAAACCAACGCCAATAGTGTGAATCTGGAAACTCCCGGAGGCACCTTGACCGTCACGTTTGATAAAAAGGAAGAGGGCTATACCAATATTTGGCTAATTGGAAAAGCAACCCAAGTTTTTAAAGGAACCATATGATTACTTTAAAAGGACATAAACTATATCTCAGGGCGCTTGAGCCCGAAGACCTGGAGTTCCTTTTTGATGTGGAGAATACAGAGTCTTTTTGGGAAATAAGCAATACCCAAGCACCATTTTCAAGGCACATTTTGGAGCAGTATCTTTTGAATTCGTACAAGGATATTTATGAAGCCAAGCAATTGCGTTTGGTGATTTCGGATTATGACGATAAACCGTTGGGTTTGATTGATTTGTTTGATTTTGATCCAAAGAACAAACGGGCTGGTATTGGTATTTTAATTCATGAAGCTGAGAGCAGAAGTAAAGGTTTTGGTAGAGAGGCTCTGGGATTGCTGGTGAAATACTGTTTCCATCAATTGGATTTACACCAATTATATTGTCATATTTCTGAAGATAATAAAAGCAGTTTAAAGCTGTTTAAAAGTGAAGGGTTTGAAGTTGTTGGTTTAATGAAGGACTGGAACTTTTACAATGGAACGTATAAAAATGTTTACTTTCTGCAACATATAAATAGCTAATGTATATAAAGAGAATATTAATTGCCGTGGCCATCATGGGCCTTTTTATTTTTGGTGGTTTTGCTTACTATATTTATAATGCCATGTTCAAGCCCAATACAGCGTTTGAAAACGAAACGGCTTATATTTTTGTGCCCACAAATGCCTCTTATTCCGAAGTTAGGGAGCAATTAAAACCCTTGTTGCTCAATATGGATTCCTTTGATGCGCTAGCCGAAAGAAAACAATATACAACGCATCTTAAGGCAGGTAAGTTTGAAATCAAGAAGGGGATGAACAACAATGATATTATCAATTCCATTAGAAGTAAAAATCTCCCCATAAGGCTGTCTTTCAACAATCAGGAAAATTTACAGAAGCTGGCTGGGCGTGTGTCCCAGCAAATAGAAGCCGACAGTTTGGCACTTTATGAAGCCATGACCGATTCGGTTTTTTTGAGCACTTCGGGGTTCAGCAATAAAACGGCTTTGGGCATGTACATTCCCAATAGTTATGAGTTTTTCTGGAATACGTCTGCAGAAGACTTTTGTGCCAGAATGCTTAAGGAATACAACAGATTTTGGAACGAAAGCCGAAATGCAAAAGCGAAGGCCATTGGCTTGTCTCGGGATCAGGTTATGGCATTGGCCTCTATCGTTTACGAAGAATCCAAACAGGCCGAAGAACAACCACGTATTGCTGGAGTTTATATGAATAGGTTGAAAATTGGGATGCCACTACAGGCCGATCCTACGTTAAAGTTTGCAGCCTATCAGTTGCCACAATATAAAAATACGGTTATCAAAAGAGTATTGGATGTTCACAAAGACATCGATTCACCCTATAATACCTATAAATATGCTGGACTGCCTCCGGGTTTGATAGCCATGCCGGATATTTCGGCTATTGATGCGGTATTGAATTATGAAAAGCACAGTTATTTATATTTCGCTGCCGATGCCAAACGATTGGGCTACCACAAGTTTGCCAAAACTCTAGCGCAGCACAATATAAACGCAAGGGAATATCAGCGTTACCTTTCTTCACAAGGTATCAATAGATAAAAGTGAAGTTTCCTGCAAGACATACATTGTTTTTTCTGCTCTTGAAGGTGTCCTTGTTTGCGCAATCGGGAATTGACCGGTTTTTAAAACCAACAGATTCTCTTAATGTGCCTAGACGAAATGCCGTAATTATCACTGAAAGTTCCCTAGCCACAATTTCTTTGGTGGGCTTGAACCAATTATGGTATGCCGATTATCCACAGTCTAATTTCCATACAATTAATGATTCGGGCGAGTGGTTGCAAATGGATAAATTTGGACATGTTTTTTCTTCCTATCAAGTGGGTAGAGTGGGAGCCGATTTATTGGCTTGGAGCGGAGTAAGTGAAAGGGACCAACTTATTTATGGCTCTACTTTGGGCTTTGCCTATTTGGGGGTGGTTGAAGTTTTTGATGGTTTTTCGGAAGAATGGGGATTTTCGTGGACGGATATTCTGGCCAATGCAGCAGGGACTAGTTTATATGTAGGCCAACAACTTTTATGGAAGGAACAACGTATAACACTCAAGTATTCGTTTCATCAAACGCATTATGCTGTCCAAAATCCTGACAAGCTTGGTGATGGATGGACGGAAGAGTTTTTAAAGGATTATAATGGACAAACTTATTGGTTGAGTGTGAATTTGCATTCCTTTTTTAAAGAGAGTGAGGTGCCCAAATGGCTTAACGTAGCTTTTGGTTATGGGGCTGAGGGTATGTTAACGGGTGAAAATGAGAGTGTTAATAACAATTTGATAACTCAGGATAGAAGGCGTCAATTCTATTTCAGTTTAGATGTAGATTTGTCGAGAATTCAAACCAAGTCCCATTTCCTAAAGACAATTTTTAGCATTTTTAACGTTCTTAAAGTTCCATTTCCTACGGTGGAGTTCACCGAAAAAAATGGATTTAGATTTCACGGAATCTACTTTTAAAAACACTTAAACGATTAATTTTCAGGTTTTAAAAAAAAGTTGTACCTTTGCACGCTGAAATTTTTAAGCTTAAAAAGAAAGGTTTAGCTTGAAAAAATTATTTAGTTATGATAAAAAATGTTGGGAGTTATTTAGCTTTAACGTTAACAATAGTTGTTCTGTTGTACTTTTCGTTAAGGGTTGGAAACACTTCTGAATCGTTAACTAAGTTTACTGCAGACGTTTCAGAAATTAACGATCTAGACCACAATGCGCACATAGATTCTCTGTATCTTAATGCAGTGTATGCGCAACAAATGGTTTCCCCACAGTTAGGGAAGTCGTTTGTAGGGTTCAAAGAGGCTTTGGCTTTTAAAGAATCCCAAGGGAATTATTTCAGGGTCAATGAATATGGTTATTTAGGAAAATACCAATTTGGGGCTGAAACCCTTAAGTTAATTGGCGTTTACAATCCAGCTGGATTTTTGCAAAACCCAGAATTGCAAGAAAAAGCGTTTTTGGCCAATGCCGAAAGAAATAAGTGGATACTACGCCGCGATATTGCCAATTATGTAGGTAAGAAAATGGATGGCGTGACCATAACAGAGTCAGGTATTCTGGCTGCTGCACACTTGGCTGGTCCAGGTAATGTGAAAAATTACCTTCGTTCTGGTGGACAAGATAATTTCTCGGATGGTTTTGGTACCACAATTTCCTATTACATGAAGAAATTTTCAGGTTACGATACGTCGTTTGTGAAGCCAAATAAAAAAGCCAAAGTAAATTTAGGCTAAGAACAGAATTAATATTTTTGAAGTATAAATAGTGCAGGTCTTTTATGGAGGTCTGCACTGTTTTTTTTCCAATAGCTCACGGGTTTGGTCAGGATAAACTCGGTGGGCAATGTTATATCACAGGCAACACAAACCAGAGTTTCAGGATGCAAGGTTGCGCATATATCTTCCATCATCTTGTTGTTCCTGTAGGGGGTTTCAATGAAGAGTTGCGTTTGTTTTTTCTCTTGCGATAGTTTTTCCAACCGTTTCAGTTCGCTTTTTCTTTCATTTTTATCTATAGG
>JAGQZG010000103.1 GCA_020435705.1 Mangrovimonas sp.
GGTTGTTTTTTTCGTAATCCAAAAAATATCCGAAGTTACATCCTACTTGGGTTTAATAAAATTTGCCCTGCCTATATTTAACCTAGTGTATTTTTTTTGGTTGGTAGTAATAAGTACATTGGGGCAAAAGTTGGAAGCCTTGGCTTTAGCTGGTCTTTTAGGGACTCTGCTGGGCTTTACTCTAAGGAAATACCTTAATAAAATAATAATATTTCAACTATTGCTGGCATTGGTTATTTCTCCTAAGCTTGTTCCCAATATTCTTTATCAAATAAATTATAGGACCGATTGGATACAGCAACCGGACGCTATTTTGTCGGCCAAGTTTAGAAAAATGCCTAATGTATATGTTATTCAACCGGATGGGTATGCAAATTTTCATGAATTGGGAAGAGGGTACTATATCTACAATAATAATGAATTTGAAGATTTCTTGAAGCAAAAAGGGTTCAAGACGTATCCAGGATTTAGAAGTAATTATATCTCAACATTAAGTTCCAATAGCTCCATGTTTTCCATGAAGCATCACTATTTTAATAATCCAAGAAAGGGTTCTAACGAGGTGTACAATTCCAGAGATATTATTGTTGGCAAAAATGCAGTTGTTGAAATTTTCAACAACAATGGATACTATACCAATTTGGTGTTGGAGAAATCGTATCTTTTGGTAAACAGACCAAAGATGGGTTATGACTATTGCAATATTGAGAGTGATAAACTATCGTTCCTGGCCAGAGGGTTTGAGATTAATAGAAATATCACTGATGATCTAAAGGCTTGCATGAATAAGAAAAACATGCAACCACAGTTTTATTTTATTGAGAAGTTAAAACCTGGGCATATAAGTACAACCGCAAATTTATCTAAAGGAACTAAAGAAGAAAGGGAAGGGTATTTAGAGGAATTGAATGAAGCAAATCTTTGGTTAATGGATACCGTTGAATTTATAGAACAGAGTGATCCTAACGCATTGATTGTTATTATGGCGGACCACGGTGGCTACGTGGGGTTTGATTACGTGGCACAAAATAAGATTAAGCAAACCGATCCAGACTTAATAAAAAGCATCTATACAGCTGCCTTGGCTATTAAATGGCCAGATGGGATAGCTCCAGAATATGATGCCAAATTAAAAACCAATGTCAACCTTTTTAGAATTCTGATTGCCTACTTGAGTGAAGATAAAATTCTGCTAGAGCATTTGCAAGCGGACAAGAGTTATACGGTTATTGAAAAAGGGGCTCCTTTTGGAGTTTATGAATATATTGACGAAGACTATACTACTGTTTTCAACAAGTGGGAGCATCAAGATTGAAAAATCTAAAAAAAGTTTTTTAAATTTTTTGGAATAAAACTAAATGGATGAAAAATTGAAAAATAGTTTTTTGAATTTCAGGAATAGTATCCTCGATTTCGCAAAAGGGGAAAAAGTTAACCCAATAATTTACGGACTTGCAATAGGGCTTTATCCTGTGCTGTATTATTATAATACGAACTTTTCTCTTGTTAATTCTTGGAGCCAGTTAGGAATGTTTGTGCTTACTTTTATAATGGTTCCTATTATTGCTGGCTACCTGATTAAGATGATAGTTGGGAAGTATTCCGAAATAAGGCTTTTCAAATTTCTGCTTCCTGTTTTTAATGTTGCTTATTTCCTGTTGTTGTTGGTTTTATGTACCTATGGTATCAAGTTGAAAATACTTGCCATAGCTGGAATTATTGGAGTAGTATTGGGAATTATTCTTTCTAAACATCTTAACAAGATTGTAATTTTCCAGTTGTTGCTAGCATTGATCATTTTGCCAAACTTGCTGCGATTTGTTTTTTATCAAATAAATTATAGTACAGAATGGACACAGCAACCGGACACTATTGAGCAGACTGAGTTTGTGAAAAAACCAAATGTTTATGTTATTCAACCGGATGGTTATCCAAATTTTTCAGAATTAAAACGCGGCTATTACAAGTATGACAATCAGGCCTTTGAAGATTATCTCCAAGAAATGGGATTCAAGCTATATAACAATTTTAGGAGCAATTATTTTTCTACACTGAGCTCAAATAGCTCCATGTTCAGTATGAAGCACCACTATTACAATCACCCTCATAGTACAGAAAGCGAAATGTTGAATGCGCGGGATATCATTGTTGGAGCTAATGCGGTGGTAAGAACGTTCAATGATAATGGATACAAAACAAACTTACTATTGGGCAAGCCGTATTTATTAGTGAATAGACCTACATTGGGTTATGATTTTTGTAACATCAAACAAAATGAAGTCTCGTTTTTAGCCAGAGGTTTTGGGATCCATAAAAATGTGTTAGATGATTTGGAACCACTTATTCAGGAAAAAAAGGAAGAACCTAAGTTTTATTTCATAGAGGAAAGTCTACCCAGCCACATTACCACGTACAAAGAATTATCAAATGGGAAAGAGAAAGAGCGGGAACATCATTTGGAAAGGCTCCAAAGGGCAAATGAATGGCTTGAAGAAGTTTTAAACATGATTAAGAAATATGATTCGGAAGCGCTGATTGTTATTATTGCAGACCATGGTGGTTTTGTTGGGTTTGATTACACACTGGAATGTAAAATTAAACAAACCGACCCTAATTTGATTAAGAGCATTTTTACTACAGCATTAGCCATAAAATGGCCTAAAGGTGAAGCGCCTGAGTTTGACAACCAGTTGAAAACCAATGTCAACCTTTTTAGAATCTTGATTGCTTATTTAAGTCAGGATGAAACCCTTTTAAATAACTTACAGGAAGACAAAAGTTATGCGGTTTTAAATAGTGGCACACCATTTGGGGTCTACGAATACATTAATGAAGCAGATGAAACGGTGTTCTACCAATATGAGGAAGCAAAATAAAAGGGTCTTGCAAAAATTTCTTACTTTCGGATTTAAAAATAAGTATCATATTTACCGTAAGATTATATCAATCAGCAGATAAAATGGCCTGGGATTCTTTTGTGTCCAAAGCCAAGAATTCTACATTTCTTTTCTATCGGGATTTTATGGAATACCATAAAGATAGATTTGAAGATTTTTCCTTGATGGTTTTTAAAAAAGGAACACTTGTTGCCGTTTTTCCGGCCAATAAAGTAGACAATAGTCTGTTCTCTCATCAAGGATTAACTTTTGGTGGTGTGATAGTGCCTTTTGATATCACATCCCAAGAAACCTTTCAAATACTGGACTCTGTTTTGGAGTATTTGAAGGAATCCAAAATAAATGCACTTACCGTGAAGCTTATTCCGGAGTTTTATTTTAAGCAACCCGCAAATGAGTTAAAAGAGTATCTGCTCACTCATGACGCAAAGCTTGAAAATAAACTTATGGTTTTGGCTATAGATTATTCAAAACCATGGACCATTCACAAAACCAAACTGAAGCATTTCAGGAACAATAAACATGCTTTCCAGATTGAGGAGACACGGCAATTTGAAACTTTTTGGAATCAAGTATTGATCCCTCGTTTAAAGACAAAATACAATGTGAATCCTGTTCATACTCTAGATGAAATAAATAAGCTTGCAACTCAATTCTCAAATCAAATCAAGCAGTTCAATATTTTTTTAGAGGGTGAGATTTTGGCCGGGATTACTATTTTTGAAAATGAAATTGTAGTCAAGTCGCAATACGGAGCCACCACCAAAAAAGGTGAAAAAACAAGAGCCTTGGACTATCTTTTCTTACATTTGATTTTTAAGTATAAAAACGAAGGAAAACATTTTTTTTCTATGGGAGCCGTAACCGAAAATAATGAGTTGGGCTACAACCCTGGATTGCTCAGGCAAAAAGAGGAGTTGGGTTGTGTGGTATACGATCAAGATATTTTTAATTGGACGTTTAATGGTTAAGTTCTTGAACCTTCATAGTGTTAATGCTAGATTTGAATCCCAGTTTAAGGAGGCTTTTCAAACGTTTCTTGACTCGGGTCAATATATTCTTGGGCAAGAGGTTGACCGTTTTGAAACTGATTTTGCATCTTACTGCGGAACAAAATACTGCCTGGGTGTGAGTAACGGTCTGGATGCTTTAACGCTCATTTTTAAGGGCTTAATCGCATTGGGTAGGTTGAAAGAAAATGATGAGGTTCTTGTGCCGGCCAATACTTTTATAGCAAGCATTCTTTCGTTAAAAAATGTGGGCTTAAAGCCCGTTTTTGTTGAACCTGATAGGACTACGTTCAATATTTCCCCAATTGAAATAGAGAAACATATTTCAGCAAAAACCAAAGCTATTTTAGTGGTACATCTTTATGGACAATTGGCACCCATGGAAAAAATAAAATCCATAGCAGATAGAAATGATCTCGTGATAATAGAAGACGCCGCCCAGGCTCATGGAGCCGAAACTTCTACAGGGAAGAAAGCTGGGAATTTGTCCCATGCCGCTGCGTTTAGCTTTTATCCCACTAAAAATTTGGGAGCTTTGGGCGATGCTGGAGCAATAACTACAAATAATGATGAATTGGCCTCAGTTCTCAAGAAATTGAGAAACTATGGGGCGGACGCAAAATATAGTTTTGAGATGTTGGGGGCTAACAATCGCTTAGATGAAGTACAAGCTGCTTTTTTAGGAGTTAAATTGAAGTATTTGGATTCTGATAATTTATCAAGACAAAAAGTAGCCAATAGATATTTAAGCGAAATTAATAACCCGAAAATTGAATTACCTTTCTATGATGGTTCCAAAAGTCATGTGTTTCATCTGTTTGTAGTGAGAACCAATGACAGGGAGGGGTTAAAGAAGTATTTGGAAGCATGCCAAATTCAAACCATGGTGCACTATCCAATACCTCCACATAAACAAAAAGCGTTCACCGAGTTTGTATCTTTGGAGCTACCTGTTACTGAACGAATGCACAATACTGTATTAAGCTTGCCTATGAGCCCGGTATTGTCAGAAATCGAGATTAATGAAGTGGTTAAATGTGTTAATGCCTATTAATTGAAGCGATTCCTTAATTATATAAACAACAATGTGCTTTTAAGGGTTGCGTCCTTAAATTCCGTATCGGTATTCATTAGAATTCTAGCGGGGTTTTTAACTTCTAAGGCAATAGCAGTGTTTGTAGGTGCCGAAGGGATGGCTCTTGTAGGTAACTTGCGAAATTTCTTGAGTTCCATGCAGTCCATTTCCACGTTGGGACTGTATAATGGGTTGGTAAAATATGTGGCAGAATTTAAAAACAATACCAAAGAATTAAGTAAGGTTCTTTCTACAGCTTTCTATGCGGGATTCATAGCCACAGTTCTCATCTCTTTTTGGTGTTACTTTAATGCCGATGCCATAAATAATTATTTATTCTCTTCAAGTTATAACTATGGCTATGTGATTAGGATCTTGTCTTTAGTGCTTCCTTTTTATGCACTTAACATGTTTACCTTTTCCATCCTGAATGGATTTTCCAAGTTCAGGATCATCATTGTAATCAATATCATAGGACAAGTTTTAGGGTTATCAATAACACTCTTCTTAATCTGGCAAAGGAAAGTTGACGGTGCTCTTATCTCTGTAGCAATTACCGAGTCCCTTATCTTCCTAATCACTTTGGTGGGTATTGCCAATCAAAGGAGCCTTTTGCCTATTGTAAGAGTGAAAAGCATTAGTTTGAACTTTTTAAAACGCTATAGTTCTTATTCGGTCATGGCGCTTTTTTCGGCTATTATATTACCTCTGGTTGCCTTGGAAGTGCGATCGTATATCATAGATCATGTAGGGCTTAAAGAAGCGGGGTTTTGGGAGGCAATGACCAGGATATCAAAGTATTATCTTATGTTTATAAGCACGCTTTTGTCACTATATATTCTTCCTCGTTTTTCTGAAATTGATACAATCAAGGAATTTAGGCAAGAAGTATTTAATTTTTACAAAACCATCTTGCCCATTTTTGGTTTTATTTTAGTGGTCATCTATTTATTGAGGTCTGTCATAGTCTCAGTGGTGTTGTCTCAAGAGTTTAAACCTGTTGAGAGCTTGTTTTTATGGCAGTTATTGGGCGATTTTATCAAAGTACTTTCAACCGTAATTGCCTATCAGTTCCTGGCCAAGAAAATGTTTTGGCACTATATTATTACCGAGGCCTTTTCGGTGTTAATTCTGTACGTTTCCAGTGTTTACTTTATTGATCTTTTTGGGGTTGAAGGCGCGGTTATAGCTCACTTTGTAAATTATGTGCTTTATTTTGCTGTTATTCTATTGATTTTTTATTCTTCTTTGTTTGGCGTCTTACCAGATAATGAACAGGAGGATCCCAATTCATAACACCTATTTTATTGTCCCATTATGCTTTAAATTAGTTGCTTTTTCACCAGAGAGGGATTCTATATGCGCAAATTATAAGAGGTTTATTTGGGCTGGTTTATTAAAAAGCTATTCAAGCTTTTGTTAATCATAAATCCCATTGTCTGGCCTAATTTTTTCCGTCCCATGTGGCTAGATATTTTTCAGCTATCTTTATATAGTGGTGTTCACGCTCAATGAAATTCCGAGCATTTTTGGATATTACAGTTATTTTATCAGGGTTTTCAATAAGCCAGCTTAATTTTTCAACTAGGTAGTCTACATTGGGTAGTGCGTTAATCACAACTGTATCCGGAGCTAATTCATAGTGGTCTAAAAATTCTTGTTCAGCACCTGTAAACACAACCTTTCCTTTTGCCATGGCTTCTAGAGCATTATAGCCCTGATCATAGGCATAAACCATGTCCAAAAGGATGTGGCAGTCATCATAGAGCTTGATGTATTCATTATAAGGAATGCTACTTGTGGTGATAATTTCTACCCGATTGCCATACTTTGCGTCTATAATTTTAAGGGCTTCGGTAAAAAATTGATTTCCTTTTCGTACGGCAGATTCTTTATTGATACCATGAAAGATCTTTATTTTATCTTTGATTTGAAGAGGAATGTATTGAATTTTGTCAGTGTTTATGGGATTGGGAATTAGCCCTAGGTATTTGGGGTGATTTTTCAGGGGAACATGATAATCAATATCTGATGCTATAACTCCAGTAATGCTTTCAAAAATATATTGGTGTAAATCTAGGTAAGACGAAGCAAGTCTTTTTAAAATAAACTTAAATTGCGGTTCAAGTTTTTTGTCTTCATGAAGAGGGGTTAATATGGAATACCTATAATTCTTGTTATGGGCATATTTGATACTTAAATAGTCAAAGCCGCAAGACAGGAGAAATACATTTTTGTTATGTTGTTTTATAAATTGAAAGATTGCCTTTTCTGTTTTTGGTCTACAATGAAAAGGAGCCTCATTTATAAATTGGACAATATCGTAATTACTTATCTGGTTCCTAAGATTCTTGATTTGACGTTTTACTGAAATGGAATGCAAATCAACCCCTGTAAGCTTCAACAACAAAACCCTGGTCTTTTTAAGCCAACCACTATCATATTTTTTTTTGATCTCTATATCAACAGGATAGTTTTTAAAACCGTCGGAGCGCCCTACGAGTTTTACCTCGTGCCCAAAAGTCGTAAGGCCTTCCTTTAGGGAATTGTGTAGCCTACTATATTCACCTATTAATAAAATCTTCATAAATAAATGTATATTTACCAATCCTGTAAATTAGGATTAATCTTCCAAAAGTAGGATAAAAAACACCATGTTGCCAAAGAAGGTTTGTATTGTTGGGATATCTTTAGCCGTTGGGGGCGCAGAACGCTCCATGGCAACATTGTCCAAGATGCTCTCGGAGTCTTTATTTGAAGTGCATGTGGCAATTTTGAAGGACCAAATAGATTTTCAGTACTCGGGGACTTTGTTAAACCTCGGAAAAACCGGGTTACTCCCTAAAACTTTTTTGAACAGGTTTTTTAAAATGCTTCACTTAAGGAGCTATATTAAGAAAAACAGTATTTCATGTGTTATAGACAATAGGCCAAAGAACAATTATTTAAAAGAATTGTTTTACCAAAAACTTGTGTATAGAGGGATTAAGGTAATTTACGTGGTTCATTCGTCAAGGCAGGAAACGCATTTTAAGGATAAAAGGTTGATACAATTGTTCAAAGCTAATTTTGCCAATGTGTGTGTTTCTGAATATATTGAAAAAGAAATCCTAAATAAGAACGGAATTGAGAATACAAGGACTATTCATAATGCCTACAACATGGCTTATGAAAAGCTTGTAAAGGAAAACGATAAGCCGGAATTACCCAATAAACCGTATTTTTTGTTTTATGGTCGCTTACAAAACGCAGTAAAAAATTTAACCTTTTTACTAGATGCTTTTGAGTATTCAAACGTATGGAAAAATGGAGTAGAGCTTTTGATTTTGGGAAACGGGAAAGATAAAGAATTGCTGCAGCAAAAAGCTAGAGGATTGGACTGTCATGAGTTTGTTTGTTTTTTGCCTTATACCAAGAATCCTTATCCTTATATTGCAAATGCAAGATCGGTTGTGCTTACGAGTAATTATGAAGGGTTTCCCATGGTTTTAATTGAAGCATTGTCATTGGGGACTCCTGTAATCTCTTTGGATATAATATCAGGGCCATCCGAAATTATACAAGACACTAAAAACGGAATATTGGTTCCTGCCAATGGAAAGGTGGAAACATTTTCAGAAAGTATGAAAACTATGGTATATGATCAAGTATTTTATGATAGCTGTAAACAGAACGCTGCCACAAGTGTTGAAAGATTTTCAATGGAAAATATTTCACGGCAATGGCGAAAATTATTAGAAACGTTATGAGTTCAATTGATAACATTAAAATGATTAATATCCCTACGGTTTTGGATCCCAGAGGCAAACTTGCTGTAGTTGAAAAAGATACGATCCCTTTTAGTATAAATAGGGTTTACTATCTGTACGATGTGCCTAGCGACGCTTTTAGAGGCGGGCATGCCCATAAAAAGCTTTCTCAGATTTTGGTTGCTTTAAGCGGAAGTTTTGAGGTTTATCTTAAAGATGGCAAAAGTGAAGTTTCGGTTACGTTAAACAAACCTAATAAGGGACTTTTGATAAAACCGGGTATTTGGAGGGAAATAGGTAATTTCTCGTCTGGATCAGTTTGTTTGGTCCTGGCATCGGATGTTTTTGATGAAGCCGATTACATAAGAGACTATGATTCGTTTTTAGAGTATAAAAAGGAATTATAAAGAGTTCTTTTTAGGCATACTACATAAATACC
>JAGQZG010000104.1 GCA_020435705.1 Mangrovimonas sp.
TTATTTTTGATTAATTTATTACAAAAATACAGCTTAATGAGCAAAACAGAAAAAGTAGACTTCGTTATCAAAACACTAAAATCTATTTATCCGAACATTCCAATCCCTTTAGATCATAAAGATCCCTACACTTTACTGATAGCTGTATTGCTTTCGGCACAAAGCACCGACGTGCGTGTAAACCAAATTACACCATTGCTATTTGAAAAGGCCGACAATCCTTATGACATGGTCAAACTAAGTGTTGATGAGATTAGGGAAATCATTAAACCCGTTGGGCTTTCGCCCATGAAAAGTAAGGGCATTTATGGTCTTTCAAAAATTTTGATAGAAAAGCATAACGGTCAAGTTCCCAAAACATTTGAAGAACTGGAAGAACTTCCTGCCGTGGGCCATAAAACAGCATCGGTAGTAATGTCTCAAGCTTTTGGCATTCCAGCATTTCCCGTAGATACACACATACACCGACTGATGTACCGCTGGGGTCTGAGCAATGGAAAAAATGTAGTACAAACTGAAAAAGATGCCAAACGGTTATTTCCCAAAGAGTTGTGGAACGAATTGCACCTTCAAATAATCTGGTACGGACGGGAATATTCTCCAGCTAGAGGTTGGAATCTTGAAAAGGATATTATTACCAAGACTATTGGCAGAAAATCGGTTCTTGATAAGTACCTAAAAACAAAAAAGTCCTAATATAAATCAGGACTTTTAAATGTTTAGTTAAGAAGAAGTTCGCACTTCAAACTTTTTGATTTTATAATATTTAAGGCCTTTGAGTAATTCAAAAGAAAATTTACCGTCTCCTCTTTCGGGCCTAAATTGATATTATTTTTCGGGGTTTGCTTAGAGTAAAGTTTTGCCATTAAAGTAATATTTTGGTTTAACATTACTTAAAACGCAACAAAACACACTTTATTATATCAATCGGTTAAAATTATATTGTGCTTTTCTATAAGCTTACGCATGTTTATCAGGGCATATCTCATTCTACCCAATGCAGTATTAATGCTAACGCCTGTTTTCTCCGAGATTTCCTTAAAGCTCATGTCGTTATACATCCGCATCATAATAACCTGTCTTTGATCTTCCGGCAATTCGTCTATAATACGCCTTACATGATCTTCAACTTGATCCCTAATAATACTTTTTTCTGCATTTAAAGCAGAATCACCCAGCACAGAGAAAATATTAAAATCATCTGTATTGTTAAACTTGGGCATTCTTGAGTTTTTCCTGAAGTAATCTATGATCAAATTATGGGAAATTCTCAAAACCCATGGCAAAAACTTTCCTTCTTCATTATAAGATCCACGTTTCAAGGTTTTGATGACCTTGATAAAAGTATCCTGAAAAATATCTTCGGAAAGATCCCTGTCCAGAACTTTTGAATAAATAAAACTGTAAATCTTGTGTTTGTGCCTATTGATTAGAATTTCCAGAGCATTTTCGTTGCCTTCAACATAAATGCTTACTAATGCAGCGTCAGATAAAAGTTCATATTGCATAATCATCACTTTTTTAACAGAAAGTAGCCTTTCTGCTTGGGGTTAAAATCTTAAAAAGTAATGTTACGCTATAGGCAAATGGTAATTCTTTGTGTATTAAACTGTTCCAAATATAACAACAATCATTCCTAAAATGCAAAAAATAGATTGAAATTTTAACATTTTGTTGCACAATAATCAATTTTTCAAGCTCAAAATCTTATTGTATTTTTGCAAAATTATATCCTGTACATGCAAGCCAACATTAATCTTTCAGAAATAAATCCAAAAGAAAACATCATCATCAAAGGTGCAAAACTGCACAACCTGAAAAATATTAATGTTGTTATTCCAAGGAATAAACTTGTGGTAATCACTGGATTATCTGGCTCAGGTAAATCCAGCTTGGCTTTTGACACACTCTATGCCGAAGGCCAACGCAGGTATGTAGAAAGTTTGTCCAGTTATGCACGTCAGTTTTTAGGAAGATTGGACAAACCAAAAGTAGATTTCATTAAAGGCATTGCTCCTGCTATTGCTATTGAACAAAAGGTAAATTCTACCAATCCGCGTTCCACTGTTGGGACCACCACAGAAATCTATGATTATCTGAAACTGCTCTTTGCTAGGATAGGCAAAACCTTTTCGCCTATTTCCGGAAACGAAGTCAAAAAACATTCTGTGACCGATGTTATAAACCACATCAAGGAATTTCAGGAAGGAGAAAAATTGCTTTTGCTTGCCCCTATCCATCTGGAAAAAGGACGCTCCATGGAAAATAAATTGAAAGTCCTTTTACAACAGGGGTATGCGAGAATTAAAATTAACGATACGGTTCTAAGAATTGAAGAAGCTGAAAGTTATTCTGAAAATATAAAGGAAATTTCTTTGGTTGTGGATCGAATTGTGGTCAAACATGAGGAAGATTTCTATAACCGACTGGCCGATGCCATAGAAACAGCCTTCTTTGAAGGCAAAGGCGAATGCTACGTTTATACTATGAAAACGAGCAGTCAGCAATACTTCAGTAATAAGTTTGAACTGGATGGCATCGCCTTTTTAGAACCTAATGTGCATCTGTTCAGTTTTAATAATCCTTATGGCGCTTGTCCAAAATGTGAGGGTTATGGCGATGTTATTGGTATTGATGAAGATTTGGTAGTTCCCAATACAGCACTATCGGTTTATGAAAATGCCATTTTCCCTTGGCGTGGCGAAAGCATGAGTTGGTACCGAGACCAATTGGTAAACAATTCGCATAAATTCAATTTTCCGGTACACAAGCCCTACTTCCAATTAACCGACGAACAAAAACAACTTATTTGGAATGGCAATGAGTATTTTGAAGGATTGACTAGTTTTTTTGCTGAGTTGGAAGCCAAAGCTTACAAAATACAAAACCGCGTTATGCTGTCACGTTACCGTGGAAAAACCAAGTGCAAAGAGTGTAACGGGAAACGATTGCGAAAAGAAGCCACTTATATAAAAGTTGGAGGTGCCACCATTACAGATTTAGTTGAAATGCCCTTGAAAAACCTAAGCCTCTTTTTCAAGCAGTTGGAACTGAATGATTCCGATTCCAAAATTGCCGAAAGATTGCTTAAGGAAATCAATAATAGATTGGGCTTTCTTTCCAATGTAGGACTGGACTACTTAACCCTAAACAGAAAATCCAACACGCTTTCAGGCGGTGAAAGTCAGCGCATAAATTTAGCCACATCCTTAGGAAGTAGCTTGGTAGGTTCCATGTACATATTAGATGAACCTAGTATAGGGCTGCACCCAAAAGACACCGAAAACCTTATTTCCGTTTTAAAATCGTTACGGGATTTGGGCAACACCGTGATTGTGGTTGAGCATGACGAAGATATAATGAAAGCTGCTGATGCCATCATAGACATTGGCCCAGAGGCTGGAACCTTTGGTGGCAAAGTGGTGGCAAGTGGCACTTATGACCAGATTTTGAAATCCGATTCATTGACAGCCCTGTATTTAAATGGAAAATTAGCCATTGAAGTTCCCGAGAAAAGACGGAAAAGTAAGTATCATATAGACATCCTAGGAGCTAGGGAAAATAACCTTAAAAACATAGATGTAAGCTTCCCGTTGGGTGTGCTCACTGTTGTCACAGGTGTGTCTGGAAGTGGAAAAAGTACTTTGGTCAAAAAGATATTGTTCCCTTCTATTCAGAAGCATTTAACCGATTTTAGTGACAAGCCCGGCCAGTTTTCATCTATGGAAGGCCATTTTACCAATGTAAAACATGTAGAATTTGTAGATCAAAATCCTATTGGACGTTCTTCCCGCTCCAATCCTGTGACCTATATTAAAGCGTATGACGATATCCGCGCTTTATATGCCGACCAGAAATTAAGTAAAATGAGAGGCTTTAAAACCAAGCATTTCTCTTTTAATGTGGATGGCGGTCGTTGTGAGACCTGTAAAGGTGAAGGAGAAGTCACCATAGAAATGCAGTTTATGGCCGATGTGCATTTGGAATGTGAAACCTGCGGTGGAAAGCGTTTCAAAAAAGAAGTCTTGGAGGTTACTTTTGAAAATAAATCCATTGATGATATTTTGAACATGACCATTGATGATGCTATTGACTTTTTCACAACTCATGGTCAAACTAAAATTCAAAATAAATTACAGCCCTTACAAGATGTAGGCTTGGGCTATGTAACTTTGGGACAAAGTTCTTCTACACTTTCCGGTGGAGAAGCACAACGGATCAAGTTGGCTACTTTCTTAGGCAAAGGAAACACCCAAGACAAGGCCTTATTCATTTTTGACGAGCCTACTACCGGATTACATTTCCATGACATTAAAAAACTCTTGAAATCTTTTAATGCTCTTATAGAAAAAGGGCACTCCATCATTGTTATTGAACACAATATTGAATTGATTAAATGTGCCGATCACATTATAGATCTAGGTCCGGAAGGTGGAGAAAATGGAGGCTATTTAGTTGCATCAGGAACACCTGAAGAAATTGTCAAAATTAAAACTTCGGAAACCGGGAAGTATTTAAAGAAGGTGCTGTGATTATATTCAATTTACTCTTTTTAAATAAACATTGATTTTCTCATTTTTAATTGGTCTTTTTTCAGATTTAAATTCCTTCTGATACCCTTCTTTAATAACCCAAATGTTAATCATTGCACTCGTATCTAGGTTCACCGAATAAAATCCTCTTTCATCTGTTGTCAAATCATATAGTCCATAGCCTGTATAACTCTCATCCGGGCTATTACCATAGTACCAATTTTCAATTTTTAAAGTCGCATTCGGTATCGGTTTTTCACTTTCAGAATCATAGATGTATCCGCTTAACACAACATCTTGTGTATCAATTTTGCATGAAACTACCATAAGACAAATAACCAAGACAACCTTTCTCAAATCAATAATACATAAAAGCAAAAACGCCCAAACCAATTGCAGCTATTAATACTGCAAATGAAAAAAACAAACTTACTGCGCTTGATTTGATATAACTTAAAATCCAACCTTGCCCGTAATAGCGCTTCACCCCTATGAAGAAATAAAAGAACGTGGAAAGTGCCAATAACCAATCCAAAAAATCAGGGATATCAATAAATCTGTTTATAATCAAATCTATAGAAAGCACCGTAAAAAGGAAACTGAAAAAGTAAAAGCTAAAAACCAGATGGTGTGCATAACGGCCTTTCTTGTAAAAGAACAATTTCAGCAACAATCCAAAAATAGGTAGTAAAAAGAACAAGGTAATGGGAATGCTGTCTATAAACGTTTGATAAATAGCGCCAAGACCTCTTTCCTTGTGGAACTTGAGCAATTGGGAAAAGAATTTTTGCTGGAAAGCGCCAGCATCTTCCTTCATACCCATGGCTATATAGATTTCCTTCTCAGGAACTCCTTTTTCGAGCATTGAATCTATTTTCGATTCCTTATAGCTGAAAGAAGTTCCCAATACATTGCCCGAGCGCCTACTATCATACCGCTCTGAAGATTTTTCAGTAATTATTGAGTCCAACTGCTCAACATCTTCCCCAGACATACCCATAATTTCCTGATTGCTTTTCACCTCGTTCATAACACTGTCAATGACTTTGGTTGCTTCCTGAAGTTCCTCTTCCTTAGGCAATAATTGTTCAGGCTTCTGCATGGCCTTGTCAATAGAAGCACGAGACTCTCTAACATTGAAACCAAAAACAAAGAAGAATATCACAGAAACAAATAAATACATTTGAGCCGGATGGATATAGGTAAGCCGTTTCCCGGACACAAACTTTTTAGGCAAAAATCCTGGTTTAATCATCAAGGGTACAAAACTCTTGAAGAACCTAGCGTCAAAAGAAAAATAGTTAGAAATCGTATTGTAAAATAAAACCCCAAGCGTTAAATCATCATCCGATTTTTGGCCACAATAAGGACAAAATTTATAAGATTCATCAAAAGGTTGCTCACAATTAGAGCATTTGTGCAGTTCCTGACTCATGGTTAATGGTTGTTAGCATAAAAATACAAAAAACTTAATTCCAACAAAACAACCTTAAACTGCTGTGAAACTGAATGTTACATTTTTGGCACGCAAATTGAAACTAACTAAGCATATAGCGTACGCCGAAAAGCTAAAGAGTAGGCAAAATCTAAAACCTAAAGTCATGAAAAAATTTACCCTACTAGTTTCAGTTTTGTTAATAGGCTTAACGACTGCAAACGCCACAGAAATTAATTCAGAAAGAGGAAACGGAATTTTAGATAATACACGCTATCACAATGCACAACCTATTACGTTTGTGGAACGTGGCGTGGAATTCTTAATCTTCCCTGATGGTAGTTTCGATTTTAATACCGAGCTAGACACTTATGGAGATTTGTATTACAGAAGCTCAAGTACCGAGCGCACCAGAAGGAGCAGCGTGAACACCACACATGGCGCACCTGGACAAAACACTTCAGGTGGTGTCTTGATTACGCACGATGCCAGCGGCAAAGTAAGACGTATAGGAAACGTATTTATCAACTATGATAGAGAAGGCAAAATAAAACGTGCCGGCACTGTTTACATGACCTATAACCGTGGAAATGGCACCTTAACCCAGGTTGGCGGCTTGAAAGTAAGATATAACACTTTGGGAAAAATTGTGAACCTGTATGGCCAAGTAAATCAAGAAAGCTTGTTTATGAATGGCAGTATTGCTCAATCCTATACACAAAATTCAGGGTATGCTACAGGATATTATAGCACCACTAGTTCTAGCAACTCAGATTATTACTATTACAGAAAAAATGAAAATAGATAGTCCCGAATTTTAATAAAAACGGATGCTAAAATGAGTTTGGCATCCGTTTTTGTTTTATAAACTTACTAGGCAAAACTCACATAATACATTGCTACTTCACCCTTACCCTTTGCCTGTACTTTACCTCTACTTTCAAACACGAAATCAGGGTCGTCTTTTAGGTAATTGTAGGTGGCTTCGGAAATATTCACTTTCCCTACTTCGCCATTGCTTTCTATACGGGAAGCCGTGTTTACCGTATCACCCCAAATATCGTACTGAAATTTTTTCACTCCTACAATACCCGCTACTACTGGCCCTGTATGTACCCCCACACGCATCTTGAAAGTAGTAGCCCCTGTCTGTAAGCGTTCTTTGCTGTGGTTTATCATAAAGGCTTGCATCTCTAAGGCCGCTTTAACCACATCCTTGGGTTCAGATTTTCTAGGAATATGAAGACCTCCGGCAGCCATATAGGCATCTCCAATGGTTTTGATTTTTTCTATACCGTATTTCTCTGTAATGGCATCAAAAGCTTTAAAGCAGGTATTCACTTCATTGACCAATTCTTTGGCCGTGAGTTTATCGGCTGTTTCAGTAAAGGATTGAAAATCTGTAAAAATAACGCTGACTTCGTCAAAATCCTTAGCTTCACTCTCCCCTTTTTGTTTCAATTCTTCGGCTACTTCGGCAGGAAGGATATTGAGCAACAGATTTTCGCTTCGTTGTTTTTCTTTCCCTATTTTATTTCGTTGAACCAAGAACACGCCTGCAAACAACAAAACCACTGCAAAGCCTCCCATAAACCCATTACGAACCAGTTTTTGCTGTTTAAGCTCTGCTGCAGCAATGGCATCTTTTTTCTCCTGCTCGGCCTTGGTTTCTGCTTCTTTTTTGTCAAAATCATACTGCATTTCCAATTGGGTTAGTTTCTTGGTGTTCTCCTCATTGTACAAACTATCTTTTAAAACAATGGCTTGTTCATAAAACTCCAGTGCTTTTTTACTATTACCGGTTGCTTTATAAGCATCGTAAAGGCATTCGCAGGCAAACTTTTCAAATTCAACATTGCCCCCGGCTTTAGACAATACATAGCCCTCTTTACAATTGGCTATAGCTTCAGTATATTTTGATTGGGCTATATTGACCATACCAATATCAGCTTTTGTTTTTGCATACCCCAACTTATCACCTATAGCTTCCTTAATGGCCAGACTTTGTTGATAGGACGTTAATGCTTGGTCATATTTTCCTTGTTTAGCATAACAATCCGCAATGTTTCCTATTAACCTTGAAACTTCTTTTTTGTCATCCAGTTCTTCATAAAGTTCTAGGCTTTGCTTAAAATAATCAAGAGCTTTTTCATACGCTTGTTGTCTCTCTTGAACAGTTCCCATATTACCAAGTGCATAAGCCATTGTTAGTTTATCATCGTTCTTTTTTCCAATATCTAAGCTTCGTTTATAATTTATCATTGCTTTGTCATATTCTTTTTGGAAGAGATGGATATTACCAATTCCGTTAAGCACCGTAGAGATCCCATACTCATTCTCTAACTCTTCAAACATTTTTAAGCTACTTTGCAAATATTCCAGACCCTTGGGATTATTTCCTTGTTGTTGATAAATTCCAGCAATGTTATACATTAAACTAGCTGTTCTTCTCTTATCACCAACAGCCTCAAACATCTTAAGACTGCGCTCGTAGTACTCTATGCATTTGGAATAATCTCCCTGCACTTGGTAACATCTCCCAATACCGTTCAAACAAGCACCCATGGAAGTTTTATCGTTATTTTTTTGGGCTATGTCCAGCCCTTGTTGATAGTAGTCTAACGATTCGGGAAACTTGTTTTGGTAAAAACTTGCTGCAGCTTGAAAATAAAGCGCTTCGCTCTTGGCTTTCATATACTTGGTAGAATCATAAAACGTGTGCAGTTCTTTTGCAAGGATAAAAGCCGAATCCGGTTTTGTGAATAAATACCCCTCCCAGATATAATCTCCATAAGCTTTCACCCTGGTTGAATCCGATTGGGAATCATTAGCCCAAACACCCCATAAGGAATCTAATTTTTTTTGAAGCTCAGGAGGTCTTTCTTGGGAAAAAGAATTAAAGGTAAGGGCAAAAAACAGGAAGGCTAGAAGTGTTTTTTCCATAGTTGGTTGATTAATAACACTTCAAGATACAAAAAAGTGTTATTCATGAACCCTGTTTTTTACTTCTTCAAGGTGTTTTTGTTTTCTAAAACGCTTGTAATGTTTGCAAAATTTAGTGTGGTATTCGTGTTTTTCCATGAAATTGGCTTGAATATCATTCCATTCTGCCCGAGTTAATTTAGGGTTGTAATGTTTCAATTCGTGATAGAGCAACTCGCTCACTGTTTTAAAATGTCGGGT
>JAGQZG010000105.1 GCA_020435705.1 Mangrovimonas sp.
AGTTGTCATTGATATCTTCACCTATATAACCGTCTTCATCAATATAAAAATCTTTTGAGTTGTCACCAAAATTGTTCAAGGTCAAAGCGATGCTTGTATTGATTTTAAACCCTCCTTTTGAAAACAGCTTCAGGTTACGTTCTTTTAATGTGTTTTGTTCATTATCAAGATCGTTCTCGTCTGCAAATTCACTTTGTACAAATTTTAATTCGATGTTTACTTTATCTGCTTCTATCAGATAATCGTAGGTTTGCTCAAAGGAAGACGCTTCAAGTGTTGTGTAGAGTTCTTTTATTTTATTGATATTTTGCGAGGTTTGCATTGAAGATTCATTGATGGATTTCAACAGGTTTTTTAAGTCTGAATACGCCGTGTTCTGGGCATGTAATTCACCACGGGAGAGCTCGGTTTTAGTGATCGCTTGATTGTCCAAATCTTTGGACAACGCATTGATATCAGAAGCTATATCTTGGGAATCTTCCTTTACCACTTGATCAAGACTGGCTAAAAACATGTAAAAATTGGCATTGGGATCAGAAAGTCTCGCATCAGAAACTTGATTAGCAGCCTGCTTCACATTGTTCATGATAGCCTCCTTGTTCATGTTTGGATTCAATAAATTTGACATCAAGGTGCTTTTTATGGCATCAACATTGGACGAAAGTGAATTCAACTCAGTAAATTTATTGGAAAGCCCTTCACCTCTAGAAGCAAAACCTTCAGAGAAAAGACCTTGATCAGGAAGATTATCTACATTCATTTGTAAACCACCACCTGAAAAAGAGCTAATGCCGCCAAGTAAGGAGCCGAAATTAAAGCCGCCACTGGTTTCGTGAATTTCCTCTTCTTTTACGTCAGTTACAATATCTACCGCAAATGGGTTTACATTGGTGAGTTTCACCTCGACCAAGCTGTTCTTTTTAAATCGGGGCTTAGCCAAGGTGTCGTCTACTTTGTTGTATTTATCAAGGTGATAATAGCCAATTTCTTCTGTTGAATAATCGTACGTGACACGGTATTTTTCCTGCGCCTGGATTCCTATCGCTGTGCAAGAACATAAGAGTATGGTGTAAAGTTTTTTCATGTATGAGGGTGTTGATTTAATACTATTTATTATGAATAAGATTATTTTTTTACCACTTTGTAATAAACCTTGTTGCTGAGTTCAATAAGTTGCAAGCTTTTTCTGTAAAGGGCCCGTTTTCCGGTTTTGATCAAGTCGAAAATATCTGCAATAATAGACGATGTATCAGCAAAATAGGAATGGCTTAGAAAGCTAGTGTCAATACCTGTGGCATCCACCGTTTCAATCCCGTTGATTACAACTAGGCCATCCCCGGAATCGCCTGCCCTGGCATAGCCATGTACTTCCTTGGAGGCTTTTAGCGCCAAATCGTCTGACGATACATACAGTGTAATAGGTTTTTGGATGGTTTGGATCATTTTGGGAGCTATATCGCGTTTAAACACATCGGCATCAATATCTGGTGCGGCCAAGATAATTTCCTTTATTTTTTCTTTATATTCAGGATGTTCCTTTATCACATTAGTGATGGCTCTTGTTAAGCCTCTATTGCCCATGCTATGGGCTACCAAATAGATTTCTTCGGCACCGGATTTCGAGATGTAATCAGTTAAAAACAGTTCCAAATCATGTTGTGCCCATTCAATGTTGGATTCATCCCGAGTATACTCGGCCACACTTTCCTTAGAAGGCCAACTGTAAAAAACAGCTTCTCCATCAAATTTTAAATCATAAGAGATTTGAGCCGTGCGCTTGGCCGCATCAGCAAAACTGGTGTTGTAGCCATGCACAAACAAAAAACTGCTTTTCTTGCTGGATTCCTGGATACCTTGCTTAAGCTTGTCAAAAAAGGAGTCTTTGTTGTAAATGTATATTTTATGCAGTACGACGTGTTTTTCTGGATCTTCGGAAAACTCCAATTTCCATACCGATGGGCTTTCTATGTGTCCAACCCTGTGGTCGTGCGGAATGCTAACAACGCACATTCCATATCTTAAGGAAGATCTCTGGGTTCCAAAGGTTTCATATACATCGCCTGTTTTCATGTAATTTCTATCCGTAGCGTAATAAACAGGGAGTTTGATATAATCAGGCTCGGCTTCTCCACGGGTTTCCATCATGCCCATACTTGATTCGTCTTCCTTTTTTACGCATATAGAGAAAGTTTCTATGCTAATGGCATTTTTACTGAAATTGAAGGAAAGCATGCCTGGCTTAACAAACGCTAGGTTCTGCAACAACCAAAATTTGAGATCAAAAGCATTGAATTCATTGTAATCTTCAAATTGTTTTGTGGTCTCATCATTTAAAGTCAATTCAAGACTAATGCCAGAAACTTCAGGTTCTTTAGTGGTTACCAACTTTAAATTTCTGTAGTCGGTTTTATTGGTAATACAGGAATTTAAGTCCACCGGTTTTCCATCCAATTCAAGGTGGAAATAAGTTTCAGATTGTTGGGCATTGGCAAAAGTAATCAATCCTAGCACTAAGAAAATAAGTGTAATTTTTTTCATGTTATGGATGTTGGTTTTTTGCTATTAAGTACAGTCAACGGTCAATAAAGATAGCAAACATTTTCAATCGTTAACAGTTTTGGTACAGTCTAAGACAATTTTTGTGCCATTTTCTAAAGTGGTGAAGAAAAGATACGTTTCTCCACCGTCCTTAATTTTGTGTTTTTTCCTTATGGATTCTACGGTTTCAGGGAAATTTCGTGTCGTAATATTGGCCTTCTCCAGTTGAAGATTTTTAAGATTGTTTTTGGTATAAGGAATAGCTTTTTGAATTCTGAATGTCCGTCCAGGGAAACTGTTTACAAGATGATCACTGGTATATAAGTGTGAATTTCGATGTAATTTTTCGACCCCCAATTTCGTACTGATTAAGCTAAAAGCCCCAGACTTTAAAAGGGCAGCATTGGGTTCGTAGAGATAGGCTTTTGGCTCTGAAAACACAGGTGCTAGATTTTCCAATTCATTTAAATTGAAGTTGAATACCTGATTGCCTTTGGTGGACAGATTGATAGTTTTCACCTGAATAGTACCCGAATAGTGCTTTTCCAAAACCCATAGCAGTTCTTTCATGTCGTTCTCCACCGCAACACAATGAATTTCCTTTACATATGTTAACTCATCCAGACCAGCTTTGAGATCCAATAGCGGTGACGTCTTGATGAGAACCTGATTTGAATGTTTGAAAATTAGGTTCAAATGTTCAGGAACATTAGGTTCACAATCGCTTAAAAAGAACACTTTCCCTTTACTGTCGTGCCTTCTGGAAGGATCAATATAAATCCAGTCAACCGGTTTGACTTGCAAGGACATATACTCAATCCCATTACTAGGTTGCGTCTTGATGTTATGTACACCAAGGATTTTAAAGTTATGCTCCACAATAGCCGAAAGCTCCTGGTTCCAATCGCAATGGATAACATTTTCTACCTGTTTGGCAAAATAAAAACAATCCACCCCAAAACCTCCGGTCAGATCCAAAAGCGTTTCTCCCGAAACTAAACTGCTCTTATAGTTAGCGGTAACTTCCGAAGAGGTTTGTTCTATATTCAGCTTGTTAGGAAAGTAAATGTTGGGGGTGTTGAACCAAGTGGGCAATTTGTTTTTGCACTTGTTTTTGGATTCAATCTGTTCGGTAATGTCCTGTATTGACACCTGTTGAAATGGAGAACCTTTAAAGAGGAGTTTAGTAATTTCAGAATTTAAATTTGAATTTATAAATTCTTGAATTTCAATATTTAATATAGCTTCATTCAAAGTATTACTATACGTTTTTAGTAAACTTTTTCACGATTTCATTGTCAGATAGGAACTCCTTCAAAATCACTTTAATGGCCGTATAGGCTGGTACGGCGACTATTAAGCCAACGACTCCAAAAAGAATCCCTGTGATAAGGATAACCAGGAAGATTTCCAACGGGTGGGATTTGACACTTTTTGAAAAGATAAAAGGCTGACTGAAAAAATTATCCACCAGTTGACCAATAAGAAAGACGATAAATACCCAAAAAGTCTTTTGCAAAATAACTTCATTGAAGCTTTCTCCCAAATTGCTGGTCATGGTTAAAATGAGCATTAAAGCAGCACCTATAAGTGGCCCGACATAGGGGATTAAATTTAGTAGCGCACATAAAAAAGCGATAACAACGGTATTTTCAACTCCAACAATGGCTAGCCCTATGGTATAGATTACAAATAGAATTAGAATTTGAAAAATCAAACCAACAAAATAGCGAGACAATAAATCCTTGATTTTAGTAGAAGAATTTCTGAGCTTTGATTCTTTCTTTTCAGGAATGAATGTAAGCAATCCGTTTTCAAATAACTTACTGTCTTTCAAAAAGAAAAAAGAGATAAACAGCACAGAGAATAAACCAATACTGAAACTGCCTAAACCGCTCAACAAGCCATTAAGAAAATCGGGGATAGCAGCAAAATCAAGTTTGTTTAACAATCCTGATTCTTTCATGGAGCTTTCAATGTCAATATGTTTCAACTCAAAATAGTCAACCACTTGCGTATAGAGATCTTGAATGTTGGTTTGTAATTTATCAATATCCAATAAGGCTAAGTTGTGTCCTTGTTCGGCAATGAGAGGAATGAACAACATGATGAGTCCCGCCAACAAGCCCAGGAATAACACCATAGTTGTTACTACTGCCAAGGTATCGTTGAACTTGAGTTTTTTCCTTAAAAAGAGTACGATTGGTCTTCCAATGAGCGATAATACAGCCGCTATGGCTATATACACAATAACCGATTGGATTTTATAAATAAATAAACAGAAGAGCAGAATGCCAGCTATAATGGCAACTGCTCTCAGGATACCGTTGGATATAATTTTCGAGTTCATTGCAATAAAGATACATATTGCAAGATGAAATAAAAGATTTTTTTAAATCTTGTTCAGATCATTACTTTGTTAAAAGCACTCGCTTTTCGGTCTTCATACATCCAGATGCCAATGGGAACGGTTGCTGTGAGTGTTGAAACAAATCCCAAATCCCAAAGCAAAAGTGTTGAAACCACAGCCATTACAAATGCGAACCCCGGAATCAAGAAGTTTGGTTTTGCGAACAAGCGATTTATATGTCTTTTGGTGTGCTTGCCACAATGCTTGCAGCGTTCAACAATTTCTTCACCTATTTCATTCTTCAAATCATATCGGTTAGTAGCTTTAACTTGAATAGCGTTTTCTCTCTTGCAAGAAGGGGAGCTGCAGTAGTAATACAATTTCATAGGCTACATTAATTTTCAAAGGCGTATTTCACAATATTCGCACCCATTTTCAAGGCCTTTTCCCTAACATTCTCAGGGTCATTGTGCACTTCCGGGCTTTCCCAACCATCACCTAAGTCGCATTCATAAGTGAACAATAAGACCAATCTGTTATCAACAAAAATACCAAATGCCTGTGGGCGTTTGCCATCGTGTTCATGGATTTTGGGCAATCCGTTAGGAAAAGGAAACGCTGTAGAAAAAATAGGGTGGGAAGAAGGTAATTCGGTCAACTCCTTATCGGGAAAAATTTTTTTCAATTCTTCCGTGATGTATGGCTTGAGTCCGTAATTGTCATCAATATGCAAAAAGCCACCAGATAGGAGGTAGTTCCTTAAGTTAATTGCATCGTCATCAGAAAAATAGACATTGCCGTGACCGGTCATATGGACAAAGGGGTATTGAAAAATATCTGTGCTGCCAGCTTCTACGGTTTCCACTTTTTCGTTAATACGAGTCTCAATATTGGCATTGCAGAAAGCCACTAAATTGGGCAAAGACGTGGGGTTGCCATACCAGTCACCACCACCGCCATATTTCAAGACGGCCACTTCCTGAGCCATTAGGCTTAGGGTAAAAAAGAAAATCATGTAAGTGACAATAGTACGCATAACTCTATTCGTTCGCAAATACCACACTGTGGCAAGCCACAAGTGCTGCTGTTTCGGTGCGAAGCCTGGTTTGTCCCAAAGTTACTGGAATAAAGCCTTGCTGCAAAGCGGTTTCAATTTCTTTAACAGAAAAATCGCCTTCAGGGCCAATGAGTATCAGGATGTCTTCTTCGGTTTTTATCTGTTGCTTGAGGGATTTTTTATCGGTCTCTTCACAATGGGCAATAAATTTTTGTCCTGTAAAATGCTGCTCTATAAACTCTTTGAAAGCAATCGCAGGATTCAGCTTGGGTATAAAAGCTTGCAGGGATTGTTTCATAGCCGATTGCAGGACTTTTTCAAGACGTTCTTCCTTGACCACTTTACGTTCGCTGTGCTCACAAATAATAGGTGTAATTTCAGAAATCCCTATCTCGGTGGCCTTTTCCAAAAACCATTCGTAGCGATCATTCATTTTGGTAGGTGCCACAGCCAAATGCAAGTGGTAATTGGGCTTCTTGTAAGCGTCGGTTTTAATAATATTGGCAATACAATGTTTAACATCGGCAAGCGCAATTTCCGCAGTAAACATGAAACCATTGCCATTGGTTATAAGGAGTTCGTCTCCTTGTTTTTTCCTCAAAACCTTTACAATATGCCTACTTTCTTCTTTGTCAAAAGAACATTGTGTACTGTCTTTAGTGAGTTCTGGCTGGAAAAAAAGTTGCATTAACGAACAGATTCTATAATTTTTAAAACTTTGGCTTCTTTGATCTCCATGGGTTCGTGCGTTTTCAACACTACATAGTACTTGTTTTCGTCCGGGATATCCACTAAGAAAATATCATCTAAAGCAAACTCTCTGGAAATTATTTTATGTTCCAAATCTTCAATGTAAGTCCCAGGGGTAAACCAGCCTAAATCACCGCCACGATTGGCTGTACTGGTATCCATGGAATATTGTTTTGCCAAAAGATCATAGGGGTAGCCTTCCTTGAATTTTTTAAGGATAAAGGTTCGTGTTGAATTTATTTTATCCAAGGATGATTGCGAGCTGTCAAACATAATGATTGCTGCTCTGTAGTGCGTTTCAAAGTAAACGTCCAAAACTTTGTAGCGAATGGTTTCAAAACCTCTGTCAATGGTTTTGGTGCCACCTTTGCCTTTTTTCAATAAATCTTCGGCAAGAGGTGTTTTGTGCTTCATTTCGTTGAAAACCTGAATCTCACCTTTTACGGTTTTGTCATTTTCCAAGTAAGAAGTGGCTTCTTCCTCATTGGTAATGACTTCCAACTGTTTTTCAACACTTTCCTGGGCTGAAAGGATTCCGAAAAAAAAGAAAAATAAAACGGGTATGCGTAGTTTCATAGGTAAATTTAGTTTAGGTACTACAAAAAAACTAAAAATACTGCTTCCCTCAAAGAGGATGAGTATGGTTATCAACAGAGATTTTAACAATCTAAAAACGAAGTCGGGCAGAAGCAACCACAGAGACCTTGGCGAAATCCTTCTCCAGATACTTCAGGTAACCCACAATGGCAATCATGGCCGCATTATCGGTTGTGTACTCAAACTTGGGAATAAAGGTTTTCCAGCCATAGGTCTCTTCGCCGTTTTTAAGAGCTTCACGAATCCCGGAATTGGCTGAAACACCTCCTCCAATGGCTATTTGCGTAATCCCAGTTTGTTTACTGGCCAATTTGATTTTATCCATCAAGATTTCAATGATGGTATGCTGAATAGAAGCACAAATATCGTTGAGATTTTCCTGAATGAAATGGGGGTTTTTCTTCGTTTCATCTTGAATGAAATAAAGAATTCCGGTTTTTAACCCCGAAAAACTGAAATTCAAGCCGTCAACCTTTGGTTTCGAAAATTTGTAGGCTTTAGGATTACCCAGTTTGGCTCGTTTATCAATTTCTGGCCCTGCGGGATAGCCCAATCCGAGGATTTTCCCACTTTTATCAAAGGCTTCTCCCACGGCATCATCAATGGTTTCTCCCAAAATTTCCAAGTCAAAATAACCATTCACCCTCACGATTTGGGTGTGACCACCGGAAATGGTCATGGCCAAAAAAGGAAATTCGGGCTTGTCAAACCCAGGTTCGTCAATAAAATGCGCCAAAATATGCGCTTGCATGTGATTCACTTCAATCAAGGGAATGCCTAAGCCCATGGCCATGGATTTTGCAAATGAGGTGCCCACCAGTAAAGAGCCCATGAGTCCGGGGCCGCGAGTAAAGGCAATGGCATTTAACTGTGATTTGTCAATACCAGCTTTTTTAAGTGCCTGATGAACCACTGGTACAATATTTTGTTGGTGGGCTCTGGAAGCCAATTCGGGAACCACACCGCCGTATTCCTTATGCACGGTTTGGCCAGCTACAACATTGCTGAGTATCCTGCCGTTGCGTAATACGGAAGCCGAGGTATCGTCGCAGGAAGATTCAATTCCGAGGATGTAAATATTTTGTGAATCCATTAATGAAATTTAGGCACAATAATTGTTATTTTTGATGAAAAATAAAGGGTTAAGAGCAATTTTCGTTACAAAAGTAGTTTTTTCCAGATAAAGTTTAATTCGGTCACCTATTAAAAAAATCTTCAAAATAACGTATAAGTTGGTAGGCATCTTATTGTTGCTGTTCCTTATTTTGTTTTTAATTCTTTCCATTCCTTCCGTCCAGACCCGATTGGGACGTTATGCGACAGATACGATTAATGAAGATTTTCACACGAATATAAATATTGAAAGAATTGGGCTTAAAATTAATGGCGATGTCAAACTGGGGAATATTTTAATCCGGGATTACAAAACGGACACGCTCGTTAGTATTATTGAATTGAATACGTCTATACTGAATTTCAGTAAATTAGCTAATGGAAAATTGACTTTTGGCGATATTGACATTAAAGGTCTTCTGTTTAACATTAAAACCTATAAGGGTGAAAATCAAACCAATCTGGACGTGTTTGTGGCCAGATTTGATGAAGAAGAACCATCCACGGAGCCTAGTGAT
>JAGQZG010000106.1 GCA_020435705.1 Mangrovimonas sp.
TCATTTAAGGACAAATACTTGGTCACAGGTATCGTGAGACGAGATGGTTCTACCCGTTTTGGATCAAACAATAAATATGGGGTTTTCCCTTCTTTTTCATTAGGATGGGTACCTAGCAAGGAAGATTTCTGGCCAGAGAATGATATTGTTGACCTCTTAAAAATAAGAGGTAGTTACGGTGTTACGGGTAATGACCAGATTGGAGATTTCCAATACCTATCAACTGTTGGGGGTGGGAGAAATTATTATTTTGGCAATGAAAGCCAAGGTTCTATAGTTGTTGGTAATAGCCCAAATGCACCGGCAAACCCAGATTTAAAATGGGAAGAAACCAATCAAACCAACATTGGTTTTGACGCCACATTATTTCAAGGACTTACCCTTTCATTTGACTGGTACCTTAAGAAAACCAAGGATATCCTAAGATATGTCCCACTTCCAGGATATGTGGGAGCAACAGGGAGCCCCGCTGTGAATATTGGCGATATGGAAAATCGAGGATTTGATATAGAATTGGGGTATACCAAAAACTATGAAGATTTTGGTTTTTCAGTAAGCGCAAACCTTTCTACGGTTAAAAACAAAGTCACTTATCTAGGAACTGATACCAATTTCGTTTCTGGTCCAGGTGTACAAGCTTCATCAGTAGGCTACATCATTAGGACAGAAGTAGGACAACCCGTAAACTCTTTTTATGGCTTTAAAACCGATGGAATCTTTCAAAATCAAGCAGAAATTGAAGCATATACCAATTCCAGTGGCGAAATGATTCAGCCTGATGCGCAGCCAGGAGATTTCAGATGGAAAGATATTGATGGCGATGGTACCATCACAACGGAAGACAGAACTTTCTTGGGCAGTTCTATCCCTGATGTCACATTTGGCATCACTTTAAACATGAATTATAAAAACTTTGACCTCTTGGTATTTGCTCAAGGTGCGGCAGGAAATGAAGTGTATCAAGCTACCAGAAGGCTAGATATTGGTACTGCCAATTTCCAAACTTCAGCATTGGGAAGATGGACAGGAGAAGGTTCAACTAATTCTTATCCAAGACTTACCAGTAATGACACAAATAAAAACTTTTCTAATCCATCCGATTTTTATCTAGAAGATGGCGATTATTTCAGGTTTAAAACCATTCAACTGGGATACTCTTTACCTAAAGATCTTTTGAACAAAGTGGGTATCAGCAACTTAAGATTATATGTTACTGGTGAAAACCTCTTTACTTTTACTAAGTACAGCGGATTTGATCCTGAAATTGGTGGTGGTGATTTTGGTATAGATAGAGGCTATTACCCACAAGCCAAATCGGGTATGCTTGGTGTAAATTTAAAATTTTAAAAAAACGATTATGAAAATTAAAAAACTAAACTTTTTATTGTTCGGTTTTATACTGTCGCTCATCACTATTTCATGTAGTGAAGATTTCATTGAAGTAGAACCAAAAGGAACATTTTTAGAAGACAACTATTACCAAAATGAAGATCAAGCCTTTGCAGGTCTTACTGCGGTATATGATATTCTTGGAAAAGAAACCAGAGGCTTTGAAAACATGGTAACCATGATGAATGCTGGGTCTGATGATCAGTATGCTGGTGGTGGCGGACCAGATGATGGTGCCGGTATCCATGCCTTTTCTCACTATACCATTGAACCTGGAAATATTCCTTCAAGTTTCTGGGATGATTACTATCAAGGCATATTTAGAGCAAATGTGCTTCTTGATAAATTACCCAACGTTCCTATGGATGAATCCACCAAAGTGAGATTTACAGCAGAAACGAAAGCTCTTAGGGCATATTTCTATTTTCAATTGGTTAGGATGTTTGGAAACATCCCTTTGATTACGTCTCCAATTTCGGCAAATGATATCTATAATGTAACTCAAGCGCCACGCGAAGATGTGTATGCTCAAATTGAAACAGATTTAGAAGAAGCCAAAAACGCATTGCCTAACACCATAGATACATCCATTGATGGCGGGCGTTTCACTAAAGGTGCAGCACAGGCATTATTGGGTAAAGTATATCTTTATAATGGCAAGAACACTCTAGCTGCCGCCGAACTAGCCGAGGTTAATGGCACACCAGGAGGAACAAGTGTTTATGGGTACCATCTTTTACCAAACTTTGCCGATCTATGGGATTTTGACAATACGTTCAATTCCGAATCCATATTAGAAACTACCAATACCAATCAAAGTAATGCCGATTGGGGATTTTGGGGCAGTGGCGCTGATGAAGGAAATTCTATCAACATTATGGTTGGACCACGAAACTATGTGAGAAATTCTAGTTCTGCACCCGACTTTGCACCAGGTTGGAGTTTTAATGTGTTTACTGAAGCATTTTACAATTTAATGCAGGGCGATCCTAGATTTGATGCCACCATTGCCGACTTGAAAGCTATGGAAGATGCTGGAGAAATACAGTACTTACACGGAGATCAAGATACAGGATACTATCTCAAAAAATTCATGCCTCTCAATGAAAATGGAACTACTGGAGGTGGTGTTTTAGAATTAAACTACCAACAACATGTTTACATGATCCGTTTAGCCGACACCTATCTTTTGGAAGCCGAAGCATTGGGCGGAACAGGTGCAAGAGCTCAAGCTTTGTTGGATGCCGTAAGGGCCAGAGTGGGTTTACCTTCGGTACCTGTCTCAATGCAAGCTATCATGCTGGAACGAAGACTTGAATTGGCCGGCGAAGGTCATAGATGGTTTGACCTAGTAAGAACAGGCAATGCAGCTCAAGCTTTGGGAAACTTTGGTTTTACAGCTGGAAAGAATGAGGTTTTGCCAATTCCTTTAAAGGAAACCGAAGACACACAAATTGTTCAAAATCCTAACTATTAAAATCTATTTCTCATGAAAATTAAAATAAAAGTATCTCAATATATTTTAATTGTCTTTGGCTTCTTGGGCATGGTTTTTCTAACTGCCTGCCAGCCTGAAGATTCTTTTGAAAATAATGGACTCACAGATTATGATGTTAATGCAGCCTTCACCATTACTCCTATTGAAGGAGCCGTCAATCGCTATTTGTTGGCAGGAGAAACACAAAACGTATTAAAAAACCTTTGGAACACTGGCGATGGAAACTTTGTTGGGTCCACTGATGAAGAAATTTATCTGCCAGATGCAGGAATCTACACCATTTCACATACCGCCATTGGCCGTGGTGGTGCAACCAACACCATTACTCAAGAGCTTGTTGTAGATTCACCAGATCCTGATGGTGGTAACCTAATTCTTGGAGGTAAATTTGAAACTACAGAAGATCACAACCAATGGACTATATTAAACATTAGCGCTTCTGGTGCTCAATGGACTTTCAATGAAGGAAATGCGACAATTTCGGCATCCGGATGGAACCAACAAGGATTGTTTCAAGCTGTAGAAGTTGAGGCAAATCAAGATTACTCCATCGACATGAAGGCTTGGGGTAATGGTTCTACCGATACTTGGTTTGAAGTTTATGTATCAACCGTGGCTCCCGTACAAGGAAATGATTATAGTGGAGACATACGGATAGGATTAAACACTTGGAACGGGTGTGGGAATGCGCCTTTCAACGGAAAACTTTCATTAATTGGTTGCGCCGGCAGTGGTAATATTGTAAATTTTGCTCAGTCAGGAACCGTTTATTATATCATAAAATGTGGTGGTGACAATGTTGGTGAAATATCTATAACAGATGTTGAAATGAGAAAAGTTAATTAAGTATTTATTTGAGTTAGCCTTGTTTTTAAAAAATGGCCCATTTTCAAAAGCTTGACTATGGGCTGTTTTTACAACCGCTAGAATAATTATATCCTAAACCATGAAATTAAATTATTTATACATCTCTTTATTTTGTTTTTCAATTATATCCTGTAATAACAAAGAGCCCCAACAAAGCATTCAGCCTAACAATGAAGCTACCCATTTTTCAACTTCAGGTAAAAAAATAACCGTATATACAACTGCCCATAGCACTAATTTAAGATTAACTCAAACAAACAATCTTGTTTTTTCCAACGGAAAACAACCTTTAGAGTCCGAAGTATCTGTTTTTGTAGAACCCAATAAAACATTTCAAACTCTTGTTGGCATTGGCGGAGCTATTACGGATGCTAGTGCCGAAACCTTTGCCAAACTTGATCCTAAGAAACAAGAAGAGCTTTTGAACGCTTACTATAGTAAAGACAAAGGTATTGGCTATACATTACTAAGAACCAACATTCACAGCTGCGATTTTAGTAGTGAAAGCTATACCTATATCAAAGAAGGGGATTCTACTCTTACCTCGTTCTCTATTGAACATGACAAGAAATTTCGTATTCCCCTTATCAAAAAAGCCATTGAAAAAGCAGGTTCCCTAACCACCTATGCTTCCCCTTGGAGCCCACCGGCATTCATGAAAAGCAACAACGACATGTTGCACGGTGGCACCCTTATGCCCAACTATTATCAACCTTGGGCAAACTATTTTGTCAAATTTATAGAAGCTTATGAAAAGGAAGGGATTCCCATTTGGGGCTATACTGTTCAAAATGAGCCCATGGCTGTACAGACTTGGGAGTCTTGTATTTACACTGCAGATGCCGAGAGAGATTTCATCAAAAACAACTTAGGGCCAACCATGGAAAAAAATGGGTTGAGCTCTAAAAAAATGATTGTTTGGGATCATAATAGAGATCTTATGAATCAAAGAGCTAATACTGTTTTGGGAGATCCTGAAGCTGCTAAATATGTTTGGGGCATGGGATTCCATTGGTATGAAGATTGGTCTGGTGGCACACAACTATTTGTCAATGTTGAAAAGGTCAAAGAGGCTTATCCTTCAAAAGAACTCCTATTTACTGAAGGTTGCAATGATAAATTTGACCCTAGCAAGTATCAGTTTTGGCCAAATGCAGAACGCTATGGGGAAAGCATGATTAACGATTTTAACAATGGTACCGTTGGCTGGACAGATTGGAACATATTATTAGATGAAAAAGGAGGGCCAAATCATGTTGAGAATTTTTGTTTTGCCCCTATTCATGCCGATACTACTACTGGAGAGTTAATCTACACTCCTTCCTATTATTATATTGGGCATTTTTCAAAATTCATAAGACCCGAAGCCAAACGGGTAAGTACCGCTGTGAGCAGAAGTGATTTACTAAGCACTTCGTTCTTGAATCCTGACGGAACAATGGCTACCATAATCATGAACCAAAACAACAAAACCATTGATTATAATTTATTTGTGGGTACCCAAAAAACAGTCATAGAAATTCCGGCGCATGCCATTCAAACTATTATTTATTAAAATGTTACTAATGCTCAAAAAAAGCTTACTTATCCTTTTCGGATTGTCAATTACTCTATTTCAAGTCAATTGCTCGTCTTCATCATCTGACGGCGACACAGATGGTTCAAACAATAACCCCCCAAACAACAATCCTGTTGTTACAAATGATGTTGATTCGTGGTTAACCAAATCTGACGGAAGCATCTTGTTAGCTAAACAAACATCGGTATTATCATTTGGCACCACTTCCAATAATTTTTCAACAATAACTGTTAATGATGGTCAAACTTATCAAACCATTGATGGCTTTGGGTTTACCTTAACCGGAGGAAGTGCCGAAGTCATAAATCAGTTAAACAATAGCAATAGAAGTGCTCTACTACAAGAATTGTTTGGTAATTCTACAAATGATATTGGCATAAGCTATCTGAGAGTGAGCATAGGTGCTTCCGATTTAAATTCAGCACCATTTACTTATGATGATATGCCTACAGGACAAACTGATGAAAACTTGAGTAATTTTAGAATTGACATGGATGTAGGTGTTATTACTGCACTTCAAGACATTTTGACTATCAATCCCAACATCAAGATTTTAGGCTCTCCGTGGTCTGCACCGGTGTGGATGAAAGACAACAACAACTTCGTTGGTGGCAGTTTGCTTCCTCAATATTATGACGTTTATGCACAGTATTTTGTGAAATACATTCAAGCCATGGCTTCAGAAGGCATTACCATTGATGCAATCACGATACAAAACGAACCACTACATGGAGGGAATAACCCCAGCATGGTGATGAGCGCCGAAGAACAGGCGAGCTTTATAAAAAATCACCTAGGCCCAGCTTTTGCGAACAATAACATTAGCACAAAAATTATCGTTTGGGACCACAATTGCGACAATCCGCAATACCCAATAACCGTATTGAATGACCCTGTAGCAAATCCGTATATTGATGGTTCTGCTTTCCACCTATACAATGGTGATATTAGTGCCCTCTCCACTGTTCACAATTCCCACCCAAATAAAAATTTGTATTTTACCGAGCAGTACACTTCGTCCAATGGCACATTCTCAAGTGACCTAAAATGGCATTTAAAAAATGTAATTATAGGTTCCATGAGAAATTGGAGTAAAAATGCCTTAGAGTGGAACTTAGCAAACAATCAAAATTTTGAACCGCATACTGATGGAGGCTGTACCGTTTGTAAAGGCGGATTAACTATAAGCTCCAGCGGAAATATTACCCGAAACGTGGGGTATTACATCATTGCTCATGCCTCTAAGTTTGTTCCTCTTGGCTCACAGAGAATTGACTCTAACCTATCGGGGAATCTTCAAAATGTTGCTTTCAAAACACCCCAAGGGAAAATTGTTTTGATTGTTGAAAATGATGGAGGTACCATTGAATCTTTTAATATAAAATACAACGGCAAGTGGGTAACCACAAACCTGAGTGCAGGCAGCGTTGCAACTTATATCTGGAATCCGTAGTTGATTATGAAAAATTTAATTTTAATCCTTTCAGTAGTCGCATCATTTAGTTTAAATGCACAAAGTTTTTTGCACACTAATGGACAAGACATTGTAGACGGCAAGGGCAATACTATTATTCTTAGAGGTTTGGGTCTTGGCGGATGGATGGTACAAGAAGGTTATATGTTGCAAACTTCTGGCTTTGCTGGCCCACAACACGAAATCAAAGAAAAAATTTCTGAATTAATAGGCAAAGAAAACACCAAAACGTTTTACGAAGCCTACTTAGCCAATGGCATTACCAAAGCCGATATAGATTCCCTCAATTCTTGGGGATTCAATTCCGTTAGGCTGCCCATGCATTACAATCTGTACACACCTTCAATTGAAAATGAGAAAAATGGAGAAATCTCATGGCTGGAAAAAGGCTTTGCCATGACAGATAGTTTATTAAAGTGGTGTGCCGGCAATAAAATGTATCTTATACTTGATCTACATGCAGCACCCGGTGGTCAAGGAAATGATGCCAATATCTCCGACTACGACAAAACCAAACCCTCTCTTTGGGAAAGTGAAGCCAATAAACAAAAAATGATTGCCCTATGGCAAAAACTGGCTGAACGCTATAAAAACGAACCATGGATAGGTGGCTACGATATTATAAACGAACCCAATTGGAATTTTACTGAAGGTGAAAATCCCAATGGATTAGACGAAAAATACAACAAGCCGCTCAGACAACTAATGGTTGATATCACTAAAGCAATAAGAGACGTTGATAAAAACCATATTATCATAATTGAAGGGAATGGATGGGGAAACAATTACAATGGTATTTTTCCGCTTTGGGATGATAACATGGCCATCAGTTTCCATAAGTACTGGAACTACAACACCACGGAATCCATTCAATTCGCCTTAGATTTCAGAGAAAAATACAATGCTCCTGTATGGTTAGGTGAAAGTGGCGAAAATTCAAACGTATGGTTCAAAGATGTCATCTCTTTAGTAGAGTCCCATAATATTGGTTGGGCCTTTTGGCCTATGAAAAAAGTAGATAATATAGCTGGCGTTACTTCTGTAAACAAAAATCCCGAGTATGCTTCCCTTTTGGATTATTGGAAAAATGGCGGTACTAAACCCTCTGCCCATTTTGCTTACATAGCTTTGATGCAATTGGCAAATGATTATAAAATTGAAAATGTTACCATAAAACCAGATGTTATTGACGCCATGTTTAGGCAAGTACAAACCAATGACACCAAAGCCTATAAAGAACATCGTGTTCCAGGAATTATTTTCGCTACCGAATACGATTTGGGGACACAAGGCTATGCCTATTCAGATTCAGACTTTGTGAATTATCGTGTTAGCACTGGAAAGAATGTTCGTTGGAACTCTGGCAACAAAATGAGAAATGACGGTGTAGACATTCAAGATTGTGCAGACACGAAAAGTAATGGGTATGAGGTCTTTGATATAAAGGACAATGAATGGCTTTTGTTTACTGTTAATGTTGAACAATCTGGTATTTACAATATTGACATCCGATATTCAGGAA
Organism: Mangrovimonas sp.; assembly: GCA_020435705.1. Taxonomy (GTDB): domain Bacteria; phylum Bacteroidota; class Bacteroidia; order Flavobacteriales; family Flavobacteriaceae; genus HKST-UBA85. Next base: position 8,330 of record JAGQZG010000106.1, read on the forward strand.
ATGAAACCAATGGAAAGCTTCACTTGGATATTAACGAAGAGACACGATCAGCCACGGTCAAACTGCCCCCTATTAAAAACTACGGCAGTGTGATCCTATCAAACGTAACGCTTAATAAAGGTGTACACAAAATAAAGGTTGTGTTCGAAAAAGGAGGTTTTCAATTGAACTATCTAACCTTTTCCAAAATTAAATGAGCATGACATGTTTAGATTGAATCTACTAATTATAAGCTTTTTAATTACACTGCAATCCTGTAGCAACAGCGATACGAATGACCCGGAATCTTCTACTCCTTCTAACCTAACAATTATTAGCGAGATAATTGGGCAATCCAATGAAAATCCTCACGGTAATGGTAGTGGAATCGTCAACTTTACGTTTCATGCCAATAATGTTAGTTCATATAAAATTTTAATTGAAGGGCAACTGTTCGAACAATCCAACAATACACTATCCTACATTTTCACGCAAGAAGGTACGCACAGTTATTCTATTATAGTATCTGCATACAATGCAGGTGAATTTATAAGCC
>JAGQZG010000107.1 GCA_020435705.1 Mangrovimonas sp.
GATTATATAAAAAAAGGATATAGACGCTGTGTATGTGGAGTTGATAGCATTTACTATAAAATCAATAAAAACATTGTTGAAATAATCGCAATTGTCGGAAGACAAGATTTGAATGAAAAACTATCACATAACTAATCAAAAAAACTGCTGCCAACAACGAGTAGAATCCTAGCTAAACATTACTCCATATACTTTCCTTTCTTACTGCCAGCATACATTTCATACTTAACCAAACGGGATTCCAGTTTGCCATTAAAGACTTTAATTTTCCTGGACGGTCTTAAGCCCACATGCTTCAAGGCTTCTAAGTTGGACGTAATAAACCACGCATCGGTATTGGAATAGCCTTGCTTTAAAGTGTCGCCAATAGACTTATAGAAATTTTCCATATCTATCTCCAAGCGTTCACCATACGGCGGATTGAAAACCATATGCAGCTTCTCCTCACCTATTTTTTCAGTTTTAAAGAAATCGTCATGCTTTATGGAAATAAATGCATCCAAATGGGCATTGGCAACGTTCTGTTTTGCTTTCCTCACGGCCGAAGGGGCTTTGTCATACCCAATAATTTTGTAATGGAAATCGCGGGTTTTCTTCAACAAGGATTCTTCAATGGTTTCAAACAGTTCCACATCCCAATCTTGCCAACGTTCAAAAGCAAATTCCTTGCGCATTAAATTGGGTGGAATATTACAGGCTATCATGGCTGCTTCAATAAGCAACGTACCACTTCCGCACATAGGATCCATAAAATCACTTTGGCCGTCCCACCCGGAAAGCAGAACCAAACCAGCGGCCAAGACTTCACTTATGGGTGCAATGTTGGTATCGGTTTTATAACCTCTTCTATGCAAGGATTCTCCTGATGTATCCAAAGAAATGGTGCACTGGTTTCTATCAATATGCACATTCACCTTCAAATCGGGAAACCGCAAATCTACATTCGGTCTATCGCCTGAAATCTCGCGGAATCTATCCACAATCGCATCTTTGGTCTTTAAGGCCACAAACTTGGAATGGGTAAAGGTTTGGGAATGCACAGTGGCATCAACCGCCAAGGTACCCGTGGGTTTCAGGTAATCTTCCCATTTTATTTTATGGATTTGATTGTAGAGATCGTCTTCATTTTTAACCCAAAACGATTTGATGGGCTTTAATATTTTGATGGCTGTACGCAACGCCAAATTAGATTTGTACATAAACCCTTTATCGCCCACGAAACTAACACTGCGTACCCCTTTCTCAATGTCTTGTGCACCCAGTTTGAGCAGTTCATCGGCCAATAGGTCTTCAAACCCAAACAGGGTTTTGGCAACCATCTTAAAATTATTGTGTGACATGGAATTTTAATTGAATGCAAAAATACAGTATTTTTACGGCACATAAGCGCAGTATGACAAAAGACACGACACAATGGTTTGCTTCTTGGTTTGACACACCTTACTATCATCAACTTTACAAAGACCGTGACCATACCGAAGCGCAAGCGTTTATGGACAATTTGACCAATTACCTGAACCTTCCTGAACACGGAAAAATCCTAGACTTGGCGTGTGGCAAAGGCCGGCATTCCATTTATTTGAATTCGCTTGGCTACGATGTCACTGGTGCCGATCTTTCGGAAAACAGTATTGCCTATGCCAAGCAGTTTGAAAATGAGACGCTCCACTTTAAGGTCCATGACATGTGCCAGCCTTATGGCGAACAGTTTGACGCCGTTTTTAACTTGTTTACGAGTTTTGGCTATTTTCCGGATGAAGAAGATAATTTAAAAACCATAAAAGCGATTAAAAGTGATTTAAATGACTATGGGTTTGGGGTCATCGATTTTATGAATGTGAATTACGTGATTGAAAATCTGGTTCCAGAGGATGTTAAAGTTGTTGATGGCCTGGCTTTTCACCAAAAGCGCAGTGTGCAAGATGGGTATATCATTAAGGATATTTCCTTTGAAGTAGATAAGAAAACTTACCACTTCCAAGAGCGTGTGAAAGCTTTTACCCTGACGGACTTCGAAAAGTTGTTTGAAGAAGCCAATTGCTTTTTACTGGATGTTTTTGGTGATTACAAATTGCGTAAATTCGATAAAAGTTTTTCCGAACGTTTAGTCCTGATTTTTAAATGATACAACAGTACATTCTGCCCATTCTGGCTGTAGTTATAGGCCTGTTGGTTTCCATTGTCACCGACCATAAACGCAATTATCTTTCCAAGTTATTGCTTTCCTTTAGCGGTTCGTTTCTTTTGGCCTTAACCCTTTTTGATTTACTCCCTGAAGTATACGAGCATTTGGAAACCAAACAAACAGGCGTGTTTATTATGGCCGGTATTTTGCTTCAAGTGGTCTTGGAGTTTTTCTCTAAAGGAGCCGAACATGGGCACATTCACATCCATCATGACGAAACCAAATTTCCTTGGCTTCTTTTTCTCAGCTTGTGTATCCATAGTTTTTTGGAAGGGTTTCCCATTCATCACCACAACGATATGGTATATGGGGTCATGGTGCACAAAATACCCATTGCCATGCTGATCACCACCTATTTGCTAAGCTCCAATTTTTCTAAACAAAAATGCATTTTTTTCCTGATTGTCTTCGGATTAATGACTCCCTTGGGCACCTTGATTTCCAATCAAATGGATATTGCGTTAACGTACATTTATTATATAAACGCCATAGTAATTGGTATTTTCTTCCATATTTCAACAACTATCTTGTTTGAAAGTAGCGAAGGGCATAAATTCAATATTAGCAAACTCACCGCCATTATTTTAGGCTTTATTATTGCATATAGTATCTAAAAGTGTTCAGCAAAGAAGAATCCAGACAAATACGAGAAGAATTTTGGACCAGTTTCGGAAAATCATTTCCCAGAAAGTGGATTCTTTACAACACCAAAATAAAAGGGGTTTCTTTCAAATTCCATTTTGACACCAAAAAAGCATTGGTGGCACTGGATTTGGAAGACGATTTGGAAAACCGCATTACCTATTGGGAAAAACTGTTGGCACTAAAAAGCATTTTAACCGAAGACTATCTTCCTGAAGCCATTTATGAAGAGATCTACTACTTGGAAAATGGCAAGGAAATTTCACGCATCTATATACCTCTTGAGTCCAAAGTATCCATACACAACAAAAATTCCTGGCGGGAAGTCATGGAATTCTTCAGTGAAAAAATGAGTTTGTTCGAAGCCTTTTTTGAGGAGTACAAGGAGGTGATTAAGGGTTAGAAATCTTTTTACTATTGACCTTAAATTCTTTTGAACAATTAAAACAGAAACATATTTTTTTAGTAAACAAAATTGGAAAGCCTACCAATAAAACGGATATAGCAAAAGCTCTAGGTGAAAATTTAGGTTTGGAAACATCTGTGCTATTGCAATATGGACAAGTTAAATTTGCCTTCTTCATTCTGTCAATAGTAAATAGAATAACATCAAAATAAGCATCCCTGACAGAATGACTATGATTCTAATAATCCATTTAAGGCTTGATACCAATGGCTCCTTTGATTTTATGTGGTCTTCGTCAGGTTGATGAACCAAATAACTTTCAAAACCATTTTCAACAATTATTGCTTTCGCCCTTGCATAGTCCTTTTCCTTGACTTCCATTCTAATTCCTCCCAAGGCATTGGAAATAAAGTTGTGCACCTGAATTGTCAATTCATCCCTGATGTTAGGTTCTATACCATTGGACTCCAATAATGATTTAACCACAGCCAAATCACTTGGCAACGTAAAAATGGCGAGAAGAACATTTGAATTCATAGACCTTTCTTATAAACTAATACAAGTTGTTCTTAATTTCCTTTTTCTCTTTTTCAAAAGCTATCTTTAAGTCAGTTAGCTCCGTTTCCTTTTGGATATCAGTAAGAGCCTTGTCTTCTTTCACCAATTGTCTTAGGGCTTGGTACTTTTCTTTTAAAACATGGAAATGGTCTTGGTTAGCTTTTGCATGAAGTTGTAGATTTTCCATTGCGGATTAGTTTAAACATCTCAAATTTAAACTTTTATATCACATAAAACAAGATAAGAAAGTAATGACAAATTGCACCACCCAAAACAAACAAATGCCAAATAACATGGCTGTAAGGAATACGTTCCAAAGCATAAAAAATAATCCCCACGGTATAACTTAAACCGCCAGCAAATAACAAGAGTGTCCCGTTACTTCCAATGGCATGGGACAGTGCCGCATAATCGATCACGACCAGCCAGCCCAAAATCAGGTATAGCAAGACCGACACAAACTCAAAACGTCCCGTAAAAAAGACTTTCAGGATAATTCCCAAAAACGTAATGCCCCATTCTATCCAGAACAATTCCCAGCCCAAACTCGTTTTAAGGGTTATGAGCGCCACCGGTGTGTAGGTTCCGGCAATAAGGAGATAGATGCTAATGTGATCCAGAATTCTGAAATAATGCTTTAGTTTATCATTTTTAACCCAATGATACAAGGTTGACGCCGAAAAAAGGATAATAATGGAAAGCCCATAAACAATGACACTAAATAAACTAAAGGGTGTTTTATTCTGCTGAAAAACAATTAACAGAATTAAGCCTGCAATCCCCAAAAGTGCTCCAAATCCATGGGTAAGGGCATTAAGGGTTTCTTCTCTTTGGGTTTGTTTTCGCATTAATCTTGTGTTGCCTGTTTTTGATTGAGCCACTTATCGGTGAGTGCAAAATAGTCTATATCGAAGGCAGGCTTTTGTGGTTCCAAAACGCCATTTTGAAAATTACGCTGTAAGATATCCTCAATGAGATAATCTTCCTTTACATTTTCTGGATCAAATTCCCTTTTGAGTGAAATATCGAATAAATTGGCCGTATTATTGGACCAAAAGGCTTTCCAGCCACTTCTCAATTCTTTGATCAGCTCGAAGGCAGTTTTGCCTGTTTGCCTATGTATGAGCTTTACTAGAATTTGCCCTTCGGTTCGAGTCATTTTCTTGAGCTCTTCGGTAAATTCTTCTTCAAGATATTTCTGGATCTTTTTGGCGTAACGCTTTTTATCGCTTTTCCTATCCAAACTAGCCAAGCGTTCGTTAAGTTCAACCAACCGTTCGGCGGCTAATTTTGCATAGGGATACACCTTGATGGTTTTTCGTCTTAAAATCAAATACCGTCTGCGGGCTTCATTATCGTCAAACTTAAGCTTGCTCAATAATTTGATTTCATCCAAGTTGATAAACTCGTGCGGAACCGAATCGCCTTCTATAATAATAAAATCATAGTCCTCTTGCTCTTCGTCGTCAATTTGGGCAAACAGAAAAGCTGGCAAGAAAAAGAAAATAAACAGTATATGTTTCATATTCATATCAATACCAAAACCGTTCCAATTTTTATTTGGTTGTAGGTGGTGTAAAATTAACAATTTACAACCTCTATAACCCTAAAATATTGCTAATATTATTATTTTAGTGCAAAACTTATAAGAGATGGCAAAACAGAGTGTATTAAACAAAAAATCACTTGACTTTTTAGAAAAATATTTAAATAATGCGGCACCTACGGGGTATGAATGGACGGGGCAAAAGCTATGGATGGAGTATCTCAAACCGTATGTAGATGAGTTTATTACAGATACCTACGGAACGGCTGTAGCGGTTATTAATCCTAAGGCCAAATACCGAGTGGTTATTGAAGGGCATGCCGATGAAATTTCCTGGTATGTGAATTACATTTCAGACAACGGATTGCTTTATGTCATTCGAAATGGGGGCAGTGATCACCAAATTGCGCCCAGTAAAATCGTAAATATCCATACCAAAAAAGGCATTGTAAAAGGCGTTTTCGGTTGGCCAGCGATTCATGTTCGCGATCGCGCCAAAGAAGAAGCTCCAAAGCCTGAAAACATTTTTATTGACATAGGTGCCAAAGACAAGGAAGAGGTTGAGAAAATGGGTGTTCATGTGGGCTGTGTGATCACCTATCCTGATGAATTCCATATCTTGAACGGAAACAAATTTGTGTGCCGTGCTTTAGACAACCGTATGGGAGGTTTTATGATTGCTGAAGTTGCTCGACTTCTTCACGAAAACAAGAAAACACTCCCCTTTGGATTGTACATTACCAATTCAGTGCAGGAAGAAATAGGGTTGCGAGGTGCAGAAATGATTACCCATACCATTAAACCACAACTGGCCATTGTAACCGATGTGACTCATGACACTACCACCCCTATGATAGATAAGAAAAAAGAAGGGTTACTAGAATTGGGTAAAGGGCCCGTTATCGCTTATGCACCAGCAGTTCAACAGAGATTGAGAGATTTGATTATTGAAACCGCCGAGGAAAACAAGATTCCATTCCAACGATCCGCCCTATCTAGAGCTACGGGAACCGATACCGATGCCTTCGCTTATAGTAATGGTGGCGTAGCCTCAGCTCTTATTTCCCTACCCTTACGCTACATGCATACCACTGTAGAAATGGTACACAGAGACGATGTGGAAAACGTAATCAAGCTTATTTACAATACCCTTTTAAAAGTTAAGGATGGCGAAACATTCAGTTATTTTAGTTAATCCATTTTGGAGGAATATTTAGACATCTTAGATAAAACCGGAAAGCCTTTAGGTGAATCATACCTTAAGAGTGTTGTACACCAAAAAGGGTACTACCACAATACAGTTCACATTTGGTTTTATACAAAAGAAGGGCAAATTCTTTTGGCCCAAAGATCTTTCAAAAAGACCATTTGCCCTGGAATGTGGGATGTCTCAGTTGCGGGTCATGTGGATGCTGGAGAAACCTTGGAAGATGCAGCCGTTCGTGAAATCCGTGAGGAAATCGGACTTAAAATACATTCTGAAGATTTAGAAAAAATAGGTGTTTTTGAATGCTTTGAGGAATACAGCTTTGGTGTTTCCGATAATGAGTTTCACCACACCTATCTTTCAGAATTAAAATCGAGTTTAGAAAATCTAACGCCCGATCCTGGAGAAGTGGAAGCCATCAAGCTGGTGAGCGTGGACACCTTTTTAGACAAATTGGAAGAGAGTGAAAAAAACGACCACTTTGTTCCCTCCAACAAACCTTACTACTTAACCGTATTAAGCTACATTAAAACTAAATTTGCAGATAAAAAATGACTTTATTCGTAAGTGCAATAGTACCTGTTTTCTTGATCATTCTATATGTTTATCTCAAAGATAAATATGAAAAAGAGCCGAAGCGTATCCTACTATTGAACTTTGCTCTTGGAGCTTTCGTAAGTGTCATTATCACCACCATATTATATCTATTGGCCGATGCCTTTTTATATCCCTTTAATGAACCTACCCTTTTCGAGCAATTTATCAAAGCATTTTTTATTGTTGCACTTACAGAAGAATTCAGCAAGTATGTGATCGTACGGTTTGTAGCACAAACCAACAAACATTTCAACGAACCTTTTGATGGTATCATGTATGCCGTCATGGTGAGCATGGGATTTGCAGCTACCGAAAATATTATGTACGTAATGAATGGTGGTTTGGGTGTAGCTCTTTTTAGAGCCTTTACAGCAGTACCCGCTCATGCCACATTTGCCATTCTTATGGGCTATTTCATGGGGAAAGCAAAATTTTCAAAAAACAGATTCCGTTTAAACCTTACTGGACTTTTACTGGCCATTGCCTTCCATGGCGCCTACGATTTTTTCTTGTTCATCGACTTTGTTCCTGGCATATGGATAGGTGCTTTTGTGTCGTTAATTGTGGCTGTTGTTCTCTCGCATAAAGCCATGAAAAGCCATCAGAAAAACTCCAACTTTAAGCCGCAGTAGTTCAATCTAAGGGTAAGCCCTTGCCCTGCATTTTTAGTTTGTTCAAAAACGTTTTGGCATCAATGTCCATCTTAATAATCCGATCGTTTTCTACCCAAGCAATATCCCCCACCGAAGTTTCCTTCATATTAGGAAAAAAGACGGTACTACTTTCGCCTTTTTCCTCAATCAAAAGGGCTGGCCGTTTTCCATAAGGAGTGGTAACCCATACCGGAATACGTTTTTCCATTTCTTGTGTAATCCCTGATTCCAATTGGAATTTATAATAAGAATAGCCCGGGATTAAATCAAATAGTTTGCTTTCTATCCAAACATTTAGTTTCTTGAAAAAATGAAGCGATGCCAACCATCCAAATACATAAAACAGCAAGAGCACTAACAATAAGGTGGCAAATACAATGGCCAACTTTCCAAACAGTTTTTCAAAATGGAAATAATGGGAAATAAATTTTCCCAAAGCACTCATTTTCATCCATAATTTTTCAAGAAGTATAAAGACGAAAAATAAAGGCAAGAGGTACATCATACCATTGAATACACGGTTACGTATTCTTGTTAGAGCTTGTTTCATAAAATGGCTGGTTTAGAAGCTTTCTAAATGTACTCATTTTTTAAACCCCTCATCCTATTTTTGAGTAAATTAGTGACATGAAGAATACCATTGCCGACCGTGTTGCTCAGTTTCTCAAGGATTTTCCTCCTTTTGATCTGTTGAATAAAACCCAACTTGTGGACATTGCTTCACAGGTTACCATCAAGTATGTTGAAAAAAACCAAATTATATTCAAGCAAAACGAACCTACCGCCAATCATTTTTATTGTATACACAAAGGAGCGGTTTCGCTAAATGAAGACGAAAGCAATAAAAGTTTTTGGGTAGATACTTATGATGAAGGCGATGTGTTTGGGCTCCGCCCATTGTTTGCCCATGAACCCTATCGTTTCACAGCCATTGCCCAAGAAGAATGCATCCTTTATGCCATTCCTATACATGCTTTCAAGCCAATAGCCGAAAGCAATAGGAAAATTGGCAAGTTTCTCATTGAAAGTTTTGCCT
>JAGQZG010000108.1 GCA_020435705.1 Mangrovimonas sp.
AATGAAAAAGAACCCGTAGATACGATTGTGTTTAATGCCAAAATTTATACAGTCAATGACAATTTTGATACGGCCGAGGCTTTTGCTGTTAAAGATGGCAAGTTCGTGGAAGTGGGTACCTCACAAGCCATTCAAGAAAAGTATCAGGCTCTGAAAAATGTGGATGCTCAAGGACAAGCTATTTTCCCAGGCTTGATTGATGCTCATGCCCATTTCCTGAGCTTAGGGCAATTTTTGCAACAAGTAAACCTAGTGGGTACCACCAGTTTTGACGATATGATGAAGCGTATTCTGGATTTTCAGAATGAAAACAATTTACCCTATATCAAAGGGCGCGGTTGGGACCAAAACGATTGGGAAGACAAGACCATGCCTACTAAAGCCTTATTGGACAAGTTGTTTCCGCATACTCCCATTTCACTCACTCGAATTGACGGTCACGCTATTCTTTGCAATCAAGCCGCATTGGATTTAGGTAATGTTACCGTTAATTCCAAAGTAGATGGAGGCGAAGTGATGGTGGTGAACGGCCAACTTACTGGGGTGTTAATTGACAATGCCGAGCAACTGGTCATGGACCATTGGCCCAAGCCTACTCGTGAGGAACTGGTAGATGCCTTGATGAAAGCACAAGATGTGTGTATCAAAAATGGATTGACCACTATTTCCGATGCGGGGCCTGATATTTTTACAACCCCTTGGACACCCGTTATTTCCCTAGTAGATAGTCTTCAAAATACAGGCGATTTAAAAGTTAGGCTATATATGATGGTACCAGCAACGCCAACCAACCTTGACTATTATTTGGCTAAAGAACCTTATAAAACTAACCGACTAAATGTGTGCTCGTTTAAGTTCTATGCCGATGGTGCTTTAGGATCCAGAGGTGCGGCGCTTAGGGAGGAATATAGCGACCAGCCAGGGCATTACGGTCAGTTGGTGCAAGGATTGGAGTATTTACGAACCACGGCACAGCGTATAGCCAAGTCGCCTTACCAAATGAATACCCATGCCATAGGCGATTCGGCAAATCATGTGGTAATCCAAACCTATAAGAAAGTGTTAGAAGGAAAACAAGATAGGCGTTGGCGCATTGAACATGCCCAAGTGGTTTCCCCTGAAGATTTTGCGCAGTTCAATACCATCATTCCGTCTGTGCAGCCAACCCATGCTACGAGTGATATGTATTGGGCCGAAGATCGTTTGGGATCCAAACGGATTCACAATGCATATGCTTATAAGAAATTGTTGGAAGCTTATGGGAAACTGCCTCTTGGAACAGATTTTCCTGTAGAGCAAGTGAGTCCTATGCTTACATTTTATGCGGCTGTGGCCAGACAAGATTTGGAACATTACCCTAAAGGTGGATTTGAACCAGACAATGCGCTCACTAGGGAAGAAGCCCTTAAAGGCATGACCATTTGGGCAGCCTATTCCAATTTCGAAGAAAAAGAAAAGGGAAGTATTGAGGCTGGGAAGTTGGCCGATTTTGTGATATTGAATAAAGATATAATGACAGTAGCTATTGATGAGGTGCCTACAACCAAAGTGGAGAAGACATTTATAAATGGAGAGGAGTTTTAATGGATGATTTTTTGAACATACTGCCCAATCTTGCCAAAGACAAATACCAAGAAAACAAAACCTTCTTTGAAAAGCTCAAGAAAAAACCACCCAAGCAGTTGGATTATATCATGCAGGAATTGCATGACGAAGAATTTAAGAGAACCAATTGTTTGGAATGTGCCAATTGCTGTAAAACCACGGGCCCTTTGTTTACCGATAAAGATATTGAGCGTATCAGTAAGCATTTCAAAATGAAACCACAACAGTTTATCGATGCCTATTTGCGTGTTGATGAAGATAACGATTATGTGTTGCAAGCGGTACCGTGTACATTTTTGGGAGCCGACAATTATTGCTCTGTTTATGAAGTGAGGCCCAAGGCTTGTCGGGAATATCCACATACCGATAGAAAGAAATTTCAGCAAATATCCAACTTGACGTTAAAAAACGTGACCATTTGTCCTGCGGCTTACCATATTGTTGAAGAAATGAAAAAAAGAATTAAATTGTAGCTGTTACCGTTATGAAAAAGATTTGCTTGTTTATTCTTCTCACGCTTTTTGCTAAAAGTGTTTCTCTGGCTCAAGATGCATGGATGACTGGTTTTGAGGCTGCAAAGCGTTTGGCTTTGGCCCAAGATAAAATGCTTTTGGTGGTTTGGGATCAATCTACATTTTATCCCTTGCCCGTTTTGGTAAAGGACAATCAAGGGGGGCAAGTGATTTTGAATAATTTGTTTGAGTCTGATGCGGTTATAGACTTGCTTTGGGAACACTTTGTTTTGGTTAAATTGGACGAATCGTCTTTTTTGGAACTCTACAATGGCATCAAGGACAAGCGATCGTTCAGTTACTTGGATAAGTTTAGTGACGACAGTCTTAAAATAATGGATGCCAATGGCAATATTCTTATCACGACAGATCCCTCAGGGTATGTTTTGGATGTTTTTGAACTCATTCAGAAATATGCTTTGAATACGTCGTTCATCAAACAAGAATTGATTAATTATAGGAATGATCAAAATTTTTACACAGCATTTTATTTAGGGTCAAAGTATATAGATTATGCTTTTTATGCCAATGACTATATTAAGAAGGAACTGTTGGGACTCTCCAATATTTATTTAGAAGAAGCAAAAGCCCGATTGGAAAGCGAGCGTTTGGATAACAAAGAGGCCCTGGCACAAAGATTTGAATTGCTGGAAATAGAGCAGGAACTGGCGGTAGGCAAGGCCAACAAAGTTTTGAGGAAGTTAAAGAGAATTGATGCATCCCAATTGCAGGGAGCCAATAATCAATTGTATGCTTTTTTGTATTATGTGTCCTATATGCTAGAAAACGAACAAGAAAATGCTTCGTCCTGGGAATCTAAGGTAACCCCGGTTGATTTGGAAAAAGCTAAAGTCATTATCAACAATCAATAGAGTCATGGAAGCCATTTTCAACTATTTTGAGACCATCCCATCATCACATCGAAGCATTTTACTCGTGGGCGGTATCATGTTCTTTTGGTTCTTGGAAGGTGCTATTCCGTTATTTAAATTCAATTATAAAAAATGGCGACATGCCCTACCAAATATCTTTTTTACACTCACTACCATACTTATTAATTTCGGATTGGCTTTCGTGCTTTTAAAGTCATCGGATTGGGTCAAGAACAATAATTTTGGCATAATCAATTGGCTTCCTCAAATGCCATTGTGGCTCTATATGGTTTTGGGAGTACTGCTGTTGGATTTCTTTGGAGCCTATTTGGCACATTATGTAGAGCATAAAGTAAAACCCTTATGGATGGTACATTTGGTGCACCATACCGATCATAATGTAGATATTACCACAGGGAACAGGCACCATCCAATAGAAAGTGTTATCCGGTTTTCTTTTACGCTTTTTGGTGTTTTTGTGGTGGGAACGCCCATAGCTATTGTTTTTCTTTACCAGTCGCTTTCCGTGGTTTTTACCCAGTTAACGCATGCCAACATCAAAATGCCAAGGAAGCTAGACAAGATCATCAGTTATGTTTTTGTATCGCCCGATATGCACAAGGTACATCACCACTATGTGTTACCTTATACCGATAGTAATTATGGAAATATTTTCTCCATTTGGGACAGATTGTTGGGCACTTACATGGAGTTGGATAGAGAGCAATTGATTTATGGTGTAGATGTGTTTCCAGATGAAAAGGAAAATGGCAATACCTTAAATTTATTGAAACAGCCTTTTCAGAAATATAAACGACCCACAATAAAACCTGAATGATTTTGAGACTTTTTTTAGCATTCATTGCCTTTACATTTATGATGAGTTGTAGTTCTAAACCTAAATTAGACATCCAAGGGCATAGAGGGTGCCGGGGCTTGCTACCTGAAAATTCTTTGCCTGCTTTTAAGAAAGCTGTAGACTTGGGTGTAACCACACTGGAGCTGGATGTGGTTATTTCCAAAGATCAAAAAGTAGTAGTTTCCCATGAAGCCTACATGAATCGCACCATTTGTTACGATACCACTGGAGCCGAAATTGTTAATGATAAAGCCTTCAACTTGTATCACATGACCTATGACGAGATTAAGGCGTTTGATTGTGGTTCAAAAAAATACCCGCGATTCCCCGAACAAAAAAACAGCAAAACGTATAAGCCGCTCTTAAGTGAGGTGATTGAATTGTCAGATTCCTTAAATCCTGAAATCCGTTATAATATTGAAATTAAGACAGGCCCAGCCGATTATAATGTCTTCACGCCCGAACCACAAGAGTTTGTACGGTTGGTGATGGAAGTGATCAATTCGTACCCTATAGCCCAGCGTTCCAATCTCCAATCTTTTGATGTGAACGTCTTGAACGAAATAAAAAAGCAGGCACCAGAGATGGAATTGGCCTTACTGGTAGATGGAAGTGAGAATATCAATGAAAAACTAAAAGAGTTGAACTTTAAACCGGAAATTATCAGTCCGGCGTTTGAATTGCTCACTCCCGAAAACGTCAAAGAGTACCAAAAAGACGGTTATAAAGTCATTCCGTGGACCGTTAACAGACTCAAAGATATGGAAGCTATGCTGGCTATGAAGGTGGATGGTATTATTACAGATTACCCTGACGTACTGATTAGCTTATCAACAGTTTATTAACAAAAAAATACACTTCTTCGGATTTTTAGGCAGTTTGTGGGAATTTTTATTTTCTGTGCCTTAATCTTACATAGATTTATACTGAGGGAAATACTAAATGAAAACATAAATGCTATTGTCACTAACTATGCAATAGCATTTTTTATGAAGAAAAGTTACATCCTATTCTCCTGTCTTGGTTTTATGGCCATGGTTCAAAAAGCATTTGGGCAATCCAGTTATGCTTCTTTGGAAAAAAACCGAAACATTTACGCCAAGGAACTTTCACAAGAACTTAATACAACTAAAGACACACTGATCCTAAAAGGACAAAAGGAGATAGGGTATGTTTATTCTATCAACGAATCCTATCACAGGGAAATAGATACCTATGCGGGTAGTAAGGAATACAAGGTGCCGTTGGACAAGCTAACCATTGGGAAGCATGTGTTTGTAGTATCACAGTCTGGAAAGCGCATTGTGTTTGTGGTTCGCGTAAATGGCGAATCGTCACAAGTGGAAACGGTCTCTTCAACCAAAATGGCTTCTGTAAAAACCCGTTAAGGATAAAGCAGGTATTTTTTCCGCATTGTCTTATAGTTTTCTAAACCTTCTTTCCAGGATTTACGGATCTCTGCTTCACTTAAGCCTTGTGCAATTTGTTTTTGCAAAGTCTCATTTCCAGCATGGATGGTAAAGGTTGGGCCAAAAAAAGTGTCACTTTTAGGTGTTTTTTGATACGCATCAATAATATATTTTAAGGTGAAGCTATGTAATTCAGGTTCCTGGGTCAAATCTACACCATAGCACAACTTGCCTTCGTGTTTGGGATGTTTGGAGCCTTCATTGGGAAGCGGTGTGTAACTGAATTCCGTTTTAGGAAAAAACGGTGCGCCATAACGCTGAAATTGAAAATCCGTACCTCTGCCGGCATTAATCGTGGTACCTTCAAAAAGTCCTAAACTTGGATACAGGTTGATGGCTTTATCATTGGGTAAGTTAGGTGACGGCTTAATGAGTAAACTGTACGGAGTGTCATGGGTGTAGTTTTCAACGGTGACGACTGTAATGTTGCATTGGGCACCGTTAGCCAACCACTTTTCGCCATTGATCATTTGAGCATATTCGCCTATGGTCATGCCATGAACCAAGGCTACGGGATGCATGCCCACAAAACTCTTGTGTTTGGGGTTTAAAACAGGACCATCTACATAGTTGCCATTAGGGTTAGGTCTGTCCAGAATAATCAGGGGAATGTTATTTTCGGCACAGGCTTCCATTACGTAATGAAGTGTAGAGATATAGGTGTAAAAGCGAACGCCCACATCTTGAATGTCAAAAACCATGACGTCAATAGCCTTTAAATGTTCGGGTAGTGGTTTTCTTGTTTTTCCATGAAGCGAAATAATGGGTAAGCCGGTTTTAGTGTCTACACCATCGGCAACGTGTTCGGCGGCATCGGCTTGACCTCTAAACCCATGTTCGGGGGAAAAAACCGTGACTACATTCACCTGTAAGGCCAGTAAGGAATCCACTAGGTGTGTGCGATTTTTGTCTTTGAAAATTACGCTGGTTTGATTGGCCACAATTCCTACCCGCTTTCCTTTCAACAAAGGGATGTATTTTTCCGTCCGATTCGCTCCTACTATAGGTGTACCCTTGTCAGTTTGAGCGGCGTCTGGAATCTTACTACCAACAGCCACCTCGTGCTTTGTGCTTTGGTCTTCGGATGTAAACAACTTTCCGCAGGAAAGCAACGTTAAAACAAATAATAAAACTGTATTTTTGGTGAACAAATAGCACATTTTTCGATTGAATTTAGAATACTTCATAGCAAAACGCATCATAGACAGTAAGTCGTATAAAAGTAGTGTTTCGGCACCAATAATAAAAATTGGTATTGCGGCTATCGCTATTGGCATTGTGGTCATGATGATAGCCATTGCTACGGGAATTGGGCTTCAGCAAAAAATAAGGGATAAAGTGGTGGCTTTCAATGGGCAGATCGTGATTTCAAAATTGAGTGACAACAATTCCCAGGAAAGTACAGATCCTATCAGTATCAACCAAGCATTTTATCCGGAGTTCAAAGATGTGCAAGGGGTTAAGCACATTCAGGCGGTGGCTACCAAATTTGGTGTGATTCGTACTGAAACAGATTTTGAAAGTGTTATTGTGAAAGGGGTTGGGAAGGATTATGATTGGGACTATTTCACGCCTTTTTTAGTGGAAGGGAGGTTGCCCGATTTTACTGGGGAACGCAACGAAGATGTTCTCATTTCTGAATACCTTAAAGATAGATTGCAACTCAAGGTAGGTGACAGGATCCAAACCTATTTTATGAAGGAAGATTCCACCAAGCCCCCAAGCCAGATAGGGTATACCATTGTGGGTATTTACAACTCCAGTTTTCAGGATTTTGATAAGACCTATATGTTTGGCGATATAAGGCATATTCAAAGATTGAACCGATGGGAAAGTGACCAAGTGGGAAATTTTGAGGTGTTTCTAAACGATTATAAGGATTTGAACACTATAGCGCCCGAAATTTATACCTCCAAGAGTATTCCGCCTACATTGAACGTAGAAACGGTAGAGCAAAAGTATAGTTCCATTTTTGAATGGATTAAGATTTTTGATACCAACATCTATTCCATTATTGGAGTGATGATTTTGGTGGGAGGCATTAACATGATTACGGCCTTATTGGTGCTTATTTTGGAGCGTACCCAAATGATAGGCATCCTGAAAGCTATGGGCAACAGCAATTGGGGCATCCGAAAAATATTTCTTTACAACGCTGGGTATTTGATTGTTTTGGGATTGTTTTGGGGTAATCTTATAGGTTTGGGATTGTTGTACATTCAAAAGTATTTTGAAGTTATTAAATTGCCCATGGAAGTATATTACGTCAAGTCGGTGCCGGTTTATATCAATATAGGTTACATACTGGCTCTTAATGCGGGAACTTTGGTTTTGTGCTTGGTTATGCTTTTGGTGCCGTCCTATCTCATTAGTAAGATTGCGCCTGTAAAAGCCATAAGATTTGAATGATTCATCCCAAAGTGTTTAGTCAAAACAGAAACTTTACTTAATTTTATCCCGAAAAAAAATTCTATGCAGTACGCAAAAAATATATTGGAAACCATTGGCAACACGCCCTTAGTGAAAATCAATAAACTTACCGCCGATTTGCCTTGTTTGGTCTTGGCTAAATACGAAACGTTCAATCCTGGGAATTCAGTAAAAGACCGAATGGCCGTGAAGATGATTGAAGATGCCGAAGCCGACGGGCGTTTAAAACCAGGCGGAACTATTATTGAAGGGACATCGGGAAATACAGGTATGGGACTTGCCTTGGCAGCCATTGTAAAAGGCTATAAATGTATTTTTGTGATGGCCGATAAACAATCCAAAGAAAAAATGGATGTTTTACGTGCCGTAGGTGCCGAGGTCATGGTTTGCCCCACAGATGTGGCTCCTGAAGATCCGCGAAGTTATTATTCGGTTTCCAAACGTTTGGCCGAAGAAACGCCTAACGCATGGTATGTGAATCAGTATGACAACCCAAGCAACACCAAGGCGCATTATGAAAGTACAGGGCCGGAAATTTGGAAACAAACCGAAGGGAAAATCACCCATTTTGTAGTAGGTGTTGGAACTGGCGGAACAGTTTCTGGGGTTGGAAAATACCTTAAGGAACAAAATCCCAACATCAAGGTTTGGGGTGTTGATACCTATGGAAGTGTGTTCAAGAAGTACCATGAAACGGGCATTTTTGATGAAAAAGAAATCTACCCTTATATCACCGAGGGGATAGGCGAAGATATTTTACCGGCCAATGTGAACTTTGATATTATAGACGGGTTTACCAAAGTGACCGATAAAGATGCCGCCGTTTATACCCAGCGTTTGGCCAAAGAAGAAGGCATGTTCTTGGGGAATTCGGCTGGAGCGGCTATTAAAGGTGTGCTTCAGTTAAAAGAACATTTCACCAAAGACGATGTGGTGGTGGTTTTATTTCACGACCACGGTAGCCGTTATGTGGGTAAAATGTTCAACAACGATTGGATGAAAAAAATGGGTTTTTTGGATTAGATTAAATTTCTAGCTTAAAAAGCAATAATTCCTCGTCATCATTGGGAATAAAGG
>JAGQZG010000010.1 GCA_020435705.1 Mangrovimonas sp.
TAACCGCACTGTTTTTTGCTTTGGATTGAATAAAAGAAACGTGAGAGCCCGTATCCGTTACGGGAACTGTATTGGCATTCACCATTACTGTTGTAAATCCTGATTTAGCAGCGGTTTTGAGTCCATTTTCAATGGTTTCCCTTTCTTCATAGCCTGGCTCTCCAAAACTCACGCTGCTGTCAAACCAACCTTGCGAAACGTGCAGGTTTTCAAGGGCTATTTCTTTATAGCCGTTCGTGTTTTTGATGTTTTGGGCGACTTTTGTGATGATCCCATTTTCAATTAAAATATCTTGAGTAGTATTATGAAACTCGCTTTTAGGGTCAATGATAGTAGCGGACTTTAGGAGTACGTTCATTTAAGATATTTTAGAATGAGCATTTCCATAAGGAGGAAAATCAAGGCAAAAATAACAAACCATTTCCATAGCTCGTTAATTTTTGAATCATTTTTTAAACTATTCAGCATCGTATTTACTGAATTGGAAAGGGTAATTCCATTTTCAGTGGTAAATGATTGGTAGGACATGTTACTCTCATTTCGACTATAATTAAAACTCACGTTCTGCAAATTTTCCGTTTGGGTAGAAACGCTGTAAACACCTGCAACTTCTGGGGTTTCTCCAGTAATAACCGTGACTTTGTTGTTGAAGTATTGTTGCTGGGGAATACTACTTTGCTGTCCGTTATTCAACGTAATCACTTCATCTTGTTTGAGTGTTACCTCTACATCAAAACTGTCTTGGATGCCTATTGTAGAGTAGAGTTTAGGTGTTTTCAGGCTGTTTTTGGCAATTGCATAAAGTGTAATTATTAAATCGGAATGGGTGAAATTTGAATTCTCATCATTCAAAGCCGCTGTAAAAAGATAGGTTTTATCTTGCTGAAGCAGAAAGGGTTTGCCATCTTCAAAAGTCAGCATGCTGGCTCCTAGGGCATTGTTTAGAGGATAGAAGCTTTGCACTTTTGGGTATTGAAAATTAGCTACTTTACCATCAAATACCTCTTGGTAGATAGGGTGAGAGTAATTTATAGTGGTTATTTGCTTTTCTGTTTTTGTAAGGGCACCCAATTGCCAACTTTCCTCCGCAAGAAATTGGTTGTACGATGGCAAGACCGCTTGGGGAGAAGGAATAACAATAACACTGCCGCCATTTTTTTTAAATTCTGAAAGAGCCGTTGAAAGCGCATTGGAAATGGTTTTTACCTCATTCAGCAGTATTATATTTTGCTTATCAATAGTATTAAAGTCAAGGGCATTGCTGGGGTAATTGTTATAGTTGAATTCGTTTTCGGTGAAAATCTTCCTTAAAAAAGCATCACTGGCATCAGAAATAGCCAAGACATTAATTTTGGTTTTTGCGTTAATATTGAAAAACAAGGTATTATCAAAAGTCAGGTTAGGATCCTCAATAGTAACCTTGCCGTTAATAACTTCGTTCTCAGGTAAAGAAAAAACAGCAGTAGCCAGACCGTTATTAAGTGAAACGGAAGTCTTGGCAATAAGTTTGTCATCGTTATACAGAGAGACAGGAACATTTTCAGGGTCAAAACCAAAGCTTTTCACAACAACCGATAAATCCGTATCCGTAACCGATGCTTCAGATAGGTAGAGACTGTCTAATAGAATGTTATTGTTGTTTACGGGTTTCAATTGCACCAGATTTAGGGCAAACGACGAGTCTTTTTGGGGCTGAAAAGCGGTTTTTTGTTCTTGAAAATCTGAAATGAGTATCAAATTTTTGTTTGCTGAAGTTTTGGTATCAAACAAGTTACTGCCTTTTAAAACAGCGGCATTGTAATTTAAGGATTGCGGCGAATAGTCCAATTTGAGCAGGTCGTTTTGAATGGCTTTAAGGGTTGTGTTCTTATAAACCACATCATTAGTAAACAAAGTGAGGACTTCGGTTTCGTCAATATTTTCAATAAGTTCTTGAACGGCCCGTTTTAACAATTCGCCATTAGCGCCTTTTTTTTGCATGCTGAAGGAATTGTCCAGCCAGATAACGGTGTCTTGGGTCGTTTCAAAAGAATCATTTGAACTCAAATACGGTTGGGCAAAGGCGAAAATCAGGGCCCCCAATGCCAGTAGGCGCAACGCAAGAGTAAGCCATTTTTTTAGCTGGGAGCTTTTTCTGGTTTGAATTGAAACTTGCTTTAAAAAAGCAACATTGGTAAAAGCTTCTTTTTTGAATTTTCTTAATTGGAATAGATGAACAATAATAGGGATAAGCAGTAAAAAAAGAGCGTAAAGTAATTCGGGATGTTTAAACTGCATGGGTAGTGTTCAAAATTTATTAGTACAAAAATAAGGTTTAAGCTTAGACAGTTGTTATTTTGCCTTCAAAATAATCAGATAATGCTTTTAAGCATTTGTTTTAACAAAAACTTAAGTAAATATCATGTAACGCAAAGTACTTTTGCACGTCAATTAATGGTTTATTCTTAATTCTCTTTTATGAAAAAAATAATTTTTTGCCTTGGTTTAGCAGTCAGTATCCTTTCTGGTTGTAGCTCTTCCAAAACAAACACTAACGATTTGGCCGTTAGCAATCCTATTAAAACGTCCTTAGATCTTACCAAAGTTGTGGACGATAGAGTGCCAGTGACCATAAACCCTGGACGCTTTACTCAAGAAACGGTAACTTACAGATTACCCAGGGTTGTGCAAGGAACCTATTCTGTTAGTGATTTTGGTAAATATGTTGATGATATTAAAGCCTTTGACTACAAAGGAAATGAAATACCAGTAGTGAAAGCCGATACAGATTCTTGGACCATTGCTAATGCTACGAATCTAGACTATCTTACTTATTACGTAAACGATACCTTTGACATCGAATCAACTGGCGGCATTGGCGGTGAACAGCCATTTTCCCCTGCAGGTACCAATATTGAGCCTGATAATTACGTGCTTAACTTACATGGTTTTGTGGGTTATTTTGATTCATTAAAGAACAATCAATACACCATAGATATCACATCCCCAAGTGATTTTATTCATTCATCAGCTTTACAGGAAGTTAAAACAACAACCAGTGAAGATGGGAAATCTGTAACCGATAGCTATTATGCGCCACGGTATTTTGATGTGACCGACAACCCAATGATGTATGGTAAATTCTCCAAAAAAGAATTTCAAGTTGGAGACATAAAAATTGTACTTAGTGTCTACTCACCATCGGGGAACCATACGGCTGAGGAATTGAGTGGTGCCATGGAAAAGATGATGGATGCGCAAAAAGCATTTTTAGGGGACATCAATAGCACACCACGATATGACATTTTCCTTTATTTGTCTAGAGGCGATAATGAGTCTCCTAAAGGCTTTGGAGCTTTGGAACATCACAAATCAACGGTAGTAGTCTTGGTTGATGCCATGCCTATAGAAGATCTAGATGAAAGCATGGTTGATGTGGTTTCCCATGAGTTCTTCCATATTGTAACACCATTGAGCGTTCATTCTGAAGATGTGCATTACTTCGACTATAGCCAGCCTACATTCTCTAAGCACTTGTGGATGTATGAAGGTGTTACTGAATATTTTGCTACGTTGTTTCAAGTCAATCAAGATTTGGTGAGCAAGCAAGAATTCTACGATAAAATCATGGATAAAATCCAATCTGCTGCTGGATATGATGACACCATGAGTTTTACAACTATGAGTGAAAACATTCTTGAGGAACCCTATGCCTCCAATTATATTAATGTATACAGCAAAGGTGCTTTGATTGGTATGTGCGTAGATATTATGCTGCGCGAAGAAAGTAATGGTCATAGAGGTATTCTTTCTTTAATGAAAGAACTTTCAATGAAATATGGAGTGAACAAGCCTTTTGAGGATGATAAATTGATAGATGAAATTGTTGCCATGACCTATCCTTCGCTACGTGATTTCTTTGACAGACATGTTATTGGAACTGAGCCTATTGATTACAATGAGTTTTTCAATAAAGTGGGGCTTAAAGTTGAAAAAGGCGCTAAGGTGGAGACCAATTATATCTTAAATGGAAACCAGATTATTGTAGCCGCCGATCCTGAAAAAGGAACCATATTCTTTAACGATTCGGTATCCCAAAACAGTTTCTGGCATGACAATGGGGTATTGCCCAATGACGTTATTAAGAAGGTTAATGGTGAAGAAGTAACATTGCCAACAGCCAATTCTGTTTTTCAAAAAGTATTTATGTGGAAACCAGGTGAAGATATTGAAGTGGTTTTGAATAGAAATGGAGAAGACATTGTAATTAAAACAACGTTAACACAGTCCTATACATCTGGAACGGCGCTTGTAGAAGATCCTAACGCAACTCCAGAGCAAATTGCCTTACGCAAAGCTTGGTTGAAAGGATAAAAAGATGAATTATTCTTAATAAGTAATAAAAAGCCTCTCATATTGAGAGGCTTTTTTTATGCATCAATGAAGGCTTCAAATTTTTTTATGGCTTCAAAAAAATCGGATTTATCCTTATCAGGATTCAGTTCCAATTGAAAGGAAACAGTTGCATCAAAAAAATTATAGGAACATTCTATGGGTGACAAATAGTTTTCCAATTCATTGAACACCAGAATAGTGCTAATTACATTTTCTACATCTACACGATTATCAATGGCTACTGTCTTGATGTCCAGTTTTTCTAAAAATACAGTTCTTATCTGAGATTTTTTCAGTTTAAAAGAATGTTTCATTCGGTTAGGTTGGTTACTTGTTGGTTATGTTAGGTACAGCATATCAAAGTTAGGAAAACTGAAATACTCCAAAAAACATAACATTAAGCTCCCACTGGTTTTTATTAACATTCAACCGTTAATAAGCCTAAAACATCAATATTTTGCCACATTTCCTGGTTTATAGGAGTTCTTTATAAACGCTCTAATGTCGTCATTGGCCGTTTTTAAATCCTCATTGCGCAAGTACATCATATGCCCACTATGGTATCCTTTAAAGGTGAAACGGTCTTTTAGTTTACCACTAGGGTCTACTAGCCACATGGTTTGTTTGGCTTGGAAATAGGTGGTGGCGCCATCAAAATAGCCTGATTGTACCAAGACTTTCAAATAAGGATTTTGAGCCATGGCTTTACGGAGATTTTCCCTAACATTATCATTGCGCCTGTCCCAATACCCTAAACCATTCAAAACCTTGTAAGGCACGTCGGTTTCAAATTTTAGGACATTCTTGATGTAGTGATTAATAGGTGGGGTGAAGGCATGCATCCAAGCGGTTAGTTCGGGGTTAAAATCTGGGCTATCTCCCGACAGTTCTCTGTCAATACCCAAATAACGGGAGTCCAATCGGCCAATGGTCATGCCATTTTTATCTCTTAGCAATTCTTTCCAAAAAAAGCTAGTTGAAACATCCAGGTTTTGTGAAAGCACGGCGTCTTTGCTCAAACCACTATAATACGCCAGTTTTTCGGCTACGGCTTGCTTTTCGGTATCAGAGATAAACCCGCCTTTTGATAGCGCAGGCAAGGCTTCATACAAAGCAAACTGCTCAACTTCGGGTAGAATGTCCTCCAGAGGTTTTGATTGTAATGCTGGTGGCAAAACCTTGTGATACCAAGCGGTGGCAGTAAAATAGGGAATGTTGACAATAGTCCCTATGGCATTGCCTGTATTGTATAATTTATAATCGGCAGGCGAAACCATAATAACGCCATTCAAATACATACTGTGTTTGCTTTGCAATTCATAGGATAACCCCATAACTCTCGTGCCACCATAACTTTCGCCAATAATGTATTTAGGAGACAGCCATCTATTGTGGCGGGTTACGAAGGTGTTCATCCAATTTGCTAAATAGTTCACATCGGCATTAATTCCGAAGAATTTATCCCTGTCGGGGAGTTTCCCATCTTTGTCTTCAAGCATAATGGAATAGCCCGTGCCCACGGGATCAACATACACAATATCGGCAATATCAAGAATTGAGTTTGGGTTGTCACTATAGCCATACGGTTGGATGGGGTAACCTTCGTCATCAATATTCAAGACTACCGGGCCTGTATAGGCTATGTGCATCCATACTGAGGCAGAGCCTGGTCCACCATTAAAAGAGAAAATAATAGGTCTGTTTGAGGTGTCTTTTAGATCATTTCTTTTGTAATAGGTGAAAAACATAGTCGCAATCATATCACCTTTTTCGTCCCAAACAGGCTGCATGCCCGCCATAGCATCATAAGGCACGGTTTGCCCTTTTATTTGCACATTGTGGGTGGTTTTTATAATGGTGTCTTTAGAGATTTTACGGCTTTGTCCAAAAGTGATTAAAGAAAAGCAAAAGACGATAATGGAAATTGAATATTTCATATAACATGGTTTAGTAGTCTTGCTAAGATACTTTAAAATTTTTCAAAAACACCTAATCCAAACAATGCGAAATCGTATTTAACCGGATCGTTGGGATCTAGCCTGCGTAACGATGCATCTAGTTCTTCAAGAGCTTTGGCATCATTTTGTTTTCTGTGGAGTAAGCCCAACTTGCGAGCCACATTACCTGAGTGAACATCCAAAGGGCAAGAAAGTTGTGAGGGTTTCAATTTTTTCCAAAGGCCAAAATCAACACCAGAGTTATCATCCCGAACCATCCAACGAAGAAACATGTTTAGCCGTTTTGCGGCCGAACCTTTGAGAGGATCGCTTAAATGTTTTTGTGTTCTGCGCAGGTGGTTTATTTCAAAGAATGTTTTTTTGAACTCATGAATGGCCCTTTGAAGAGAATAGGGTTCGGCATGTACTGAGAATATGTGTTCTAAGCCACCTTGGTTTGTGTAAATATGTTGAAGGCTTTTGATAAACTGTATAAAATCATCCCCATTAAATGTTCTGTGTACAAAAGGAAGAAGCCTTTCTAAATCGTCTTCTTTGTGATTCATGATAAAATCATAAGGTGCACGGTCAAGTAACTGCATCATTCTATAGGCATTGTGAATAATACTCTTGCGGTTACCCCAAGCAATACTTGCCGTTAAAAAGCCTGCTATTTCAATATCTTCTTTGATTTTAAACGTATGAGGTACTTGTATGGGATCGGTTTCAATAAACCTGGGATGATTGTATTCAACCACTTTGGAATCTAGAAAGTCTTTAAGATCTTGGTGCTTCAAAGGAATATGGGTTTTATGGATTAAAGATAGGTATAAACTTTTCTACCGTGTTATTTTTGTTGTAAGGATAGGGGTATTTTTCTAACTTAGCCACATGTTGTTAATCCTTAAAAATCTTAGGAAAAAGTTTATCCAAAACAATAAGGTAAGCCATTATTTGCTTTATGCCTTGGGTGAGATAGTCCTTATTGTTGTGGGTATTTTATTGGCTTTGGGCATTAATAATTGGAGTGAGGAAAACAAATTGCGCAGCAAAGAACAGTTTTATCTTTCGGGTTTAAAAGAAGAATTTGTAACAAGTAAGGCAAAGCTTGAAGTTTTAATTGAAGTAAACCGTTCCAATTATCAAAATGCTGAGAAAATAGCTCGTTATTTTTCATCGGATAGTATGCCCAATGAAACCGAACTGTCCGAACTCTTGTATAAGGCCTTTTCCTATGATGTGATATACAACCCCAACAACTCTCTTTTGGATGAAATACTGAATTCCAGTGGTTTTAAAACAATTACCAACCCAGAATTACGACGGCACTTAACAGATTGGGAGTCTAGGGTACAGCGTATCAATTCCCAAGAATCGGCTTTAATGAATGAACGCGATAGGGTGTTAAATGTTTTTAGGAAACAAGGTAGTATAAGAACCTTATTGAACAAGAGCGGAGTCTCGCAAGAAATGGGCTTAAACCTTCAAGAAGATACCTCAAGTAATATTGGTTTGTTGAGCCTTAAGGAGTTTGAAAATAGTTTGTTGATATTTATCTTGTCCAGTGTCTCTACAGAGCAATCTCACTATATGCCTTTATTGGAAGAGATCAACCATATTCTGAAGTTGATTGAAGGCGAATTGAAATAAGTTAGTCTTTTACTATTTTCCCATCAACCATAGTTAACTTTCTGTCGGCCATATTGGCCAGGTCTTCGTTGTGGGTTACAATAACAAAGGTTTGCCCAAATTCATCTCTCAGTTTGAAAAAAAGGTTGTGTAGATTTTCTGCACTTTCACTATCCAGATTTCCTGAAGGTTCATCGGCAAAAATTACAGAAGGGTTGTTTATTAAAGCCCTGGCAACGGCAACTCGTTGCTGTTCACCGCCAGAAAGCTCATTGGGCTTGTGGTCGTAACGATCTTTTAAACCTAGAAAATCCAATAACTCTTTGGCTTTTGCTTCTGCTTCAGCTTTTGAAGTTTTTTTGATATAGGCCGGAATGCACACATTTTCCAGTGCGGTAAACTCAGGCAGGAGTTGATGAAATTGAAAAATAAACCCTAAATGTTCATTGCGGAATTTAGCTAAGGCTCTATCATTTAACGTATTGATATTCGTTTCATTGATAATCAATTCACTTTGGTCTTTGGAAGAAGGCTTATCAAGTGTACCCAATAGTTGTAAAAGTGTGGTCTTTCCAGCACCGGAAGCCCCAACAATAGAAACAACTTCGCCTTTGTTAATGGTGATATCCACGCCTTTAAGGACGTGTAAATCGCCAAAGTATTTATGCAGGTTTTTAGCTTTGATCATTTCAGAAAATAGAGAGGTGAAAATACCATTAAAAAAACTCCTTTACAACTCTATTAGCTATTTTTCTTTTTGAAGACCTGTTTCAGGTCGTTGTAGTCCAAAAAATATTGCAAACGCAGCGAAAAGACATTTTGGAAAGGTTGATCAAATAAATTTGATAGCGATTCAAAATAAGTATCTTTAGATGCACTGTTGTAATTCAGTAATTGGTTTCTATACAAGGCTGTTAAAAAACTTCCTGGTGCAAATTGCCAACTGTATTTAATGTCCAAATTCCACGTGCTGAAGTTGATGTTTGGATCGTCAATCGTGTTTAGTGTATAGTTATGGTCTGGATTCAGGCTGCCATCTTCATTTAAAGTGAATAAATGATCGTAATCTACGGGTGACCAATAATTTCTAAACGTCAATGTAATTCCGTGATAAGGATTGAAGTTGTAATTACCAGATATGCTATTGACCAACTCCATACGGTCACGCTCACCAAAAATAATATCGTCATTTTCCTTAGTAACAAAACCTCTATCGCCATTATACACATCAACGTACAATGAATACACAATAAGAAGCTTGTCGTTAAAGCGCATTCTTGGTTCCAAACCAAACCAATAATTTATATAACCATTTCGCTCTTTATCAAAATAAGTATGAAGACCTACATTGGAGTCTAAAGCGAATTTTTTATTGTAGTTAGTTGAAATCCAGCCGTTGGTATTAAAACCATTTTTAGTGGTAAAATAGTATCCTTCGGTTCTGGGTTCGAAATAATCATATTGGTTTCCAGGCGCAAAGTTGGCATTCAAACCGAAGGCAAATATTTTTCTGGTAGTGGCATTAAAGTTGAATCCAAAGTTATTGGAAGTATAAGTGCTTGGATCTGCCAATCGATTGTAGTTGTACCAAATGCCAAAGTAATAACTGTTGAATTTTCCGGTAGATTCCAACGTTCTATAGGAAGCATCAAAGGCAAAATTATTGAAGTTGTTTCTGAATAGAATCCCCATGTCGTTAATGTCATAATCCGTGTCGGCATATTCATGATTGACCCAAAAGCGATAATTTCCACTGTTCTTTCCAAAACCCAGGTTAGTACTATAACCTGTTTGAGTACCATCAGGAAGATTAAGATTACTCATTTTTACTTCGCCATAGGTACGGTACGTATTGTTTTTATTAGCTAAATCAAACAGCAAGCCTGTAACGTTGGCATCCCTAAAATGGCCGTTTCTGGTTACATTGGTATTTATCAGGCTCACAGAGGAGTTTTTGTTGAATTGTTGATCAACAACAAGAATATTATAATTGGCTAAGGGTTCAAACACCTCTTTTCTGGTGTTGCCCGTAAGAGTATCCTCAATGGTGCCATAGGTTTTTTCGGTAATGGCATTAAACACTCCAATTCCTAAACCTTTTTTGGACCGCCCCGATACTTTTATGGCG
The DNA here is from genome assembly GCA_020435705.1 of Mangrovimonas sp. Taxonomy (GTDB): domain Bacteria; phylum Bacteroidota; class Bacteroidia; order Flavobacteriales; family Flavobacteriaceae; genus HKST-UBA85. The sequence goes on from JAGQZG010000010.1 coordinate 10,069, forward strand.
TTTAGGGTTTTGACTTTATCGGGAAAACTTGAAATTTCTTCATTCTCATCCAAATTTTCTGGACCTGAAGCTCTGCCACCAACACGTCTAGAGTAGAATAGGTTTCCTTTGGTAAATAAATCGACCCCTTCGGTGAAGAATTGTCGCTGTTCGGCAAATTGTTGTTCAAAGGGACCTAAATTCAATACAAGATTATCAAAGCCCGCTTGGCTGAAATCGGGAATAAGAGTTGCATCCAATGTGAAATTTTCAGTAATACCGTATTTTAAATCCATCCCGAAGGCAAAATCGGTTTCCGTTTCGCCATCGTAGTTGTCTACCAATCCCGAGGCGAATGGGTAGAAACTCAATCGGGTAGGAGGCTTAATATTCTCAATGCCTATTAATTCGCCATGATACAGTCCAATATTACCTTTTGAAACGTCTATGGGATTCCAAGTATATTGAGTTCTATCGCGTCTAAAATGCCTGTGAAACTGTAAACCCCACGTTTTAACATCTTTAGAAAATCGCAAGCAACGGTAAGGTACTTTCATTTCCACGATCCAACCATCATCCACAATTTTAACGGCACTGTCCCACACCGAGTTCCATCCAAAATCTTCACCTATGCTAGGAGAGACAATAGCATCTGCCTGATTTCCTGTGGGGAAAACAAAAAGTTCGGTATCGTTAAGGCCGTCATTATTAGGATTGAATATAACCCCAAAAAAATCGGTTTGTCCAAAATTGTCTCGTGTTCCCAACTGCTTCATGATCAATTTAGGGTTGTCGTGAAGATAGGCTCCTATATAAATGGCATCATCATCGTAAGTTAATTTTACGATGGTTCTTATTTCTGTAGAATCTTGAATACCCATAGTAGGGCGGAATTGGATAAAATCTTTAGCTTCTTCAGCAGATTGCCATACCTCGTCATCCAGTATGCCGTCAATTTTTGGCGGTGAAGAAGTGCGCTGAATGTGAAGTTGTTTTTTCTGGTCTTCTTGCGAAAATAGACTACCAGTAATAAATAGCAGCAAGAGAATAAGACGATTCATTGGGTTAGTTTAGTTTTCGATCGATACTGTAAAGAGAACATTAATTTCATAATGTTACACTATCGCAAAGCTAGCCCTAAGATTTTTTGCTTTTTCCTAATCAAACGTTAAATAGCTCATTCAATTCTGGAACTTACGTTAAAAATTGTCTATTTTTAAGTTCAAAATCAATTAAAATGCCTTATAGAAAATTTGAAGAATATAATATACCAGTAACTGATGAGGTGAAGTCAAAATACCAAAGTATCATTGAAGATTTAGGTGAAGACGCTGCCCGTGAAGGTCTTTTAAAAACCCCCGAACGCGCTGCCAAAGCCATGCAATTTTTAACACAAGGATACCATCAAGATGCTGCCCAAATACTAAAAAGTGCCATGTTCAAGGAATCCTATAATGAAATGGTCATTGTGAAAGATATTGAGGTTTATTCACTGTGTGAACATCACATATTGCCATTTTTCGGGAAAGCCCACATAGCCTATATTCCCAACGGTCATATTGTAGGCTTGAGCAAAATTCCCAGAGTTGTTGATGTATTTGCGAGACGGTTGCAAGTTCAAGAGCGCCTAACCGAACAAATTTTGGATTGCATTAATGACACCTTGAAGCCGCAAGGTGTGGCGGTGGTTATTGAAGCATCACATATGTGTATGATGATGCGTGGTGTTCAAAAACAGAATTCGGTTACAACCACTTCTGGGTTTAGAGGGCAGTTTGAAAAGCAGGAAACCCGCAATGAGTTTTTAAAACTGATTAGCGAGAAATTGTCTTGATTTTGGTATGCTTCTTGTAACAAACTAATTAAAAATTAGACACATAAGCATGAATCTTTACAGTTTAAGCAAATATAAAAAATTGGCACTTAGCTTAGTCTTTGATGCCATAGGACTGGTGACCATAATAGATATTGTTTGGGCGCCACTTTCAGGCTACTTAATGTCCAGAATGTATAAAGGAACCGAAGGTAAAGTAGCGGGTGTAATCTCATTTATTGAAGAGATTGTCCCTGGACTGGATATTATACCAACCTTTACCATCATGTGGTTTTATACCTATGTGATTAAAAAGGAAGTGCCCGAAATTATTGAAGTGAAATAAAAAAAGCGGCTACTAGGCCGCTTTTTTTAGATTTGGACGTTCACTCCAATACTGAAGTTTCTTCCTATGTTGTAAATACCATCGGGTTTTAACCTAGATAAATGGGAGACATACGTTTTGTCCAAAAGATTAGTGCCCGTAAGACTTACGCCAAATTTGGCTTCTTTCCAATTGAATGTGGCGCCAAGTCCAGCACTTAATAGGCTGTAACCATTGGTTGATGTTTCAAAATAACTAACCTTGTCTTGTTTGAAGGTGGTGCTCAATTTAGTGAAGGCATATCCTTTTTTAAGCCAATTGTTAGCAAACTCAACCCGAAGTGTGTTGTTTAGATTGGTAGCGGGAATCAACGGTAAATCTGAACCGTCCTGCTCACCAAAAACGGTTTCAAAACTACTTTCAAAGTGTAGCCAATCCAATGGGTGTGGGTGTAAGTGGAATCCTGCCTCACCACCATATAATTTGGCGTCATTTTGAACATATAGGAATACAGGGTCTTCATTCATTAATTCGCCGTTGGGTTCAATGTAAATGTAATTATTCACTAGATTGTAAAAACCATTTGCAAAAACCTCAATATGTTTGCTGGTATATTCTAAAGCCAAATCCAACTGAATATTTTGCTCGTTATCCAAATTGGGGTCTCCAATTTCAAATCGGCCAGTTCCTTCGTGTGAGCCATAGGAAGTCAATTCGGCTAAATTAGGGGCTCTAAAACCTGAAGCCAAGTTTACTCTCAAGGAAAGGTTGTTGGTTAAATTCGTTTTTGCACCCAAAGCGGCATTAAAGCTGTTGAAATTTTTATCCAGCTCATCGGTTTCCAGCATTCTGATATCGTAGCGTAACCCTAATTGCACATCTACTTTGTCAAAATGGATATGGGACACAGCTAAGGCTCCAAAATCTGTAACATTTGCATCAGGAATTAACTGTTCTTCACCATAGTTGGAATTTTCCTGAAACATTCCTTGGATACCAACAATGGTTTCAAATTTTCCCATGGTTGGCAAATTATATTTCACATCATAGTTGAAGGTTTTAAGCTTCATGTGAAGCGCAGGATCCAAGATTTCGTGTTCATGCTCCTCTTCGTCATAATCTTCTTCATCGCCGTGATCATGTTCTTCTTCAAACTCCTTTCGGTCATTATAGATATAGCCTAGATTTACATCTAAACTTGAATTGTCAAAAAATAAAGTGGATTTTGAACTCAAAACATGGTTTGCCAGCTCTTGATAGGGTAAGAGCGGTGTTTTGTCAGTAGATTGCTCACCTAATTCTTCCGGAATGCCCAGTTTTGAGGCGTTGATGTTATATCTAAATTCTGTTTTGAAGTTTGTAGACTGATAGCCTAAGCCTGCTTTGAAATCTTGGCTTCTAAAACGGGTGTTGGTAACCCGATAGTCTTTGGTGTTGTAATCAGAATAACTTTCCAAACCTCCACGAAACAAGAACTTAAACTTGTCGCCCGAACTTTTATAACCTAGATCGGTGTTAATACCTTGGGTGTTGGTGTAATAATTGAAACTACCAGAAGCTGAAGATTCATTGGCATTGGCAAAGCGTTCCGGATTGATGTAAAGAACACCACCTAAGGCATCACTTCCGTAAAGAAGGGAAGCAGGGCCTTTAATCACTTCAACGCTTTCTACACCATCATCGCTCAGGCCAAGCCCGTGTTCGTCTCCAAATTGCTGGTTCTCAAGTCTAACCCCTTGTGTGTATACTAAGACCCGATTGGAGCTTAACCCTCTAATTACAGGCTTTCCTATACCTTGACCGGTTGTAATGGAAGACACGCCTGCAATATTTGTGATTCCATCGGCAAGTGTGACGGCTCCGTTGGCTTTAAAATCAGAAACATTGGCTTGTTCTACTTTCATGACGTTGTCACTTTGCAATTTATGAAATGGGGTAGATAAAATAATTTCTTCCATTTCTACTGCTGATGGTGTTAGGGAAATTTCAAGGCTTTTCGCAGGTAGTTGCAAGGTGGTTGCAAATGTTTCGTAACCTAAAAGAGAGCAAATAACCTTATAGTTCCCATTGGGCAAATTAGTAATTGTATAATGGCCATTGTCATCGGTAACACTCCCTTTTTCAAGTTGCGGTAAGTATACATTTGCAAATGCTATAGGTTGATTGGTGTTAGCATCTGTCACGGTGCCTTCCAAAGTATTTTGTGAGATCAATAGGTTGCAAGAAACAAGCAACACTACTGAAAGTATATATTTCATAGGTTTTGATTTAAAATTGAATAATGTTTTATTTGAAAAAATTAAATCAATCCTGGTGGGCCGCGAAGTGCAAAATGAAGATTTTGATATTCACTTAAAAACTGATAATCTGTCGGGATTTCCAACGATATTTCAGGAATATCAAGAATTTGGTAAGAGATTTGTTGGATTGTAAAATGATTGTTTAAATGGAACTTATAAAATAAACAATCATGATCTATTTGATGTATGTGCTTTGCACCTTTGCTGGTACATACTTCGTGTTTGTAGTTTTCAAATGCATGGAAAATTTTCACGGTAGTGGGTAAGAGCATCATCATAGCTAGTATGATAGCCGTAAATTTCCCAGCAATATGTGTTTTAATTCCGCTCATTCTTTGTCTGCAAGGGATTTAAATCCTATTCTAATCAACATTTTCTTGACTATGCCCCAGAAAAAGGCATATTGGCCAAAAATCCAACCGAAAATAAGCAATAAAAATTGATAAACTATAAGGATTAGGATTATTCTAACAATATAATAGAAAATCAAAGCCCCAACAGAGTGTTCAAAATTTTCTTTTACCAGCCCCAGAAAATCAAGCATGGGCCTAGTAATGTACAGTGAAGAAGAACCCGTAATTGAAAAAACCACTAGGATGACAAAAATTTGCCAATTGGATGATATGCCCCAACGTTCCTTAAGTTTTTTCATTCAGTATTCTAGTATCTAGCTGCAAAATTACTGAATGTTGTTCAAATTCTAGGTACCCAACCCGCTAATTGTTGATTGTATTTTAATTGAAAATAGATAAAATAGTTGTAGAGCTTGTAGTTTACTTCATAACCGTAGTCTATTCCTTGTTGATAATCTATCCGCATTTCATAAAGATTTGGGTTGTATGCCTGAGGTTGCATGACCCGTTGGTTGTAGGCAATAACATACTGTAGGTTTCGTGCTTCCAAAAAGGATTGCGAATAATAACCTTCCGGTCTGGCCGTAGAGACTAACCAAGCATTGAATCCAGGTTCAATGATGATGATTTCATATTCAATGTCGTCATTGGCAATCCGTACCGTATCATTGCTTTTAACACTTTCGCCAGTTGTGTTTTTAGGCATTGTTTCTTGGGGTGTTTTACAACTCCATATAATCACACTTAAGATTAAAATAGATGCAAAATATTTCATAATTCAGCTTTTATTAAATATACAAAATTTGCTTGTATCTTGTTGATAATTATATGTTAACAAAAAAAAGGCCAAACTTTCGTTTGACCTTTCAGACTAGTTATTTTTTAAAAGTTATCGTTTTCCGAATAAACCGCCAAGCAAGCCGCCTAAACCACCGCTTTTCTTGTTATTACCACCCAAAACCATACCAGCAACATCGTCTATCACACTACCATCACCATCGGCGTCTAGAATAGATTCCAAAAAACTTTGTTCCTTAGGTTGTGAATTGTTTTTAAGCAAACCGCCCAATAATCCTTCCATACCACTTTGCGAACTCACATTTTGTTGGCGTGTTTGTTTTCCTAATAAACCCATCAATAAAGGTGCTGCTACTTGAAGTATTTGGGCTACCGAGCTAGCGTCAACACCGGATTTTTGGCTCAATGCCGACGTTACATTTTGTTGTTTAGAGCCCAAAACGTGACCCAAAATTTTATCGCCATCTTGTAAAACATCAGCATTCACACCACCTTGAAAAAGATCGCCAAGATTATCTAAGATACTGCCGTCATGCTTATTGCTCAAAGCGCTTAAAAGGCCTTGTGCGCCATCAGGAGTTGAGGCGTTACGTCTCATGGCTTGCGTTAAAACGGGCAACGCCATGGTTAAAAGTTCGTTTGTTTTATTTTCTGATTGTCCAGTTTGCCCAGCAACACCACTTATAATGGATTTGCCCAAATCTGAATCAAGAAGGTCTAAGATTCCTGCCATAATAATTTCTTAAGGATTGGTTAATAACTGATTTTTACTCTTTGACCCACTCTTAGTAAAAAAGTCACTAAAAGTAAGATTATAAATGTACCAATTATAACCGATAGTTAATGTTAAGATTTCATTATACTCACAATTTGTGAGGCTAATTCGGTTCCAATTCTATCTTGAGCCTCGTTGGTGGCGGCCCCAATATGCGGAGTCAAAGAAATCTTGTCGTTCATTAAAATTTTTATGGCCGGCGTTGGTTCGTTCTCAAAGGTATCCAATCCCGCAAAAGCCACTTTTCCAGAGGTAAGGGCGTTGTCTAAAGCGACTTCGTCAATAACACCACCGCGTGCTGCATTGATTATCCCAACGCCGTCTTTCATCATTTCAAATTCTTTTTCCCCTATCACATATTCTTTTTGTGCTGGCACATGTAGTGTGATGAAATCCGATTGTTTTAAAACCTCTTCAAAGGGCTGGGATTCTAAAGTTACATCAAAAGAATGTCCGTTGAAAAATTCCATTTTCACCGTTGTTTTTTCAATAAACTTATCGGTGCCTATCACCTTCATGCCAAGACCAATACCAATTTTCGCGACTTCTTGACCTATACGGCCCAAACCAATAATACCCAAGGTTTTGCCTCTCAACTCTATACCTTTGGCATACGCCTTTTTCAAGTTGTTGAATTTGGTGTCGCCATCCAAAGGCATGTTTCTGTTGGAATGGTGCAAGAAACGAACACCGGAAAATAAGTGTGCAAAAACCAATTCGGCTACTGAAAGGGAAGAAGAAGCTGGTGTATTGATCACGTGAATACCTTTGCTTTTGGCATAGTCAACATCAATATTGTCCATCCCTACGCCACCACGACCTATGATTTTTATGCTTGGACATGCATCGATCAATTCTTTTCGGGCTTTGGTAGCACTTCTAACCAATAGCACAGCAATAGTATTTTCATTGATGTAATTAATCAATTGTTCTTGTGCTACATTGGTAGTGATGACCTCAAATCCCTCAGCTTCCAAAGCTTTTTGGCCACTTTGGGAAATGCCGTCATTTGCTAAAATTTTCATTGTATATGATTTTATATTTATGCTTTTCTTTCTAATTCACTCATCACTTCCACAAGAACTTTTACACTATCAAGAGGTAAGGCGTTGTACATGGAAGCTCTATAGCCGCCCACACTTCTATGGCCGTTCAAGCCACTAATGCCGGCTTCTTTCCACATGGAGTCAAAAGTTTCTTTAAGGATTTCATTGGACAGGGTAAAGGTAGCGTTCATCATAGAACGGTCTTCTTTTACTGCAAAGCCTTTGAACAATGGATTGATATCCAGTTCGGAGTAGATGAGCTGTGCTTTCTTTTGGTTGATTTCTTCAATGGCAGGAATTCCGCCCATGTTTTTAAGCCATTCCATCGTAAGCATGGAGGTGTAAACAGCAAATACTGGTGGTGTATTGTACATACTGCTTTTGTCAATATGCTGTTTATAATCCATGATGGCAGGGATTTTGCGGGATACTTTTCCTAAAATATCTTCTCTCACAACAACCAAAGTAACACCCGCTGGTCCCATATTTTTTTGGGCACCAGCATAAATCAGGTCAAACTTAGTAAAGTCCAGTTGGCGTGAAAAAATATCACTACTCATATCGCACACTACAGGAACCGGACTGTCTGGAAACTCTTTTATTTGCGTACCGAAAATAGTATTGTTGGACGTGCAGTGGAAATAATCATAATCTTCAGGAATGGAGTAGCCTTTAGGGATGTAGTTGAAATTGGCACTTTTGGAAGAAGCCACTTCATAGATATCATCATATATTTTGGCTTCCTTAATGGCCTTTTCGCTCCAAGTCCCTGTATTGAGGTAACCCGCTCTTTTTTCCAGTAAGTTCAACGCAACCATCATAAATTGGGTGCTTGCACCACCTTGTAGGAATAAAGCCTTGTAGCCTTTGCCTTCGAGCCCTAAAAGTTCCAAAGCAAGCGCACGGGCATTTTCCATGATATCTACAAATTCCTTGCTGCGATGGGATATCTCAATAAGGGATAATCCTTTACCTAAATCTTTAACTGCTTCGGCAGCTTTTTCAATAACTTCTTGGGGAAGAATGCTGGGGCCAGCACTAAAATTATGTATTTTCATTTCTGAATAGATTTAAACCTCTGAACACCTATCCAAAGGTAGTTGCAAAGGTGCTAATTTCTTGTCGATTATCTATTGAGAAATTGATAATTTTTAGATTAAATTTTCAACAAAAAAGCAACAGTATCAATGTTGTCGGCATACTCCCAAAGCTGAGGTTTTTGGGTCTCCCCAAAAGGGATTTCGTTGTTAAATAAACCGTTAGAGACAATACATTGAACTTTTTCTTGATCCTGAGTCAATTTATCTTTGATTTCTTGAAGGGTGTTATAGTATTCGTAAAAAACCGTTGCGATGGGCGAGCTGTACGAAGCATCTTCCTTAAGCATTAAAAAACCATTCTCCAACAGGTCAAATTCGCTCATTAAATACACGGCTTTATTATAATCGTAGTTGTTGGCATACTTTACATCATTAATAATGGGGTGCCAAGAATACATTGCATTAAAGAAGGTATCGAAAGCGTAGTTTTTAGGTACAAAAATCTTGGACACATTTCGGCATCCCAAACCATAGTAACGAAAAATATCTTCCGAAAGGGCGGCTAGCTGTTTAGGTGTTTCATTTCCCGTTAAAATGGCTACAGAGTTTCTATTCTTTCTGATAATGGAAGGTTTATCCTTAAAATAATACTCAAAATAGCGTGCTGTATTATCGCTGCCTGTGGCAATTACTGCATCAAAATTTTCAAGTTTGCCATCGGTGAACTGAATTCTACCTTTAAGGCTTTCATCCAGATGCTCTAAATAACTCACCAGTAAGGGAAGTAAGTGCTTGTCATTAGACGATTGCTTGACGAGCACCTTGTGGCCCGTGATTAGCACGGAAAGGAAGTCGTGAAATCCCACCAATGGGATATTCCCTGCCATAATAATGGCCACGGTTTTAGAGTTTGTATTCTTAAAGTTATACTTAGAGATCCAAGTGTTAATATTATTTATATTCAGTAACTTACTCCATTCTTCAACGGCAAATAAAACACTGTCTTTAGTAAACCACCCGTTGTGATTCTTGGCGGTTTCAATGCGTTGTAAAAAGGACTCAAAAAACGATTCGTTGTATGGAATATTTTCTTTTTTTGAAACCCCTGATGCTTTAAACTGACTTAAAAAATCACCTAACTGAGAGAGTGTTTTTGAAATGTTACTTATGTTACTCATTATAATTTGTATAACACTTTTTTTGGCGTTATTTTTGCATCGCAAAGTTAGAAAAAGAAACGCTATGGCAATTATTATTACAGACGAATGTATCAATTGCGGAGCTTGTGAGCCTGAATGCCCCAATACTGCTATTTATGAAGGTGCTGACGATTGGAGGTATGCTGATGGAACAAGTTTGGCTGGGAACATCATTCTTCCCAACGGGAAAAGTGCAAATGCTGAAGATGCCCAAGAACCTATAAGTGATGAAATTTACTATATAGTTCCTGATAAGTGTACGGAGTGTAAAGGGTTTCATGAAGAGCCACAATGCGCTGCTGTATGTCCCGTAGATTGTTGTATTCCTGATGACGATCATGTGGAAACCGAAGAGGAGCTTTTGGGTAAACAACGTTTTATGCATAAAGACTAACAAAAAGGCCGAGTAAATCTCGGCCTTTTTGTTTGCTATTTTTGGAAAGAACCAATCACTCCAAACTCTTAAACTGTTTCATCTCTGCTACGGGTTCCAACACATTGTTCTCCCCCCAAATGGAAGGGTCGTAAGACTTTAGTTGTTGGTATTTTACGGTTTTTGGCTGTTTGTAGGCATCATATTCACCTTTGTTGAGTGGCTGGGCATCCAACACCAATATTTCCTGTTTTTCATTCATGTTACCTTCCAGGAGGATATCAAAAGAAACTTTGTCACGGTCGTCTGAGTTTTCCACAAACTTAATTGGGCGGTGCAGGTATACGTAGCTTCCGGCATCATTATAGGCATATTTCAATTCATAGGTGCCTTCGGCATTCTTGCTGAAAATCACTTTACCGTTTCTTAGGTTTTCAATATACTTGATGCCTAAAATCAATTTCAAATTGAACTTTTGTCCGCGTTTTCCTTCGGCAAATTGATAATCTGTTCTTAAAATCCCGTAATCGGTGCTGGAAATATAGTGCGTTCCGGAAAACTTGGAACTGGATTTACGAGGGGTGAATTTCACTATATAAACCAAGTCGTTCATGAAGAAGGTTAGGTCCAGCAATTCAAAATCGTAGTATTTAGGATTGATCACTTGGCGAATAAAACTCCCTTCCTTGAACTGCGCTCGGGCCAATTGGTCAAACGCTTCATTATTCAGATATTCCATATCCAAGGTTTGGTTTTCTATTTCATCCTTTTGATCTTTGAATTCTTCACTTAAAGACAGGGAATCTTCTACTTTAAACCACCCCGATTTCACTTTATAGGATTTTTTGGGATCCAAGTATTTCAGTATAATTTCAGAACCTTTCTTCTGCACGCCTTCCAAAGAGAAATCTTTTCTCTTGTCCATTAACAGGGTTGCCTTGTCTACTTTCAGCTTTCTGTTGTCACTGTCCTGAACATAGTAGGTGCCCATATAGTCTGTAAACTGCACCATTCGGGCGCTTTTAATTTCTCGTGAGAGCGAATCCAGGCTCTTATTGGCGCTTTCCAGTTTGGATTTTCTCATGCCTGAAGCCTTATCTATATCAAAGTTCAGGTCTTTAAAATCCATGTGCGACGTTTTTCTATGGAAAATTTTATATTGTTTTGCCGCTACGGGATAATTTGTTTTCAGGTTCCTATTGGCTCTGGCGATAATAGAATCTATCGTAATCTTTTCATCGGAAATAACCACCGTGTCCAACTCGTTTACGTACTCACTTAAATACACGATACCGTTTTGGGCTTTTAAATCCTTAAGGCTTATGGTAAAAGGCGAAAAGCCCATACAGGAAATACTCACCTGGGCATTTTCATCAACATTTTCAAGGTACAGACTAAAGTTTCCGTCCTCATTCGAAATTACGCCCGTAGAGGTGTTTTCAAGCTGAATGGCCGCATAAGGAATGGGTTGTTTGCTAACGGAATCTAAGACTTGCCCGGTATAGGTTTGAGCAAAAAGAAACGAGGAAAAACCTAAAAAAGCAACGAGTAGTAAATGTTTTAATTTCATGTTGATGGTTTTATAGCTTAACGACGAGTAGGCCTTGGTATTGTTACACAAACATAAGGAAAGGTTTGTTGCGTAGTTCTTAAAAAAGAATTAAAAATTTTTGTGTTGAATTGTTTAACAGTTTAATCGATAAATTAATAATAGCGGCTAATTTAAAAATGAGCAGCTGTCTTTTGTATCAAAAGCTTCTAAAAACAACCAAGCATAACTACGGGGTTGCTATAGTCTTTAGCTTTTTTGTAATCGCAATAAGATTCTTCGCTTTGCTCTGAATGACAAAACCAATTAAAATATTTACATTTGCAGCCTTAAAAAATGTTAATTCATAACGCATCTAATGAAAGCCGGAATTGTAGGATTGCCAAACGTAGGGAAATCAACCTTATTTAACTGTTTATCAAACGCCAAAGCGCAGAGTGCCAATTTTCCTTTTTGTACCATAGAGCCTAATATTGGTGTAGTAAACGTACCTGATCCTAGACTTTCCAAATTGGAAGAATTGGTCAATCCAGAGCGTGTGCAACCTGCAACGGTGGAGATTGTGGATATTGCCGGTTTGGTAAAAGGCGCTAGTAAGGGTGAAGGTTTGGGTAACCAATTCTTGGCCAACATTCGTGAAACAGATGCTATTCTCCATGTATTGCGTTGTTTTGACAATGACAATATCGTGCACGTAGACGGGAGCGTAAATCCTATAAGGGATAAAGAAACCATAGATATAGAGTTGCAGTTGAAAGACTTGGAAACTGTTGAAAAAAAGCTTGATAAGGTTAAACGCGCAGCAAAAACAGGCAATAAAGAAGCACAAAAAGAAGAGGCTGTTCTTACAGCCATAAAAGCGGGGTTGGAAACCGGTACCTCTGTACGTGCATTGGATTTTGAGACAGACGATTACAATGATTATGTAAAACCCATGCAATTAATTACCGACAAACCTGTGTTGTATGTGTGCAATGTAGATGAAAGCTCGGCTGTATCAGGTAATGCATATGTTGATCAGGTAAAAGAAGCGGTTAAAAATGAAGATGCTGAGGTTTTGGTTCTGGCTGTAGGTACCGAAGCCGATATCAATGAATTAGACGACTACGAAGAACGCCAAATGTTTCTTCAGGATATAGGCTTGGATGAACCGGGATCTTCAAAGTTGATTCGTTCGGCATATAAGCTTTTAAAACAACAAACGTATTTTACCGCAGGTGTGAAAGAAGTCAGGGCGTGGACTATTACCATTGGCGATACGGCTCCTCAGGCAGCTGGTGTGATTCATACCGACTTTGAAAAGGGCTTTATCCGTGCCGAAGTGATTGCTTACAACGACTTTGTAAGTTATGGCAATGAAGCCAAAGTCAAGGAAGCCGGGAAAATGCGTGTGGAAGGCAAAAATTACGTTGTACAGGATGGCGATGTGATGCATTTCTTGTTTAACGTGTAAATAAAGTTTTTTAATTCAACTGAAAGTTTTCATACATTCAGATGCTTAGGTCTGGGCTTTCAAACTACCCCAGTTTATCTGAGTCTTTACCAAGTCGTTGGATTCTAATATTTGACTTGTTTTTTTCAACAAAACCGTGCCTTTCGTTGTTAATTACTTTGTACTTTTCGGGTTTCATTTTTTATGCTGATGTCTTATATTAGCAACTCGTGTAAAAAATCTACTGAATGTCTCAAGAAACCAACTATACTGAAGAAAATATACGCTCGCTCGACTGGAAAGAACACATCCGAATGCGTCCGGGAATGTATATTGGTAAACTTGGTGATGGTTCTTCCCCAGATGACGGGATTTACATCCTTTTAAAAGAAGTGATTGACAACTCCATTGATGAGTTTGTCATGGGCGCAGGGAAAACCATTGAGATTTCCATTCAGGGCAATAAGGTAATTGTGCGCGATTTTGGGCGAGGTATTCCCTTGGGGAAAGTAGTGGATGTGGTTTCCAAAATGAACACAGGTGGTAAGTATGATTCCCGAGCGTTTAAGAAATCGGTGGGGTTGAATGGGGTTGGTACCAAAGCCGTCAATGCCCTGTCTACGTATTTTAGGGTAGAATCTACTCGGGATGGGAAATCTGCTTCTGCCGAATTTGAATATGGCGAACTCACCAATCAAGACCTCTTGGACGATACGTCCAGACGTAAAGGAACCAAAGTTTCTTTCATACCCGATGAAAGCATCTTCAAGAACTATAAATTCCGTAATGAGTACATTGAAAAAATGCTCAAAAACTACGTCTATCTCAATCCGGGATTGACCATCGTTTTTAACGGAGAGAAGTTTTATAGTGAAAATGGATTGAAAGACCTCTTGGAAGAAAACATCAAAGAGTCAGATACCTTGTATCCTATTATCCATTTGAAAGGAAGTGATATTGAAGTGGCCATTACCCATAGCAAAACACAGTACAGTGAAGAATACCATTCGTTTGTAAATGGTCAAAATACCACGCAAGGAGGAACCCATTTAGCGGCTTTTAGGGAAGCTTATGTGAAAACCATTCGTGAGTTTTACAATAAGAATTACGAAGCCGCAGATGTTAGAAAGTCTATTGTGTCAGCGGTTTCTATTAAAGTCATGGAGCCAGTTTTTGAGAGCCAGACCAAAACCAAGTTAGGTTCTACGGATATGGGCGGTAATTTGCCCACGGTGCGAACCTATGTGAACGATTTCCTTAAAACACATCTGGATAACTTTCTGCATAAGAATCCTGAAACGGCAGATAAACTTCAGCGTAAAATATTACAAGCCGAAAGAGAGCGTAAAGAGCTTTCGGGTATTAGAAAACTAGCCAAGGAGCGTGCCAAAAAGGCCAGTCTTCACAATAAGAAATTGCGTGATTGCCGAGTTCATCTAGACGATTTGAAAAATGACAGACGCTTGGACACCACCTTGTTCATAACCGAGGGAGATTCGGCTTCCGGAAGTATCACTAAGTCTAGGGATGTCAATACCCAAGCGGTTTTCAGTTTGCGAGGAAAACCGTTGAACTCCTACGGCATGAGCAAAAAGATTGTGTATGAAAACGAGGAATTCAACTTGTTGCAAGCTGCTTTGAACATTGAGGAATCTATGGAAGATTTGCGTTACAACAATATTGTAATCGCTACCGATGCGGATGTAGATGGTATGCACATTAGATTGCTGCTCATTACCTTTTTCCTCCAGTTTTTCCCAGAGCTGATAAAGGAAGGCCATTTGTATATCCTGCAAACGCCTCTATTCCGGGTAAGGAACAAGAAAAAGACCATTTATTGTTATTCAGAACAAGAGCGAAGAGATGCTATAGAGGAACTTAAACCCAAACCTGAAATCACCCGATTTAAAGGGCTTGGTGAAATTTCCCCTGATGAGTTCAAGCATTTTATTGGTGACGATATGCGTTTAGATCCAATCATGCTGGACAAAGACATGTCCATTGAAGAACTTTTGGAATTTTACATGGGCAAGAACACTCCTGACAGACAAGATTTCATTATTAACAACCTTAAAGTGGAGCTGGATATAGTAGGCGCAGAGGATGAGAACAAATAATGAAAAGATAAAAAACGTTATCATTTCAGTGTACTTTATTTTAATAGTACTGGCTATTTTATTGGCCACTGTGTTTAGTGCATTCAAGCATTTGAGTCCCAATCCTTTTTTAACCTTTGTTATTCTAGCTGTGGTTTTTGTTGGGCTCTTTCTTTTGGTGCATCGCATTTCGAAATATTTCGAGTACGATAGTGATGGACCGCAGGTAGTGATTATCAATAGAGGTTTGCTTTTGGCCGACTATCTTAATTATAGGGAACAGAAAGCTGAATTTGCAAGACAAAACCTAACTGCTTTTAAGTTCAAGAATTGGCTCCTGTTTAAACAGCTTACGGTTTATTATGTGTCTAATCATGGGCATAAGCGAAAAGACACTTTCAATGTTACCTTGGTGCCAAAGAAAAAACGGAAATATATCAGGCAATCGTTGAGTAAAATGATCAAAGACAACAAGAAAAATACCACAATTTAATGGCTGAGGAACATAACGATTTAACTAACGAATCTAACGAAAACCAAGAAACCATTACCCGTGTTACGGGCATGTACAAGGATTGGTTCCTTGACTATGCATCCTACGTGATTTTGGAGCGTGCTGTGCCAGCTATTGAAGATGGCTTTAAGCCGGTTCAAAGGCGTATCATGCATTCCATGAAAGATCTGGACGATGGCCGTTACAATAAAGTGGCCAATATTGTAGGTCACACCATGCAATACCACCCACATGGTGATGCAAGTATCGCAGATGCCATGGTGCAAATAGGGCAAAAGGATTTATTGATAGACACTCAGGGAAATTGGGGAAATATTTTAACGGGCGATGGTGCTGCGGCCTCTCGATACATTGAAGCACGATTGTCCAAGTTTGCTTTGGAGGTAATTTACAACCCGAAGATTACCGAGTGGCAGGCTTCCTATGATGGCAGAAAAAAAGAACCTGTCCATTTACCGGTCATGTTTCCGTTGTTATTGGCACAAGGAGCCGAGGGAATTGCCGTAGGTCTGTCAACCAAAATATTACCTCATAATTTTATTGAACTCATTGATGCTTCGGTGAAATACCTTAGGGATAAGAAATTTGTTATTTACCCTGATTTTCCCACGGCGGGTATCATTGATGTGACCAATTACAATGATGGTTTGCGTGGTGGTAAAGTAAGGGTTCGTGCGCGCATTTCCCAATTGGATAAAAATACATTGGTAATTAATGAAATTCCATTTGGAACCAATACCTCTTCATTAATTGATTCTATTTTAAAGGCCAATGACAAAGGTAAAATCAAGATCAAGAAAATTGAGGATAACACGGCTGCGGAGGTTGAAATACTCATTCATTTACCAGCCGGGATTTCTCCAGACAAGACCATTGATGCATTGTATGCCTTTACTAATTGTGAGATGTCCATTTCGCCTTTGGGCTGTATCATTGAAGATAACAGGCCCTTGTTTATTGGGGTTTCGGAAATGTTGCGTCGTTCAACCGATAACACTGTTCAATTACTGAAAAGTGATTTGGAAGTCAAGTTAAATGAACTTGAAGAGCAATGGCACTTTGCTTCCCTGGAACGCATTTTCATTGAAAATAGGATTTATCGCGATATAGAAGAAGAAGAAACATGGGAGGGCGTAATATCGGCTATTGATAGAGGGTTACAGCCACATATTAAACATTTGAAGAGGGCGGTAGTAGAGGAGGATATTGTTAGACTGACAGAAATACGTATCAAGCGAATTTCAAAATTCGACATTGATAAAGCACAACAAAAAATTGATGCACTTGAAGATCAAATTACTGAGGTTAAACACCATTTGGAGAATTTAATCGAGTATGCCATTGCCTATTTTGAGCGTTTGAAAAAGGATTATGGAACGGGCAGGGAACGTCAGTCGGAAATTAGAACCTTTGATGATGTTGATGCCACCAAAGTGGTTATTAGGAACACCAAGCTTTATGTGAACAGGGAGGAAGGATTTGTGGGAACATCACTGCGAAAGGATGAATATGTTTGCGATTGCAGTGATATAGACGACATTATTGTATTTACTGCAGAAGGCAAGATGATGGTTACTAAAGTTGATGCCAAAACCTTTGTTGGTAAGGACATTATTCATGTGGCGGTGTTCAAGAAAAAGGACAAGCGTACTATTTACAATATGATTTATAGGGATGGTGCAAAAGGACCGTCTTATATCAAACGTTTTGCGGTAACGGGCGTAACACGCGACAGAGACTACGATTTGACTACCGGAAGTAAAGGTTCAACAGTTCTTTATTTTTCTGCCAACCCAAATGGTGAAGCCGAAGTAGTGACAGTGCTGCTGCGCCAAGTAGGTAGCATCAAAAAGCTAAAATGGGATATTGACTTTGCCGAAATTTTAATCAAGGGAAGAGATTCCAAAGGAAATCTGGTAACCAAATATTCTGTAAAGCGTATTGAGTTAAAAGAAAAAGGACTGTCAACGCTTAAACCGCGAAAGATTTGGTTTGACGATGCCGTTCAGCGTTTAAATGTGGACGGCCGTGGTGAATTGATTGGCGAATTCAGGGGAGAGGATCGTATCCTTATCGTCAAGCAATCTGGCGTGGTAAAAACCATCATTCCAGAGCTTACGGCCCATTTTGATGACGATATGGTCATTTTGGAGAAATGGATTCCGAAGAAACCTATTTCTGCAATCTATTACGATGGTGAAAAAGAACGCTATTTTGTAAAAAGGTTCTTGATAGAGAACGAAAACAAGGAAGAAATCTTCATTACTGAGCATCCTAACTCTAATTTGGAAATTGTGTCTACCGAGTGGAAACCTGTTGCTGAGATCGAATTTACCAAGGAACGCAATAAAGAGAGAAAACCCAATATGGTTGTGAATTTGGAAGAATTCATAACCATTAAGGGCATTAAAGCTTTGGGGAATCAATTAACTACCGAAAAAGTAAATGCAGTCAATCTTTTAGAGCCCATACCTTACAATCCGCCAGAAGACCTTCCTGCTCAGGAAATTGAAGTGGTTGATGAGGAAACCGTTGAGGAACCTGAAGAACCGGAAGTTGATGAAAACCCATCACCAGATTCAAATGTTGAACCAGATGAAGACGGACAAACGTCTTTATTTTAAATTATTCAATAACGGAATTTACAACTTCTATTGGAGTGTCGCTGTGCATTGAAATACTAGGATACACAGGATACCACGACCCGCCTATGTTGTTCCTTATGGTGCTGTCTTCAATGTAAATAGTGCCGGAATGATCATTGGATACAAAGAAAATTGAAGAGCCATAGGCATTAACCTCATTGAACTCCATAACGCTCCCATAAATACTCAAGGTCATGGTGTTGCCATCGTTATAAATAGCGCCACCACTTCCACCACCTGGTGTTCCTGAAATAGCGGGATTGCCACCATTTCCAATGGCTTTGTTGTATGAGAATAAACTATTGATGATGGTCCAAGAAACGCCTATGCTGCTTAGTGCTCCGCCGTTAGATCCAACATTGCCATAGCCTTCAGCGCCCCCAAAAGTACAGTTGGTAAGGTATACGGGTTCGTTGTTGAATTGACTGAATACTCTAAGCGCTCCACCGCCTACATCTGGACCGTTAGCACTACAAATGTTATTGAAAAAACGGGAATTCACCGCTTTAAATCTACCTCCGCGAACCCAAATGGCACCACCGCCATCGTACTCGGTTTCCGAAGTAGAATTACCATTAGCAAAGGTGATGTTTTGCACGGTAAGCCTAGGATGGTCCTGATTTTGACAGTGATTGGTTGTCCAAACTTGATCAGGATCGCAAGTATTCATATACAGAATACGTGTAGTTCCATTGCCACTTAGCGTTATCAATCCGCCGCCATCTATAACAACATCAGGATTTGAATTATTGAAAACTTTGGCAGGTCTGTCCATAACAATAGTATATGGGGCATCTCCACAATTAAAAACAATTTTCCCACCTTGGGCTACGGCCTCAACCACCGCATCACAGGTGCAACTTTCGGGTGTTCCATTGCCTATGACCGTATTGGGAATTGAAACATCTTCCAAGCTGGCCGCTGAGGGAATGGGTGTAGTTCCATTGGGATTTCCCGCTGGTGGCCCATCTTCGGGGTTTTCCAACGGGTTGTGTATTTGGCTTGTACCGGATTCACTGTCGTTACTACAGGAGTTAAATAAAAGAATAGAGGCTAAAAGCACGAACGGGATCGCAAGGTGTAGGTTGGTTTTCATAAGATGCGGCTTTCTTCTGATACGTTTAAAAACCCATTTTGGATTTTGCTATACGGAGTAAGAAATTGACGGAAGTTCTATTTATTCTTTTTTTGAACCCTGTAGTTTAAGAACTCCACGAACAATGAAAAGGCTATGGCAAAGTAGAGATATCCCTTAGGGATGGCGCCTACGCTCTTGCCAAGAATTTCAGTATGGGATAGGTGTGCCGCTTCGGTAATGAGCATAAATCCTATCATGATCAGGAAAGCAAAAGCCAAGATTTGAATACTTTGATGCGTGTCTATGAATTTTCGGATAGGATTAGCAAATCCAATCATTATTAAAATGGAAATCACTACGGCAATAATCATAAGCACCAGCGCATAGTTGTGGTTTGGATGCAGGCCATTGGTCATGCCCACTGCCGTAAGTATGGAATCAATGGAAAAAATAAAGTCGATAATCAATATCTGAATGACGGCTTGCGTAACGGTTTTTATCTTTTTGTTTTTCACTTCTTTTTCATCATGCTTCGGACTTTCAATTTTTTCCCTCATTTCGGAAGTGCTCTTGTAAATCAAAAATAAGCCTCCAAAAAACAGGATAATTGCTTGCCAACTGATGCCCATGTGCAGCACTTCGGTATCAATGGTGTAAAAAGGTTTTTTTAGACCTATCAAAAAGGAGACGAACACCAAAAGGATAATGCGTTGCACCATGGCAAGGAGTAAGCCAATATTGGTTATGCGACCTCTTTGTTCTTCAGGCAATTTATTTGCAGCTATAGATATAAAGACAATGTTATCTATACCAAGAATGATTTCAAGGAAGGTTAAGGTTAGCAATGCCATAATGGCATCAAGAGAGAAAAGAAACTCAAGCATGATTACTTAATTTTTTCAGCAACACCTTTTATAACCAATTGCTTTTTATTGGGCGATTCTATGGCGTATTTATACTCAAAGGTATAAGAGTTTTCGTTTGTGCTAAGGATTTTCATGTGGAGCGCTTTTTCTTCGTTGTTGTTTGTGGGATGAAGTTTCTTGGTTATAAACTCGCAATCATTTATCCAGCGCACGGTTGATGTATCAATCTTATCATCGTAATATTCAATGCTGTAATCATCAGTTCTCAAAAACTTCCCTACTTTTTCCTCGCCATCTTGGGTGTAGATAAATTGAAAGGTGCCTGTTTTGAAATCGGTGCAATTCCTTTCCGTTTGATAACAGGAAACTAAAGGAAAAAGGAGTAAGGCAACGAAGATTTTTTTCACATCAATCATATCTCAAAAATACGGAAAGAAAAAGCAAGTAAAAAGGACGTAGCAGAATTATTTTTTTTCGTATTCCTCAAAACTGCCATCGGAATAAAAAATAACAATCCGGGTTATTTTTTTTGCTTGGGTGCTATTGGAAATTTCTTCCTGTTGGGAAGGAATGGGTGTAGCCACATTTTTTGGACTCTCCAAATTCTCGATATTGGGAAAATTCCCTTTACCATTTAATAACCAGTAAAGCTCAACTTCAGGGTAGGCGGAAAGCACTTTCAGGATAAACTCTAAACTAGGTTTGTTTCGGCCAGAAAGTATATGCGAAATACTAGAGCGTTGCACCCCAATTTTTTCGGCAAACGAAGAGGCGTTTTCTCCGTAAAAATCGATGATCTTTTCTAAGCGTTTAGCAAATTCTTCACTGT
>JAGQZG010000109.1 GCA_020435705.1 Mangrovimonas sp.
TCGGCTTGCTTTTTGAAAAAGAACTGGAACAGCTTTTTGATGGCAACATCTTCTTTGTGGGTTGCATGTTGCTGGTCACCGCTGTATTACTTTTCTTGGCCGATAGAGCTAAGAACACTAATAAAAAAGTGAGTTTTGGCAATGCTTTCGTTATTGGTATTTCGCAAGCCATTGCTATGCTGCCCGGAATTTCACGTTCTGGCGCCACCATCTCCACTTCGGTGTTGTTGGGTAATGACAAATCCAAAGCGGCCCGTTTTTCATTTTTAATGGTCATTCCACTTATTTTAGGAAAAATAGCCAAAGACCTTATGGGCGGCGAGCTGTCTCTTGAAAACCATAACATGACCGTGCTTTCTGCGGGATTTGTTGCCGCATTCATTTCTGGGATGTTGGCTTGTACCTGGATGATTAAGTTGGTGCGCAATAGCAAACTTACTTATTTTGCTGTGTATTGTATTATTGTTGGACTCATCGCCATTATCACTTCATTTGTTGTTTCTTGATGACTGCCGAAGCTTACAAAGAAGGCCAAGTTTTATTGATTGACAAACCCTTGCACTGGACGTCCTTTCAAGTGGTGAGTAAAATTCGTTGGGCCATTCGAAAAGAACTTAAAATCAAAAAAATAAAGGTGGGACATGCGGGTACACTAGACCCCTTAGCCAGTGGATTGTTAGTGCTGTGTACAGGTAAAATGACCAAACAAATAGATACTTTTCAAGGTCAGGAAAAAGAATATACGGGTACGATTGTTTTAGGGAGCACCACACCTTCCTACGATTTGGAAACCGAAATCAATGCGACTTTTCCAACAGAACATTTAACCCCCAAACTTATAAAGGAAACCACCAAACAGTTTATGGGTAGCATTGAACAATTTCCGCCTGTGTTTTCTGCCGTAAAAAAAGACGGCAAGCGTCTTTACGAATTTGCCCGTGCTGGAGAAGAAGTAGAAATCAAGCCTAGAAACGTACATATTTCAGCATTTGAAATTACTGGTATAAGAGGTTTGGAAGTAGATTTTAGAGTGGTGTGCAGTAAAGGCACTTACATTCGTTCCCTTGCTAACGACTTTGGCAACGCCTTGGATTCAGGCGGCCATCTTTCGGCATTGAGACGTACCAGAATTGGTACTTTTGAAGTGGAAAAAGCGTGGAAACTTCAGGACTTTTTAGATCAGCTTCACGAAAATTCAAACAGCTAAATTTCAATCCATTAAGGCTTTTTAAACTTTTTCTTGTAAATTTCCGTATATAAACTAAATGCTAACGGCCTAAAACCCTTGACCCAAATTGCAGTTTTCGGATAAACATAAAGCAGCTTTAATTACTTTTTTCATTTCTGCCTCGGTAGTTATGGCTCTCTTTGCTACGCATTTAAAAAAGCACACTTTAATTACTGAAACCTATTATGAACTAGAGCCTGAGGATCCTATTACCAAGGAACAGGTTGAAGAACTTGAGAAAAAAGTCCAAGAGCTGAAAGACGGTGTAAAAGCTGAAACCAACCAGGCCTTTAACCAAGAACAGCAGAGCAATAGGTTTTCCCAAGCTTACAAATTGATTGAACCCCCTAAAGACTATGAATATACTGCTCCTGAAAGTGAGGGAGAGAACATGGCCATGAACTCTCAAAAGGAACTGTATGACAAATCAAAAACAGTTAATAAGGACGAACTGGAACGTTTCAAAAAGGCCAACGATCTCTTGAAACAAAAGTTGGATAATGAGAGCAACAATGCCCGCAGTACTATGAGTTATTCGTTAAAAGACCGAAAACTTCTGAACAATCCAACACCTATCTATTTGTGTGAAACAGGCGGAAAAATAGTGGTCACCATACAAGTAAACAGTAAAGGCGAAGTAACCGATGCCTATGTTAACACAGCTTCATCTTCAGATAATGAGTGTTTAGAGCAAAACGCCATTGAATATGCCATGAAAGCCGTTTTCAATGGCGAACCGTCCAAAAAAGAACAGATAGGCACCATTACCTTTGTTTTCCAAGGAAAAAATTAATTCCCTAAAACTTCCCTTAAATCTTCAATGGTGCTCTGCCCTTTGTCTTTGTTGTACCAAACTTGTAATTCGTGTTTGAATTCTGGGGTGAGCTTACCAAATTTCGCTTTAAAATCTTCTACTATTTGGGTCAATAATTTAGGTCTTGGTCCAAACGTGGTGATCACTTGATTGTTTTCATCTAAAGCTATCAACTTCGGAATTGCTTTTCCGCCATTGGTTAGAAAGTGATTCATCAAGGCTTCATTTTCATCTCTAATGACCAAACGGAGATTGATGCTCGGATTTTGTTCGGCTACTTTATGGATAGCAGGAACAATATGTGCCGCATCGCCGCACCAGCTTTCTGTTAAAACCAACCAAGTGGTTTTTTTATCATATTGGGAAATGGCATGCTTGTCTTCTTCAGAAACATTAAGGGTTTTATCCCATCGTTTCATCCGCTTTTGGTTGAGTCCCGTGAACTCAATTTGTTCTGCTGTTTTTTCGTTTCCGGTGGTTGTATGTTCTTCAACTAGCGTATCAATGAGTGCCGAATACTCAGCGTAGCTCATGCTTCTTTTCAAGCTGTCTTTGATAGTCTCTTCTGTAGTGGTTATATCCAAGGTTTGCATGGTTAAAATTTTTGACAAAATTAGGAGTTAATAGTCGTGCTATAAGTAACAATCATTACATTAGTAGACGACTTTTAAACGAATACATTTTATGGCAAAACACAGATGCGGTTGGTGTGTGGGCGATCCACTTTACGAAGCCTATCACGACGACGAATGGGGCGTTCCTGTTTATGACGACGATACCCTGTTTGAGTTTCTTATCCTGGAAACATTTCAAGCGGGTTTGAGCTGGATTACCATTTTGAGAAAGCGTGAAAATTTCAGGAAAGCCTTTGACCATTTCGACTATAAAAAAATAGCCCGTTACGAGCAAAAAAAAATTGATGCCCTTTTGGAAGATGCCGGTATTATCCGCAATAAGCTCAAGATACACGCAACCATTACCAATGCGCAAGCTTTTATGAAAATACAGGAAGAGTTTGGTAGTTTTTCTAAGTATATCTGGAAGTTTACGGATGGCAAACCCATTAAAAATACTCTGGAAAACTATAAACACGCACCTGCCACTACGGCACTGAGCGATGCCCTAAGCAAGGACTTAAAAAAGCGCGGCTTTAAGTTTGTGGGCTCCACAGTTATTTATGCCCACATGCAAGCCACAGGTATGGTAAACGATCACGAGGTA
Source organism: Mangrovimonas sp. (assembly GCA_020435705.1). Lineage (GTDB taxonomy): Bacteria > Bacteroidota > Bacteroidia > Flavobacteriales > Flavobacteriaceae > HKST-UBA85. The sequence goes on from JAGQZG010000109.1 coordinate 3,264, forward strand.
AGTTGTTTTAGGTATCACGAAGTTTAGTTGATTAGTGCTTTTCTCATTAGTTTTTATACTGTAAAACCAAATAAGTAATACCTTTGAAATAATATGTTGTGCATATACTATGCAAAAAAATCAATCTATTGAAATAGGTGCTTTACTTCTAGAAATTGGCGCCCTCTTAATGAGTGCGGGTGCCAACACCAACAGAATACGTCTTACCATGCGAAGAATTGCCAAAAGCTATGGTTACAAAGCAGAGTATTTGATTACCCATCGTGCCATTATGCTCACCTTACAAAATCCCAACGGCGACTTGGCTTTTAATCAAGTGAAACAGACCTATGCCCAAGTACCTAACTTTATGATGGTAAGCGGTATTAGTAGGTTAAGTTGGCGTATTGTGGACGAAAACCTTTCTGTTGAAACAGTCTGGCAAGAAATAGAACGGTTAAAACTACTTCCAAAATATCCCAGGCTTATTATACTGGCCACTGTGGCACTGGCCTGTGCTGCTTTTTGTCGTTTGGGTGGCGGTAATTTTACTGAAATGCTCATTGTCTTTTTAGCCTCTTTCTCCGGTTTATTTATAAAACAGGAATTGGGCAAGAAAAAGGTGAATCCTTATTTTGGAGTATTCTTGGCTTCATTTATTACCACCATGATTTGTGGAGTTATTGGAATTTGGTATCCTTTCCAGCATGACAACATGGCCTTTGTAACCTCTGTATTGTATTTGATTCCTGGAATTCCTTTGATCAATTCCATTTCAGATATTATGGATGGCAATTCGCTGAATGGCATTATTAGAGCCTTGAACGGAGTTGTTATTTCATTTGCCATTGCTTCGGGTTTGTTGATAGCTATTTTAATTTTTAACGCGGTGTAATGATGGATTGGATAGATTTCTTTGAAAAATGGATTTGGTTTGGCGTTGCGGCTATTGGCTTTGCCATTTTGTTCAATGTTCCCAAGCGCACCTTAATCCCTATTTTTATTATGGCCGCATTGGGAGGCTCTGTTAAATTGGTGCTTCTTCATTGGGGTGATAGTCTTGTTTTGGGAACCCTTTTGGGCGCTGTTCTTATAGGATTTCTAAGTATTTATGCAGCTCATTTTAAACACTCGCCACCGTTTGTATTTGCCATTCCTGCGGTCATTCCCATGGTGCCCGGTTCTTATGCCTATTATACCATGAAAGGCATTATCAAGCTGTCCAACAATAGCAATACCACTGATTTTGTTCCATTGCTTAACGACACCATTACCAACGGATTTAAAACGTTGTTTATCCTCATGGCCATTGCCATTGGCGTATTTGCTCCCATGCTCTTGACCCGAAGGGATTCGGCCAAACAAATAAAAATGCCGTTACTGAAACAGGATAAAAAGTAACTGTTGAATATTATTGATTGCCTTCAATATCACTAATGTGATGCTCCAAAGCTTTGACCGAAATCTGTATTTCCAAAATCAATAAAAAAAGAGAAATTATTAAAAGCACCAATGCCACCCCAAAGATCCATACTGCCAACGTTTGCTGCTCAATGTAAATCAAGAACATGGTTAAGACACAAAGCAACAAGCTGGAAATCCCGAAAATTTGCATGGAACGCGTAAGATACAATCGTTTTTTAATATTCTCAATTTGCTTGATGTACCTCTTATCCTTCTTTTCCAAGTATTTATCATGCAAGTTTCTCACGACTGCTGCATAGGCCAAAAACCGATTGGTATACGCCAGCATAATGAGGGATATAGCCGAAAATAATAAAGCTGGAGTGGTTAGAGTTAGTTCAGTCATAAGTTCGTTTCTTTAGCACCTCGAAGGTCGGAAAAAAATAAAAAAGAACACCTTTAGATTAACGGGTATATTTCAAATAACTTAAAAATGCTTCCCTATCTATCTCTTCTGCCCCTAAACTAGCCAAATGATCTGTGAAAACCTGACAGTCTATGAGTTTGTATTGGGTTGCTTGAATGAATGAAATGAATCCATACTTACTGGCATTGTTCACTTTGGCAAACATGCTTTCACCACAAAAAATGCCGTTTTTTAAATCGATACCATACAGCCCGCCAACCAATTTTTTGTCTTTCCATACCTCAACGGATAAGGCATGCCCCAAATGGTGTAATTTGGTATAGGCTTCCATCATGTTCTGGGTAATCCAGGTGCTTTCTTGCCCTTTCCTTTTTATTTTGGAGCATTCGGCTATGACCGTTTCAAAGCAGGTGTTATAGGTAACTTCAAAAACGTTTCTATTAAAAAGTTTTTTCATGCTTTTGGAAATCCTGATTTTATCAGGGAATAAGACAAACCGTGGATCTGGTGACCACCATAAAATGAAATCGTCGTTGTCAAACCAAGGGAAAATACCACTTCGGTAAGCTAACAATAGGCGTTCTACGGATAAATCACCACCAATAGCCAACAAGCCATCCTTTGTAGCTTGGGAAACGTCTGGAAACTTTATGTCTTGTGTGAGGAATTCCATCACCTAAAAATAAAAAACCTTTTACGTTTGGTAAAAGGTTTTTAGGTTTTAACTTTTTTGATAGACCCTTAGACAGTGCTCAGGGTGACAAATTTATTAGAATGGTAAATCGTCGTATTCCTCTTCGTTAAGTTCGTCCACAGGTTCAAACGCATCAGCAGGTGGTACTGGAGGCATTTGTGAGGAGGTATTCTCCTGTAAACTCTCAATTCTCCATCCTTGAATGGAATTGAAATACTTGGTTTCTCCTTGTGGGTTAACCCATTCCCTGCCTCTTAAGTTGATGCTAACTTTTACTTGCTGTCCCACTTGATAATTATCTAACAAATCCGTTTTATCCTGAACAAATTCTATCATGATAAACTGCGGATATTGCTCTTCGGTAGTCACGACCATTTCTCGTTTTCTGAATCCGTTACTTCCAAAGGTTTGTGTTGCTCCGATTAATTTAATCTTTCCTTGTACTTCCATGTTTCAATGTCTATTCTAAATTATGATAATAAAATTTTCCACGCACTATCTACATCACCGTAGCTCAGGTAGTTTTGTGCCAATTTATGTTTCTCTCTATGTGTGGCTTCCTTGATATTGGGATACCGTTCAGAAATGTTCTTAATAAATGCTTCTACATCTTCTGCGCTTGGCAGTTTTTCAACATTTCCCAACATGCCCAAATCGTTTCCTGTTAAAATCATACTGTTTTTAACCTCATCCGGCATGGCGTCTACACCTATTCCAAGGGTAGATAAGGGTTTAGGAATCTCGAAAAACCCTGGCTTAGCTCTGGAATAGTAACTTCCGCCACAACGGGCAACCAAATCCAACGCTTCTTGATTGATGCTTTCATCGTTATTCAAAACATCTTCAATTATATGCATTTTTACGACTTCGCACAAGACCAAATTACCTGCACCACCTTCGGTACCCAAAGAAATAACGTCTTTAACAAGACATTCCATTTGAATGGGCGATTCGGCTACGCGAGCTGGTTTGACCAAATCGGATGCTAACATGGTGAAGCCCGCTTTTTCAAACTCATTGACCCCTTTGGGGTATTCGGTGCTGCTTAACGAAACTTGCTGTACCATGTCATAACTCACCACATTAATGACCACTTCTTTAACTGTCAAAACGTTGTCCAATGTATCTTTAGTCGTATTGTCCCTAACACGTCTGGCTGGTGAAAAGACCAACAACGGCGGATTGGAACTAAAGATGTTAAAAAAACTGAACGGTGACAAATTAGGCCTTCCTTCAGCATCCACAGTACTAGCAAACGCTATAGGTCTTGGCGCAATGGCACTTTGCAGATACGCTTGTAGTTTGGGTGTTGAAAGGGATTTTGGCTCAATGGATAGCATTTACATTCAAATTTTAGCAAATGTAACCATTCTAACAATGAACTAAAAACGAATTCGTTATAACCCAAGACAATATTATTAACATAATTACAGTATCTTTCAGCTAAATTTATCTTCTAATGATTTTCACTAAATATAGAAATCTTATTCGGTGGCTTATCGTTATTGCTTCATTTATCATCATTTCCCTCATCCTTTGGAATACGTACATATTTTTCCAGTACTTCAAAGAAGAACAGCGGGCCAAAATGGATGTTTGGGCTACAGCCCATACTGATATTTATACCAATCCGCTTGATGACAATATAAATCCCGTTACTTCCAAGGTCTTTTTTGAATCAAAGATTGACAATCAAATGATTGTTTTGAATGAATTGGATCAAATTACGGCTTTCAACAATATTGACAGCACCTTATTGGAAAACCATATTCAAGTTGAAAAATTAGTACAACAGTTTGAAAATGAAAACAATCCTATAGAATTATTTTACATTGATAAAACAAATGAAAAAGTCTCCCTAGGAACATTATATTATGGGAATTCACCCCTAATCAACAAACTCAAGTACTACCCAATGGCCTTGTTGCTCATCATTATTCTATTTGGCGCCGTGGTGTATTTTTTCTATAGAAGTTCCAAAACGGCAACACAAAACAAGCTTTGGTCCGGAATGGCCAAGGAAACTGCACACCAAATAGGTACACCACTCTCTTCATTGGTAGGTTGGACCGAAATACTGAAATCCGAAAATGTAAATCCGGAATATTTAGAGGAAATAGAAAAAGATATTTCACGCTTGCAAACCATTACGGACAGATTCAGTAAGATAGGCTCCTTACCCACTTTTGAAAAAGCTGATATTATTGAAGAAACCCTTTTGTCTTTTGATTACCTAAAAGCACGTTCTTCCAAACTTGTAGAGTTTGAAATTGCTGTTCCCGAACAAAAGATCTTTGTGAACTTAAACAAACAGCTCTATAGTTGGACCATTGAAAATTTGGTAAAAAACGGGATAGACGCAATGAAAGGCAAGGGCAAACTGGGCATAGAGATTATTCCTGCCAACAAGGAGATTAAAATACAGGTGACCGATACTGGAAAAGGCCTGCAAAAAAATCAGTACCAAGCCATTTTTGAGCCTGGTTACACCACCAAAAAACGTGGTTGGGGTCTTGGACTTTCCTTAGCGAAACGAATTGTTGAAGAATTCCATGGCGGCAAAATAAAGGTGCTTCACTCTGAAATTGGGAAAGGCACCACTATGCAAATTACACTAAAGACAGTTGACTGACCATGACGGAGAAATTAATTACCATTAAAGAATATGCGCTAAACAATCACTGCCCGGAATGTTTTAGTAAGACCCTACACATTGTATTCAAGCAAAAGTTCAAGGAAACCAAACTTTACAAATCGGTTACTAAAGAAACTTTGGCAGAGCTGCATTGCAGCACCTGTGAGAATATTATTTATCCCGTGCAATGGACGGATGATATTGAACGTGTTTTTGACTATCATCAAAAAGCTTTCAAACCCAAAAATTCAACATTGAAATTAAAACGGGCTGCGTGGCTTTTAATAATTTCAGGCTTAATTGTGGTGGCCTTAT
>JAGQZG010000110.1 GCA_020435705.1 Mangrovimonas sp.
ATCCTTAGCCACTTCCTGCTTAGGTTTTAAATCAAAGTTAGTGATATTCTCCAATTTATCAATAAAAGTAACCTTGTTGGTTTCCGATTTGAAGCCGGCACCCTTATCATTAAGTGAATTGAGCACAATTAAATCAAGGTTTTTCTTTTTGAGTTTCGTTTTTGCATTCTCCAGTTCGTTTTCTGTTTCCAGTGCAAAACCCACTAAAAATTGATTTTTTTTGATCTCGCCCAAAGAAGCCAGAATGTCTTTGGTTTTAACCAACTCAATAGTTAACGTTTCACCTTGCTTCTTTATTTTTTGGCTAGCAGGATTCTTCGGTTTATAATCGGCTACAGCTGCCGAAAGAACAGCCACATCACAACTCCCAAAATAACGATGGGCTTCTTGGTACATCTCTTCCGCACTGGTAATGGGAATGACCTTTATCAAATCGTGATTTACCAATTGATTTGTAGGCCCTGAAACCAAAACCACTTCTGCCCCTGCGCTGGCGGCTGCTTTGGCAATTTCAAAACCCATTTTCCCACTGGAATGATTCCCAATGAAACGTACAGGATCTATTGCTTCGTAAGTGGGGCCGGCCGTTATGAGTATTTTTTTGTTCTTTAGCGGAAGTTTATTTAAAATATCGTTTTCAAGAAAAGCCACAATGTCTTCAGGCTCGGCCATCCTGCCTTCTCCCACCAACCCACTCGCCAGTTCACCAAAAGCAGCAGGTACTATGGTATTGCCATAGCCTTTAAGAACCTCCAAGGAATGTTTTGTACTGCCATGTTTGTACATGTCCAAGTCCATGGCTGGCGCCACATAAACAGGGCATTTGGCAGAAAGATAGGTGGCTAAAAGCAAATTGTCGCACACGCCATTGGCCATTTTAGAAAGGGTGTTGGCCGTAGCGGGCGCCACCAGCATAAGATCGGCCCAAAGACCTAAATCTACATGGTTATTCCAAACAGCATTCTCGTCTTCTTCATTAATGAATTCAGAAAAAACCGGATTTTTAGAAAGTGTGGAAAGCGTAAGAGGTGTTATAAAATCCTTAGAAGCAGGCGTCATGACCACTTTTACATGCGCACCTGCTTTTATGAATAATCTTACCAGTGAAGCTGTTTTGTAGGCGGCTATTCCGGCAGAAATGCCTAAGAGTATCTTTTTGCCACTTAAAACAGACATAGTTTATTTTTTTATTCTACAGAATCTGTGTCCTCCGTATTGCGGTGGTAGATTTTATCCTCAAGCCATTCTTGAACGGCCAATGCATGAGGCTTTGGAAGTTTTTCGTAAAACTTTGAAACTTCAATTTGCTCCTTGTTCTCGAAAATTTCCTCTAAGCTATCATTATAGGTAGCAAATTCCTCCAACTTATCAATCAATTCCTTCTTGATTTCAGTGTTGATTTGCTCTGCTCTTCTAGCTATAATGGAAATGGCTTCGTAGATGTTTTCCGTTGGTGCATCAATGTCATTTCTATCATACGTAACCGTATTTACAGGTGCATTCAGTTTTTTTAGATCCATTTCTCTTATTGTTAAATATATTTTTTTAATTCTTCTTCAACTGTCGTATTCATTTGCTCAACTTCTTCAATATACTTTGAGTTAGCAAATGTTTTTTTGAACGATGCGCAATAGTTTTTTACTGTCTCTAAGCGGCCTTGTTTTTTCCATTCAACACTCTTAACTGCCAGATTATACGCCGAGTCTATACGGTAATAAAGAGCATCTTCTCTTAACGTTGAGCCTGGGAAATCATAAATAAAATTATCAAATGCTTTAATGGACGCTTGATAATCTTCTAAATGGTTGTACTGTTTGGCAATGGCATACGCTTTTTGTTCCAATTTAAAATCCAGTTCCTTAACCATAGCATTGGCTTCCGGCAAGTATTCTGAATCTGGATAAGAATTGGCAAACAACTGTAATTTCTCCAGAGCTTCTACAGTTTCTGTTTGGTCTTTTGTAAAAACCGGTGATAACATATAGTAGCTTTTTGCTGCTAAAAACGCCATTTCCTCTACTTTTTCACTCCCAGGATAAGACGACACAAAACGCTCCATTTGATATCCCGAAAGATGGTAATCCTCCGTTTTGTAAAACGACATGGCATGCAAGTACATAAGTTTCTCCGCCTGAGGTTTTCCCCTATAGCTTGGCACTATTTGCTCAAAGAGTTTATTGGCCTTCGTGTACTTTCCATTATTATACAACGCTTCCCCTGTCTGAAATTTATAGCCAATGTCCTCAGACTTCAAGGCTTTTTGATATTCACTACAAGAGCTTAATACTGTGAGCGTTAATAAAAGGATTAAGAGTTTCTTCATAATTAAAAAACAGTTGGCAAAAATAACGTATTCTTGTTTAATTAAAAAATATAATTTCAAGCTAATATAGAACGCTAAAAATAGTTGGTTAAAGGATTAAGTATTATTTAACTTTTAAGTGTATCAACCAGGCTCTCAAATTGCTTTTTCAAACCCTCTGTAGCGGGAACCAAAGGCAGTCTAACAGTATCATTGCAAAACCCTAATACATTGAGTAACCCTTTGATTCCCGACGGATTGTTTTCAGAAAAAATGGCCGAAATAACATCCATTAGTTTGTAGTGAAGCACATAGGATTCTTTAGCATTTCCTTGCAAGCCCAAACGGATCATCTCCGAAAACTCTTTAGGATAGGCTTGTCCAATCACCGAGATAACGCCCGATCCGCCAGCTAAGGTAACGGCCAAGGCCAAATCGTCATCTCCTGAAATGACCATAAAGTCTTTTGGTTTTATTTTCAAAAGTTTTAAATATTGCCCCACATTGTTGCACGCTTCTTTAACCGCAATAACATTTTTACAATCGGCAGCAATCCTTACGGTGGTTTCCGGTAGGATATTTGAAGACGTTCTTCCGGGCACATTATACAAAATCACCGGAATTGGACATGCGGCAGCAACCGCTTTAAAGTGTTGGTAAATACCTTCCTGGGTGGGCTTGGTATAGTACGGAGACACTGAAAGAATCGCATCAAAAATGTTTAAATCCGTGGTGTTGATTTCTTCAATGACGGCCGCCGTATTGTTACCACCAATACCCAAAACCATGGGCACCCTTCCGTTATTGACCTTGTTTACAGTTTGTACAATTTCTTTTTTTTCTGATTTAGTAATGGTTACACTTTCTCCCGTAGTACCACTAATGACCAAATATTCAACGCCATTTTGAATATTGTGCTCCACCAGTTTTGCCAAAGCATCGTGATCTACACTCAAATCGTTTTTAAAAGGTGTAACTAAGGCCACTCCAGTGCCTAAAAATTTATTTTGCATGTTTAAGTTTCTTGAATATGGTTAAATATTTAATGAGTTCTTTTTTAAATAGTCCAAACTGATTAACAGGTGTTTTAATAATCAAATCGTTCAAGCGGTCATCCTTTTGGAAAATGCCCACTTTAAACTTGGCTTGTGATTGCGCCGTGATCATTTTCAGTTCCAATAGATCTTCAGCATAATAACTTATCAGAACATCAAAAGAGGTTTCCAAAAAAGTCTTCAGCTCTCTATTGGATGTGGTTCCACTCCATCCAAAATCTTTGGGCGTAAAACAAGTGTCCCAAAAATTGGATTCACTTTTATCATTATTGGAAAACGCCACGATTTTTAACTTATTGGGCAAAATGTTCATTTCGTCAGCCAATTTCCTAAAAGCCTCAAAGTCATTGCTTTCGCCTACATTCAGCAAAACTCCGAGATGTTCAACTTTGCTGGAATCAACAAAAACTTCTCTGGAATTTAACAGTGAGTTAATGATTTTTTTATTCGATTTTTCTTTAAAAGCCTTTAAAAACATGTATCTTTAGACCATTCTACAAAGTTAGAAAAACTTAAAAGTTTCCTTAATGCATTTTTAATAAAATTAACAATGAAGCCAAAACACATTTTTTCAGTGTTCTTGATCACCCTACTATTGAATTGCCAAAAGGAAAAACCTCATCTTTCCCGTATTGAAGGTACAAAAATAGAAATAACCGACTCCCTTGAAACCAATAAAGCAATTGATAGTTTCATTAAACCTTTTAGAGACCATTTGAATAAGGATCTGGACAGTGTAATTTCCTATTCGGTTGACACTTACACCAAGAATGACGGCGAACTGAACACCGCCTTGGGGAATCTTTTGGCCGATTTGGTTTATGAAGAAGCCAATCCTATTTTCAATTCAAGAACGGGCAAGAATATTGATATGGTCTTGCTCAACCACGGTGGTATACGCTCTATTTTATCTAAAGGAAATATTACCAAGCGTACCGCTTTTGAAATCATGCCCTTTGAAAACAGCCTAGTTGTTGCCGAAGTGAAAGGCAGAAATATATTGGGCGCCGTTGACTATTTACGCCGTGCCAAACGGGCGCATCCTATTTCCAGACTGCAAATCATTTTGGACAAAGATTATAATTTGAAAGAAGCATCCATTAATGGCCAACCTATTGATTCAACCAAAACCTATTATATTGCTACTAACGATTACTTGTTTAATGGTGGCGACCATATGGATTTTTTCAAACCTTACGACTCCCTGTATGTCTTGAACTACAAAGTTAGAAATGCCATTCTGGATTACTTTATAAAAAAAGATACGATTGCACCTAAAGCAGACAATCGTTTTATCGTAAAAGAAAAATAAAGACATGAAACGTAGAGAATTTCTTCAAAACACATCGGCAGCTACAGCTATGGTGGCCTTGGGAAGCGTTGGGCTGCAATCCTTTATCACAAAACCTACCGTGACCCAAATAACTGTTTTGCACACCAATGATGTTCACAGCCACATTGACCCCTTTGGCCCCGAAGATGGGCGCAACGCCAATAAGGGCGGTGTTGCTCGAAGAGCTTCTTTGATTGAAAGTATTCGCAGGGAAAACCCCAATACATTACTGCTTGATGCAGGCGATATTTTTCAGGGCACGCCTTATTTTAACTATTACGGCGGTGAATTGGAATTTAAGCTCATGAGCAAGATGAAATATGATGCCTCTACCATAGGAAATCATGATTTTGATAATGGGATAGATGGATTATATGCTCAATTACCACATGCTGATTTTGAATTTATCTGCTCTAATTACGACTTTTCAAATACCGTGATGGACACCCAAGTAAAACCCTATAAGATTTTCACAAAGGAGAATATCAAAATTGGCGTTTTTGGATTGGGAATCGAGCTAGATGGACTTGTAGACAAAAACATGTACAAAGAAACCGTTTATCTCAATCCTGTTGAAATAGCCCAAGACATGAGCAGAATCCTTAAGGAGCAAGAAAAATGCGACCTCATTATTTGTTTGTCCCATCTAGGTTATCATTATGAATACGATAAAATAGATGATTTAAAACTAGCGTCCCAAACCAAAAATATTGACCTTATTATTGGCGGGCACACCCACACTTTTTTGCCAAAACCTACAATTACCAAGAATTCTGAAGGTAAAAATATGTTGGTCAATCAAGTGGGCTGTTACGGGTTAAACCTTGGTCGAATTGATTTCTTTTTTGACACTGACAAAAACAAAGAAGCTACGGGTACGACCATTATTGTTTGATTTTTAACGTAAGGGTTTATTTTTTTGACGTCTAATGGGTTAACCAAAACCCAAAAAAATGAAAAAATATATCCCTCTTGCCTTACGGATTATCGTAGCCGTTATTTTAGTTCAAACACTTCGCTTTAAATTTACCGCCCACCCGGACAGTGTTTACATTTTTCAAACTGTAGGTCTGGAACCTTATGGTAGGATTGCCACAGGGATTGCCGAACTTATCGCAGGCATCTTATTGCTAATTCCAAGAACCGTATGGATGGGAGCTATCTTGACTTTAGGCATTATTGGCGGCGCCATTTTTATGCACTTAACTAGGCTTGGGATAGAAATTAATGGTGATGGCGGCTTACTATTTGGAACCGCCGTACTGACCTTCATTCTTTCTGGAGTGATACTTTACCTAAACAGAAAAAACCTGCCCTTTAAATTGTTTAAGAATTAACCAATACACTTTTGCCATTTCCTTTCTCTTTCAATTTCAGTTTGGACTGAAAATAGAAGAAGCAGAAAGATCCTAGCAATAGAGCTGTATAGGACATGTTTAACACCTCTTCCAAAACAATATTGGTTGAAATGTAGAAATAAGCAATTTGTATGATTTCAGAAAAGGCAATACACAGGGCACCAAAGAACATCAACAGAGATTTCCTGGTGTCCCTATATAGAAAGTTTATTAAAGCTACCGATAACAAAATAAGCGTGATCAAATTATACACAAACTCAACAATGAATTGAAAACCAACTACGTGAGGTGACACTATTTTAAGCAGTACCGATACAATATACACGCTCAATGCAGTAAGTATAACCAAATGAATAGCATAATGCCTGATAACATAATTGAAATCCATAGATTTTAAAATCTCATAAATCAAGAGCAAGTAAGCCGAAATATACAAAGCATTACCCGTATAGTAGTCTATATTCGTAGGAATGTATGGTGAGATAATGCACATGAGTTCCGATAGTGAGTACAATACTAAAAACCCAGAAAAATAAATAGATTTTTTCTTTATGTTGATGAAGTAAAGCATTGTTATGGTCGGGATTATCAAGGCGCGAAAAGCATTAGATAAATACTCATTTCCGGCTAATTGAAAAACCACATACGTCACATAACATATTAATGCAAAACCAACCAAGAGTTTACACTTGTTCATGTTTAAGTAGATTTGGTTCAGCAAATATATACAAATATTTTTCAATTAATCGACAAAAAAATGCTTTTTATCGATTTTTTATTGAAATTATTGTATTTTTTGTAGGAATTGGGCTTCTGATATAATAGACACCCCTAGAGACTCTGCCTTTTGTTTTTTACTGGGGCCCATATTCTCGCCGGCCACCACAAAACTGGTTTTTGACGAAATAGACGAGGATACTTTCCCGCCATTATCTTCAATAAGCTGTTTTAATTCGTCACGGGAAACTGTTTCAAAAACACCGGAAACCACAAAAATGAGCCCTTTTAACTTATCTGATTGATTGGCAAGTTTTTCTGCTGAAATTTCCATTTGCACACCAAACTCTTTCAATCGTGAAATAATTCTCTGGTTTTCTTCGGAAGCAAAAAATGCCACGACGCTTTCAGCTATTTTTACGCCAATTTCATCTACGTTCACCAGGTCATCTTGGGAAGCCATGGAAATCTTCTCAATGGATTTATAGTGTTTTGCCAACTTTTTAGCCACGGTTTCGCCCACATATCTAATCCCAAGGGCATAGAGAACACGTTCAAACGGAATGTTTTTTGAAGCCTCAATGCCATTGATTAAATTTTCGGCACTTTTTTCTGCCATTCTTTCCAGCGGAATAACTTGTTCCCTGGTAAGTTCGTACAAGTCCGAATAGTTATTTATTAACCTCTGATTGACCAATAAGGCAACGGTTTCTCCACCCAAGCCTTCAATATCCATGGCTTTTCTGGATATATAGTGTTCTATTCTACCAATAATCTGCGGATTGCAACCATTATAATTTGGACAATAATGCTGAGCCTCTCCGTCTTGCCTTACCAGTTCCGTACCACATTCAGGGCATTCTTTGATATAGTTTGTAGGCTGGGAATTTAAAGGTCTTTTGGTCAAATCAACCGCTATAATCTTTGGGATAATTTCACCGCCCTTTTCAACAAACACCTCATCGCCAACTCGTATATCCAATTTCTCAATTTGATCGGCATTATGTAAAGACGCCCGTTTTACAATGGTTCCGGCCAGCAAAACCGGCTCAAGATTGGCCACTGGTGTAATAGCGCCGGTTCTTCCCACTTGATAGGAAATACTATTTAAACGAGTAGAAACCTGCTCGGCCTTAAATTTATAGGCCATGGCCCATCGAGGTGATTTGGCCGTATACCCCAATTCTTCCTGCTGGTAAAAGCTATTCACCTTTACGACCACACCATCAATTTCATAAGGTAAATCATGCCGATGCTGGTCCCAATAATCAATATATTCAAAAACTTCCTCTAAAGATTTTGCCAATTTGGCTTCTTTAGGCACTTTAAAGCCCCAATCACGTGCCTTTTGAAGACCTTCAAACTGGGTGGAAAACCCCAATTTATCCCCCATTAAGCTATAGAGCAAACATTCCAAAGGGCGTTTGGCCACCTCGCTACTGTCCTGCAATTTCAAACTTCCTGAAGCCGTATTTCGCGGATTTCTATAGGGCTCCTCGCCTATTTCAATACGTTCTTCATTCATTTTATTGAATCCTTCAATAGGCAGGATAATTTCACCTCTGATCTCGAACTTTTCGGGATAATCGCCCTTTAATTGCAAGGGTACCGATTTGATGGTTTTCACATTGGTGGTCACATCGTCCCCTTGAAAGCCATCGCCACGGGTTACAGCCCGCACGAGTTTACCATGCTCATAAATCATGTTCATGGAAGCTCCATCATATTTTAACTCACACGTGTATTCAACAGGCCCATCCACCATTTTTTTTATGCGAACTTCCCAGTCTTGCAAATCTTCTTTGGAATAGGAATTATCCAAAGAATACATTCTGTTTTCGTGAACCACTGTTTCGAAATTCTTGGTCACTTCTCCACCCACCCGAACGGTTGGCG
>JAGQZG010000111.1 GCA_020435705.1 Mangrovimonas sp.
TTCACGTTTGTAGAGTCCACAAGAGCCAACTTTAACGTGGTCGGATTTTCTAATGGCAGTATAGTTGGAATAGCCCAGTTTTTCCAGTTGAGGTAACATTTTGGTTTCTATATAACTTTTGGCATCCTCTAGGGTTTTTACCTTTCTATCACCTATGTGTAGAAGCCATTTGGGACTGTTGAGCAGTTCCAATATAAAAGCAGCGTCCTCTGTGTTTGTGGGACGGAGGAAAAGACGTTGGGTTTTGAAGGTTTTGTGCTTCATGATAATAAAAGGTTTTGGTTTGTTCAAAAACACTTAAAAAGTTGCTATTAGCAACTAGTTAACGAAATTCGATTATTTTTTTGATACAGGCAATAAAAACCACCTTGCTGTGAAGGCGGTTTCTAGATGCTGAAGTCACATTGAGCCTGTAAACGTGTTTATTACTGTAATTCTTCGCAATAAAACCCTTGTTTTGTCAAGGCATTGCAAATGGTTTGCGGTGGAAGCTGGTTCTGCGTTTCTATTCTAAGAATGTTATCGCAATCTTCAAGGTCAAAATTCCAATAGCCGTTTCTTGCAATCAAACTGTTCAACATAGGTTGAATGCGCTTAATGTGGGCTTGGTTGGAAATGGACGTTTTAAAAACTAAGATTTGTTTCATGGTCGTAACATATTAACGTTCATAAAACGCAGGTGGTTCAATACCTAAAGACCGAAGGTAAACATATGCCTGGCCGCGATGGTGAATTTCATTGTCTATAAAATAAAAGATAGACGATTGCACGGTGCCTTCATATTGCCCAAATAGCTTAATGCTTTTTTGAAATTGTTCAGGTTTAATTAACTCCCAATAGTCATTGATAATCTGAGTGGTTTGGTCCCAAAGCTCTAGTAATTTTGCTTTCTTGTTGCCGTGTTCTACATGTTCGTTGAGGGGTAAGGATTGTCCAGTGGCAATTTCCTTGATGCCTGGTCCAGCAATGCCCAACAGTTCCATGACCATACCTGAGAACGGACGCATGCCGCCTATGGTGTGATTAAAGAAAGCTTCTTCGGGAAACGCCTCAATAGTGCGACGGGTCAAGGCGCGATGGCCTTGCCAATGGTTGAGCAAAATTTCTGGAGTGATAACTTGGGCAGTGGTTGAATTTAAAGTGGTTTCCATAAGGTTTATTTTTTTGTTCGTAAGCAAAGGTATACGTGGGCAGTGACAGCCCTTTGTCAGTAGGGTTTTAAGAATCTCATTTTTATTTTAAATAATTAATATTCAGTATGTTAAAATTATTTAAACGAAAATTCATTGTACATCTTATTTACTGCTGACAAAGGGTTGTCATAGTCGCTTATTTATTTTGCACAATAATAATCGGTTACTATTCAGAAATGAATTTTTATGAACAGATTGAAACCCTATACAGGAGTATACTTCCACATGAAGTCCTATCTTTGGGAAATATGTTATGCAATTATGGGTTTGGATACAGTAAAACGGTTTGACAGAATAGTGGCAATTCTTGTTCAATTGCAATCCAAAAGAATTGTTAAGGCTCAGGAACTGGCCGATAGGTTTGAGGTGAGCCTGCGTACTATTTATAGAGATGTAAGAACCTTGGAAGCTTCGGGTGTTCCCATAGTGAGTGAAGCTGGTATTGGCTATTCTATTATGGAAGGATACCGTTTGCCACCGGTGATGTTCACAAAGGAAGAAGCGGGCAGTTTTGTGGCGGCCGAAAAGTTGATGCAACAGTTTGTGGATAAATCACTTGGAGCTTATCACGAATCGGCTATGTTCAAGATTAAATCGGTTTTGAGAGGTCGGGAAAAAGATTGGATTTCGGCATTGGAAACCCAAATTTTGGTTGACCCATCGCAGGAACTCTTTAATAAAAACTTGCCTCATGCACTTGAAGTTTTATTTGAATGTATTGCTGAAAAAAAGCAAGTATTCCTAAAGTACCATTCGCTAAATAGCGAGACGCCCATGGAGAGATTTATTGAACCTGTTGGAGTGTTTCATGAAAACGGGTTTTGGTATGTTTTGGGCTATTGCCATTCCAGAAAGAATTACAGGCAGTTTAGAACCGATAGAATGTTGCAGGTAGATAGAACCCAACAGACTTTTACCTTAGAACATGGCACTATTGATGAACACCGACAAAAACAAGAACCTGCCGAGAAAATCAAGGTCAGGATTTTGGTTGATAAATCGGTGGCCCGTTATATAAGTACGGGGCGTAAGCATTATGGGTTCGTTTCAGAGAAGATGCATGGCCATCAAGTGGAAATGACTTTCATGGTCAACGAATTGGAACAGGGGTTCCCCAGATGGTATTTGATGTTTGGAGATTATGCCGAAATCCTTGAGCCCGAAGCCCTGAAAATACTGGTGGGGGAACTGTTGGATAAAGCTAGGCTAAGACTTTAACTTTTTTCTGGTTGGCGGCAACTTCTTTTCCCCAACTGGCAAGAGCCATCAAGATAGGAATCAATGTTTCACCAAAGTCTGTAAGCTGATATTCCACCACTAATGGTGTTTTTTTTGTTTTCACGGTTCTGGAAATAAGACCGTCGGCTTCCAATTCCTTTAACTGCAAACTCAAAGTTCGCTCGGTAATCATGGAGATTTCCTTGTTTAACTCGCTGTAGCGCTTTTTTCCTTTAATAAGATGGATAAGAATCACAGCTTTCCATTTTCCCCCTATATACTTCATAGTCACACTGGTACTGCAAGGATATTTTTTGTTTTCAATAGAATACATAGTACTATCGTTTTTGACCGTTATTGCAAATATATATAACTATACTTATGTTTGTAACTATAAAAATGATAGTTTAATTTAAAGAATGAAAAATGAATTTTTTAGAGTTAGCAAAAACTAGGTATACGACCAAGAAATATAATCCAGAGAGGAAAATTTCCGAAGAAGAAATCCAAGCGTTGAAAGAGATCGTGCGGTTGAGTCCTTCGTCTATTAATAGTCAGCCTTGGAAGTTTACTTTTGTTTCCGAAGGTGAACTAAAAAATAAATTGGCTGAAGTATCTTTTTTTAACGAACCCAAAATCAAGAATGCCAGTCACTTGGTTGTGTTTAGCGCCATAAGTGAGATAAGCCTATTTGAGCAACAGATTAAGGAGAATTTACCCGAAGGTTCGGTGGCCTACTTCAATAGTTTTTTAAAGCCGCTTCCCGAAACGGAAATTAAATCCTGGTTAACCAATCAAGTCTATCTATCCTTAGGGTTCTTTTTAAGTGCTTGCGCCTCCATGGGGATAGATTCTACGCCTATGGAAGGAATAGAGACGAAGAAATACGACCAAATTTTAGGATTGAACGGGTATTCCAGTTTGTTTGCGGTGGCTATTGGTTACCGTGACCAAGAAGATGCCAATCAGCCTTTAATAAAACCTAAGTTCAGATTGGATTTGAATCAAGTGGTACAAACGGTTTAAACTACAAAACCACTTTGCCTTTAAGCAAAGTGGTTCTTGATTCCGACTAGAATTATCCAGTCTTAGGGTCCAACCATAACTTATTTAGTGACTTTTACCGTATAGGTGGCAACGATGTCATTGTTGATTTTCAAGTGGGTGTCATAAAAGCCTTTTTGATCAAATTTACATCTGAAGGTCGTAATGCCTTGTGTTTCTTCAATGTTGTATATTTTATAGGGTATTTCTTTGGTGCCAATATATTTAACCAGAGAGATTTTATTGTTGGAAAGGCTGTCCAACGTTGTAAAACTAAAAAGGACTTCGTCATTTTTCTTGGTCTCAATGTTCATTTCATTCGGGTTGTTGGGAATGAGTTTGTATTTGAACGCTTCACTATAAATTAATGGGGACGATACGAATTCTTTTTCTGAAAGCGGGTTGTCCAGAAGCCATTTTTTATGCGCGGGGAAATGGTTTTTTGAAAACAATTGCGGATCGGTCAGAAAATAACCGTCATTATAATCTTTTACGAACAAGCTCCCTAGAAAATAGCCGCTGGACCAAGTGGCATCGCAAAGGTACCATTTGCCATTTAGCTTGACGGCGTTCCAGGAATGGTTAATGGTTTCCAAAGCTTCAACATTGGCATTTACGTTCCTACCGTAACCATCAACAATTTCACACTCAATATTGGCCAAAAAACAAAGTTCCTTAATTAGATAGGCATAGCCTGTACAAACAGTTTTTTTGTGTTTCATGAGTTTTTTAAAAGCGGTTCTTTTGTATTCGTGGTTCCAATTGACAAACCCCAAACTGTCGTTCTTGAATGTTCTTTGGGATTTGTTCACCTTGGCTTCTTGTCGGGCATCTCCTATAACATTATGGCTTACCCAATAGTAAATGGCCCTGAATTTCTCAACATCGGTTGATAGTTTGTAGGTGAGTTCATGTGCCAATACCGGCAAGTTTTTCAGTGAGGCACCTTCATTCAATTTGGCCACATTATCTGCAATGTTAAAATTTATGTGCTTAAAATCGGAGACTTGTGAATGTGATACAAGAACTGCCAGCAAAGCAAATAAAAAGGGTAGTTTACGTTTCATGGAAGCTTGGGGATTATTTTCTTTTTGATTTGTAAACTTTCTTTACATCAACTTTGCCCACCAAGACGCAAGCATCTAGGGTCATATTGATTTTCAACTCAACATTTGCAACCGAATCTTCATTGGTAATGACCACTTTTTTTGACTCCATGCCCACATAACTAAAAATGAGAACGTCACCCTTTTTTAATTTTTCTGGAAACTCAAAATTACCATCAAAGTCTGTAGCTGTACCTGTAGTGGTTCCCTGCAAAACAACATTTACACCGGGAAGCGGAATTGAAGATTCGGATACGTTGCCTTTTACAATAATAGTCTTTTCAGACGTTCGATCTTGAATTTTTTCTGAGTCGGTTTTCTTCTCTGGATTTTTAACTATCTCTCCTTGTGCCTGAGCGGTTCCAAATGAAAAAAAGGCCAGACAGGCCAAGCCTATACCGCTTATAAAGCTAAGCACTTTCTTGTTTTTGGGTGTTTGGGGATAGGTTGTGAGTTGATGGTTGTTGAATCGCCCGCAGGTATCTTTTGCTTCTTTGGTTTTGAAATACTGAGCAACCTCTTGGGCATCCATTTTCGTGAAATCTATGACTTCTTTTTTACAAGAATCACAGAATCCGCCTTGGGCGGTAGGTTTAAATTTATTGAAATTCTCGCTACACGGGGTTTTGATGTTTAAGCTGAATGAATTCTCCATGGTTTTTAGTTTAAATGGTTATAAGTCCAAACTTAAGAGCTTACCTGGGAAAATAAAATGAGCATTTCGTGAATTCTTTAGCTTGGTGAGTGAATGGGTGCTTTTGTTGAGTTATTGGAATTAAAAAACCACCTTGCATTTCAAGGTGGTTTTTGTTTTTTGAGACTTTGCCCCTTCATTGTTAGAATGAAGGAATCTATTTTATCATGTCATAACTACGCTTAATAAAGTTAGTGAGTTCTTCACCTTTTAGTAAGCCTTGTGATAATCTCGCCAAATCCAAACTTTGATTAATCAAACGGGTTTGTTTCTGCTTGGTTTTGGTATTTAGGATTTCGTTCACCAATTCGTGGTTGGTGTTCACAACCAAATTGTACATGTCTGGGAAATTGCCCATGCCAAACATGCCGCCGCCTGTTTGCTGCATTTCTTTCATACGGCGCATAAATTCAGGTTGGGTAATCATAAATGGAGCAGCATCGCTATCCATGGCTTCCAGTTGGACCATAAATTTCTCCGATGGGATAACATCTTTCAGCATTTCTTCCAATTTGGTTTTCTCCTCATCGGTCAGTTTTGAAATCTTGGTATCGTCTTTCTTGATTAGATTGTCAATATGATCGGCATCTACTCTTACAAAAGAGATGTTCTCCTTGGTGCTTTCCAATTTCTGCATTAAATGTGGAACAATTGGAGAGTCCAACAATAAAACTTCATAACCTTTGGCCTTGGCAGTGTCAATATAACTGTGTTGCGCTTCTTTATCGGAAGCATACAAAATTACCAACTTTTCATCCTTGTCGGTTTGGTTGGCTTTGATCTTGTTGTATAACTCTTCGTAGGTATAATAAGTGCCATCAACCGTTGGGTAGAGTGCAAAACTTTCGGCTTTTTCAAAGAACTTTTCTTCCGAAAGCATGCCGTATTCAATCACAATCTTGATATCGTCCCATTTTTTCTCAAAATCTTCACGGTTGTTTTTGAAAAGAGATTGCAATTTGTCTGCTACTTTTCTGGTGATGTAGGAAGAAATTTTCTTCACATTACTATCGGCCTGTAAGTAGGAACGGGATACATTCAACGGAATATCGGGCGAATCAATCACACCGCGTAACATGGTCAAGAACTCGGGCACAATACCTTCTACATTATCCGTGACAAATACTTGATTTTGGTACAATTGGATACGGTCTTTTTGCATGTTGATGTCATTGCTCAACTTCGGGAAGTACAAAATACCGGTCAGGTTGAACGGATAATCTACATTTAAATGGATATTGAATAATGGTTCTTCAAACTGCATGGGATACAATTCCCTGTAGAAGTTTTTATAGTCTTCATCATTAAGATCCGTGGGTTGTTTGGTCCAAGCAGGGTTTGGGTTGTTGATAATATTGTCTACCGTTACCTTTTCTTCTTTGGCATCGTCTCCTTCACCCACTTTCTTGGTTTCTTCACGGGTGCCAAATTTGATAGGTATGGGCATGAATTTGTTATACTTGGTAAGGAGGTTGCTAATTCTGCTGTCTTCCAGAAATTCTTTATCCTCATCGTTAATGTGAAGGATAATCTCCGTACCTCTTTCGGTTTTGTCGTGTGGTTCCAAGGTGAATTCAGGAGAACCTGTGCAGGTCCAATGAACAGCGGGTTCGTCTTTATAGGATTTGGTTATGATCTCCACTTTATTGGCCACCATAAATGCCGAATAGAAACCGAGCCCGAAATGACCTATAATACCGGTGTCCTTAGCCGAATCTTTATATTTTTCCAGGAACTCACCTGCGCCCGAAAAAGCAACTTCATTGATATATTTTTCTACTTCTTCGGCGGTCATTCCAATCCCTTGGTCTATAATGTGAAGTTTCTTGCCCTTTTTGTCAATTTTCACTTCAATAATGGGATTGCCATATTCTACTTTGGCTTCACCAATACTCGTTAAGTGTTTTAGCTTAAGCGTGGCATCTGTAGCGTTGCTTATCAACTCACGAAGAAAGATTTCGTGATCGCTGTAAAGAAATTTTTTGATTAACGGGAAAATGTTATCAACCGATACATTAATGTTTCCTTTTGTCATGGTATATGTTTTTTATCTTTTTCTGTTAACTTTCCTTGGATAGACAAAAAAAATACCAAGGATGAAAAGGTGACAAACTGACACACTTAACCTTTTGTGTTATGCGTGCATAATTAATGTTGAATTTATTAGGGGTGTAATTATTAAATTGCAAAAATTTAATTACTTAAAATGTATAATTCGAAAATTATAGGATTGGGTTACTATGTTCCTGATAACGTGGTAACAAATGACGATTTGACAAAGTTCATGGAAACCAGTGATGAATGGATTCAGGAACGAACTGGTATCCAACAACGTCGTTGGGCCGTGGAAGGTGGTGAAGATACCACGGCAACCATGGGGGTAAAGGCCGCTAAAGTGGCTATAGAACGGGCAGGAATAGATAAAGACGATATTGATTTTATTGTTTTTGCCACGCTAAGTCCTGATTATTATTTTCCTGGCCCTGGTGTACAAGTCCAAAAGGCATTGGATATAAAAACGGTGGGTGCCTTGGATATCCGAAACCAATGTTCAGGGTTTGTTTACGGTATTTCGGTAGCCGACCAATATATTAAGTCTGGAATGTACAAGAATGTCCTGGTTATAGGGAGCGAATTGCATTCCAAAGGATTGGACAAGACCACGCGAGGAAGAGGAGTTACCGTAATTTTTGGTGATGGTGCCGGTGCTGCTGTGTTGAGCAGGGAAGAAGATACCACCAAAGGGATCTTATCTACGCATCTTCATTCTCAAGGAGAACATGCCGAAGAGTTGAGTTTGATGGCTCCCGGTATGGGAAAACGTTGGGTAAGTGATATTCTTGCTGATAACAATCCGGAAGATGAAAGCTATTTTCCTTACATGAACGGGCAATTTGTATTTAAAAATGCGGTGGTTCGCTTTAGTGAAGTGATTATGGAAGGACTCATGAAAAACAACCTGACCAAAGAAGATATAGATTTACTGGTGCCACATCAAGCCAATTTAAGAATTTCCCAATTTATTCAAGGGAAATTTAGGTTGAATGATGACCAAGTATACAATAATATTATGACCTATGGGAATACCACTGCGGCATCCATTCCTATTGCGCTCACCGAAGCTTGGGAACAAGGAAAAGTAAAAGCTGGGGATTTAGTAGTTCTGGCGGCTTTTGGTAGTGGTTTTACTTGGGGTAGCGTGATTATTAGGTGGTAACTTGTTGTTGAAAAATAAAGCGAAAGTCGGGCAAGCACCCGACTTTTTGCTTTACTCAATTTTAACACTTAACCTTTTGAATACGAATCTTTTAAGAAGTTACTGCTTGTTGACTAATTCAGAAAAAGAAAAAAATTCGATTTAGCGGTTAGTTATAA
>JAGQZG010000112.1 GCA_020435705.1 Mangrovimonas sp.
TTCCACAAAGCATTAGTGATGTGTTGTTGGGCTTGAGCGACAATCCAATTGTGATATTATTAATTATCAATTTGTTGCTGTTGTTTGTCGGTATTTTTATGGACATGACACCGGCAGTACTCATTTTTACCCCTATTTTCCTGCCCATAGTGACCCAATTGGGTATGGATCCTATACAATTTGGTATTGTTATGGTGCTCAACCTTTGTGTAGGGCTTTGTACACCGCCCGTTGGATCGGTACTGTTTGTGGGTGTAGGTATTGCCAACACAACTATTGAAAAAGTTATTAAGCCTCTGGTGCCCTTGTTTATTGCGATGATTGTAGCTCTGTTCTTGATAACCTACTTCCCAGGGTTAACTCTTTGGTTACCTAGAGTTTTTGGGGTTTAATCGTGTTGAATTAACTGACTATAAAGAATGAATAACCTAAATAGGAAAACGGCAAATATTACTACCAAGCTCCCAATAAAAGTGGTGCAGTTTGGAGAAGGTAACTTTTTAAGGGCTTTTGTTGATTATATTATTGACAGGTTGAACACAGACACCGGATTTAATGCTGGCGTTGCCGTAGTGCAACCTCTCAATGGAGGTTTGATACCTCTTTTAAATGAACAGGACGGACTCTACACTCTCTTTATGAGAGGAATAAAAAAAGGCAATATTATAGATGAAAACAGACTTATTTCCTGTATTCAAAAAGCAATAAATCCGTATTCCGATTATGACGACTATCTAGCTTTGGCCCAAGAGGAAAGTCTGGAGTTCCTTATTTCCAATACCACTGAATCCGGGATTGCTTACGATCCTAGCGACACCGGTTTTGATTCCTGTCCTAGTAGTTTTCCGGCTAAGGTTACGGCACTTCTATACAAACGCTTTCAACATTTCAATGGCGCTTCTAATAAGGGTTTAACAATTATTCCTTGTGAGTTGATCAATTACAATGCTGAAACGTTGAAAGGAATTATACTTAAGTATACTGCTGACTGGAATTTAGGTCAGGATTTTATGGCTTGGATTGAAGAACACAACAGCTTCCACAATACTTTAGTAGATAGAATTGTGCCTGGTTATCCAAAAGATGATATTGAATCTTATGAAGAAAAACTGGAGTATAAGGACAAGCTTATTGTTTCTGCCGAAATATTTCTGCTTTGGGTTATTGAAGGAGATGAAAAGTTGTTGGCTAAAATACCATTCAACAAAATAGATGAGTCTATTTTGGTTGTAAAAGATATGCAGCCATATAGAAATCGTAAAGTCCGCATCTTGAATGGTGCTCATACAGGCTTTGTTACGGTGGCTCTTCTGCATGGCAATACAACTGTTAAGGAAGCTATGGATGATAGTTTTATGGGGTCTTTCATCCAAAAAATGGTGTATGATGAAATAGGTAGGGTGCTCCCTATGCCAAAAAGTGAAGTGGATAGTTTCTCGGAAGAAGTTTTTGATCGTTTTCGTAATCCATTCATAAAACATCTATTGGCTAGCATTGCTTTGAATTCATTATCCAAATTCAAAGTAAGGGTGTTGCCAAGTTTATTGGCCTATTCGGAAAAGTATGGAAAACTGCCCGTTAATTTGACGTTTTCGTTGGCATGTTTAATCCGATTTTATAAAGGTGATTGGCACGGGAAACAACTTCCGGTCCAAGATGACCCTCAAATAGTGGACTTCTTTGCCAAAATATGGAAGTCGGATAGTTATACAGAAATTTCACAAAAAGTAGTGTCCAATAAAGAATTTTGGGGCAGCGATTTGTCCCTAACCAAGGGGTTGGTCAAGGCCGTAGCGGATGCGCTGCAATTGATTGACGCTTTTGGCATAGAAGAAGCACAGAAACAGCTTTCGGAAGAAATGAACTGATAGAAGGTTTTTAATTTAGTTTTAAGAAAAATGAAGACTTTAATAAAAATACATCCACAAGACAATATTGCCATTGCGCTCGTGGATTTTCATGCTGGTGATGACGCGATTTTTGAAGGCGAATCCATCGTTTTTTTAAATGACACGAAAGCCAAGCACAAGATTTCTTTAAAAGATCTGGGTTTAGGGGATCCTATTTTTATGTATGGCGTTTTAGTGGGTAAAGCAGAGAAAAAGATTAAACGAGGCGAATTGCTCACAACTGAAAACATTAAACACCAAAGCAGTGTAACAACCAGACGAACAGACACCACAACTTGGGTAGCGCCCGATATTTCTAAATGGAAGAATAGAACCTTTATGGGATATCACAGGCCTGATGGACAAGTTGGAACGGCGAATGTGTGGTTGTTTTTTCCGTTGGTATTTTGTGAAAACAGGAATATAGAAGTCCTTAAGGAAGTTTTTGAAAAAGAACTGGCCTATCATAAACCTAGTAAGCACCAGATGCTTCTTCGCAACTTGATGCAGAATGATATGTCTTCTGTTCAATTAGAACCTGAAGTTGAAGATGATTTTTTTGAAAACATTGAAGTAAAATTCATTACCCATCAAGGCGGTTGCGGCGGTATTCGCCAAGACTCCCAATTGCTGGCGCAATTACTGGCGGGGTATGTGAACAATTCTAACGTAGCGGGAGCAACCGTACTTAGTTTAGGATGTCAAAATCTTCAAATCAATATTTTTAGGGAGGCTTTAAAAGCTATCAACCCCAATTTTCAGAAACCGGTGCTCATTTACGAACAACAAAAAATGGGAACGGTAGAGCAAATGCTATCAACCATTATTAAGGAGTCTTTTGAAGCCATCAAAGAAGCCAATAAGATAAAGCGTCAACCAGCACCCTTGTCTAAAATAAAATTAGGCCTGGAATGTGGCGGTTCTGATGGGTTTTCAGGTATTTCGGCCAATCCTGCGTTAGGATATGCCTCCGATTTATTGTCGGCCTTGGGAGGTTCGCCCATTTTATCCGAATTCCCGGAATTGTGCGGTGTTGAACAGGAATTGGTGAATCGCTGTATAAATGATTCTGATGCAAACCGCTTTCTTGAGTTGATGCGAGCCTATGAAAAATCAGTGATTAATGCAGGTTCCGGATTTGATATGAACCCGTCGCCAGGGAATATAAAAGATGGGTTAATTACAGATGCAATGAAATCGGCCGGTGCTGCCAAAAAAGGCGGAACCTCTCCAGTAACAGCTGTTTTGGACTATGGAGAGTATGTGACAAAACCGGGCTTGAACTTATTGTGTACTCCGGGTAATGATGTTGAAAGCACCACAGCCATGGCAGGTTCGGGTGCCAATGTAATTGTTTTCACTACAGGTTTGGGAACACCTACGGGCAATCCTGTTGCCCCTGTGCTAAAAGTATCTTCCAATAGTGATTTGGCACAGCGGATGCCCGATATTATTGATATTGATGCAGGGCCAGTTATAAAAGGAGAAAAGACCATTGAAGAAATGGGGGAAGATATCTTGGAATATATTGTCAAGGTGGCCTCAGGCGAAATAAAATCGAAAGCAACACTGCTTAATCAAAATGATTTTATTCCATGGAAGCGAGGGGTTTCCCTTTAAGGTTTTTTTCTTTATTGGAGGATTTCCGTATATACAATTCTGGAGCCAGTACAACTTTCTTCTCAATAGAAAGCGATTGGTTACCGTTTATTTGTTCTAGAAACACTTGAGCGGCAATTTGTCCCATAAGCACTGGTGTTTGATCTACGGAAGAAATAGGTAATTCCATAAATTTGGTAAACGGTTCGTTACTAAAACCTACGATACTCACTTCGTCAGGGATAGAGACATTCAGTTTTTTAAGCTCTTGAATCGCTCCCAAGGCTGCATAATCACTGGCGGAGAAAATGGCATCTGGAACAGTTTTTTCTTGCCATAGTTCAGAAACGGCTGAAGCACCTGTTTCTATTTTACTATTAGTGTGCACAATCCATTTTTCATTTACAGGAAGTCCGTAATCTTTTAAAGCTTTAATGTATCCGTCATGTCTCTTTCTGTAAATCTCAAGGTTAAGATTCCCCGAAAAGTGTGCTATGCGAGTAGCACCTTGTTTTATTAAGTGTTCGGTTGCCAAATAGCCTCCCTTAAAATCATCTATAGTTACAGAACTCACACCTTGTATATCTTTCTTCCTGTCAAAAAAGACAAGAGGAACCTTTTCATTAAGTACTTTTTGGAAATGGTCATGATCTTCTGTGCTTTTGGACACCGACATAAAAATACCATCTACTTTAGTGTTTAAAAGTGTAGTTACATGGTTGGCTTCAAGTTCTACATTTTCATGGGATTGACAAATGATCACATGATAGCCATGTGGTGAAAGTTCATTTTCAATTCCGTCAATGACAGCAGAGAAGAAGTTTCTGTTTATATAAGGAACAATCACCCCTACAGTATTTGTGCGCCCGCTTTTTAATGCTAAAGCCAATTTATTTTGTTTGTAATTCAGCTTTTTTGCTGTTTTCATTACAAGCTCACGGGTTTTAACACTAATCTTAGGATTGTTATTTAGAGCTCTTGATACTGTAGCTGCACTTATATTCAGTTCTTTTGATATATCGTATATAGTAACACTATCTTTTTTGGACATCTGTAAGGCTTTTCATTTACATTATGTAATCGATTGAAATTTACTTTAAAAAAATGAGAATTTCACTAAAACCACTACTTTTTTTAACATTTCCTTATGAATACTGGGCTTAGCGAGTATTTTGAAATATTAAAGTCATAAAAATAGTGTTTAAAAATTCACTTATTTGTAAAATATCAACATATTTTTTTGCAATATCAGAATTAATATATACTTTAGTGCAATCGATTACAATTCAACAACTAATTGATGGACTGTTGCAATTTGTACAGTTCAACTAAAACTAATTCAAAATTAACTACATGAAAAAAAAGCTCTTTTTAGTGAGGAAAGTCCTATTGGTGCTGGCTTGTCAATTTCTGGTGCTCGCGCCTTCTTTTGCGTCTAGTGACAATTTAAACAATGCGCTAGCGCTGGGCAATGACCTAACTGGTTTTATTCAGCAACCTACGGTGCGAGGTACTATTACGGACACAAGTGGATTGCCGCTGGCAGGCGTGTCCGTGGTGGAAAAAGGAACCACCAATGGTGTTGTCACTGATTTTGATGGGAACTATGAAATTACCGTATCAAGTAATGAAAGTATTCTTGAGTTTTCTTATTTGGGTTACGGAAAGGTAACTCGTGCGGTAGGAAGCAACCAAGTGATTAATGTTTCCATGGAAGAAACAACCTCTGAATTGGATGAAGTGGTCGTTATTGGGTATGGAACGACTAAAAAAAGTGATTTAACAGGGTCTGTTGTGTCCGTTTCGGCTAAAGACATAGAGGAAGTGCCAGCGCCATCGGTAACTGAGGCATTAACTGGTAGAGTTGCGGGGCTTCAAGTGGTTACTACTGATGGATCACCAGACGCAGGTATAAATGTCCGTATCCGTGGTGGAGGGTCTATTTCGCAGGATAGTTCGCCGCTACTGATTGTGGATGGCTTTCCTGTAAATAGTATAGATGATATAGCTCCTTCCAACATTGAAAGTATTTCAGTGCTAAAGGACGCATCCGCAACTGCCATATACGGATCTCGAGGCGCTTATGGCGTTATTATTGTAACTACAAAGACTGGAAAAGATGGAAAAATCTCGGTGAGTGCAAATAGTTTTTACGGAATGATGCATTTGGCTAATACCGTTGATGTTTTAGGTGTTGAAGATTATGTTTCATGGCAATATGAATATGCAATGATAAGAGACAATCTTTCATCTTATGAAAACATTTTTGGTTCTTATCAGGACAGAGATTTATATAATGGTGTACAGGGTAATAATTGGCAAAAACAAGTGTATGGGAGAACTGGGGAAATATTTAGTCAAGATTTGAGCATTACTGGTGGTAGTGAAAAAGCAAACTTCAACTTTACTTTTGCAAGGTATGATTTAAAAGCAATACAAGTAGGTTCGGATTATCTTAGAAATAATCTTTCGTTAAAATTCAAAAGCAAGGTCAATGAAAAAGTTGATTTAGGATTTACTGTTCGTTACGCTGATATTGAAATTAATGGTAGTGGTGCTAATGAACAAAACGAAGCCTCATCAGCTGATTCACGTTTGAAACATTCGATAAGTTACTCACCTTTACCTTTACCTGGTTTGACTACAGACGATACAGATCCATATTCATCCACCTCCTTGATCGATCCATTTGTAGCATTAGCGGATAACGATCGTCTTCAAAATCGTAAAAACTACAATATGCTTGGAAGTTTTGGTTGGAAAATTTTTGATAATGTGAAATTTAATGCTGATTTAGGTTTTGATAATTATAATTATTTAGATTATCGTTTTTATGGACGTCAGACCTATTATGCCAATAATCAACCATTGACGGAAAATCAAGGAATGCCTGCTCTGATCATTAGGGACAGAAAAGACCATAGATTTCGTACGGCTAATACTCTTGATATAAATTTTGGAAAATATATAAATAATGACAACCATAATCTTAAGCTATTGTTAGGTCATGAATATGTTTTCTTTGAAAGTAACCAAGTGACAGACGTTTTGCATGGTTTTCCAGATTTCTTTAGTTTCGACCAAGCTAGGAAACTTACCACACAAGGATCCCCATTCTCAGTAGAGAATTATTATTCTCCAGACGATAAATTATTATCCTTTTTTGGTCGTCTAAACTATGACTTTAAGAACCGTTATCTTTTTACGGCAACATTTAGGGCAGATGCTTCCAGTAGGTTTTTGGGTAACAATCGTTGGGGATATTTTCCCTCAGCGGCTTTGGCTTGGAAAGTAAACGAAGAAGCATTTTTAAAGAATGTAAAATGGTTAGATGCTCTGAAATTGAGAGTAAGTTATGGGCAAGCGGGAAACAATAACATACCAGTTGGGCAAACAGCCAAGGTTTTTGTGCCTGGAATTACTTCATATATAAATGGAGTTGATAGTTATTGGGCGCCTTCCGATGTTTTGGAAAACCCTGACTTGAAATGGGAGACCATGGTAACTAGAAACATAGGTATGGATTTCTCATTGTTTAATGGACGACTAGGGGGCACATTCGAAGTTTATAGAAATACAACTAAAGATTTGTTACTTGAGTTCCGTGTACCAGGTTCTGGTTATGATACGCAATTTAGAAATGTTGGAGAAAATCAAAACGAAGGTATTGAGGTCGCATTGAATGCTAAAATTATTGATAAACCAGATTATGGAATAGATTTCTCTTTTAATATAAGCAAGAATACAAATGAAATTATCTCATTAGGCTCACTTGAGCCATTCAATAAGTATTCTGGTTGGGCCTCTTCAGATATTCCTTATGATTTCTTAGTATCCCCAGGCGAATCTTTAGGTGTTATGGTGGGATACAAGAATGATGGGAGATATGAAGTTTCTGATTTTGATTATGTGAATGGCGAGTACATTTTAAAAGACGGGGTAGCTGATGCTACCGAAGTTTTAGGAAATCAAGTTGTACCAGGAAGTATGAAATTAAAGGATATCAACGGCGATGGTATTGTTGATATTGATGATATCACAAAAATAGGGAATGCACAGCCGGATTTTACGGGAGGTTTTGTTCTTAATGCTTTTGCTTATGGTTTTGATCTTACTGCGGCATTCAACTTTAGTTATGGTAATGATGTTTACAATGCTAATAAAATAGAATATACCACGGCTAATAGGAATGGTCAATATCGCAACTTGGGTGCCGAGATGGCATCAGGTAGCAGATGGACAAATATTGATCCTAGCACTGGAAGTTTGGTAACAGATCCTACTCAGTTGGAAGCATTAAATGCTAATACAACTATGTGGTCTCCTTACATGAACAATTATGTGTTCTCTGATTGGGCTGTGGAAGATGGTTCTTTCTTGAGATTGAACACTTTGACATTAGGGTATTCGTTGCCTAATAGTGCTATTGAAAAAATAGGCTTAACAAAGTTACGTTTCTATCTCACTGGATACAACGTGGCTTTATGGACTAGCTATTCGGGATTGGATCCTGAAGCTTCTACCAGAAGAAAAGATCCGTTTACTCCTGGAGTAGATTATTCAGCATATCCAAGAAGTCGTCAATTTATATTTGGTGTTAACCTTAATTTTTAAACTTGAAAAAATTCTAGAGAAATGAAAAAAATAATTTATTTATTGGGAATTATGGCCATGGTGACGCTAACTTCTTGTGATTTAGATACGCCAGCTCAATCCACCCTCGAAGAATCAATTATATTTTCTACACCTGGCTTGGCCATTGATGCTGTAGATGGTATAAAAGAACCTTTTGGGCAGACTAACTCCTATCGTGGTCGTTTTATTCCTTGGTATGGTATGAATACTGATGTAGAATGGAATAACAACGGACAAAACTATGCTACCAGCGACCAATATGATTTGGTGAATTATGATCCCAAATCGGTGAATTCTCAAATGAACACAGATAATAACGCTTGGGCTCAAATGTACGCAAGTATAGAACGTGCAAATATTGTAATAAGAGGTATTAGAACGTATGGAAACCCAATCCCTGGCAGTGAAATGGGAGAATTACTAGGTGAGGCACTTACACTTCGTGCCATTGTTTATGCAGATTTAACTAAAGCTTGGGGTGATGTGCCAGCTCGTTTTGAGCCTAT
>JAGQZG010000113.1 GCA_020435705.1 Mangrovimonas sp.
AAATTGTTGTATTCTTTTTGCTCATTGTAGGACAACCTGGAATTGGCGTCTTTTTTCCATTGCTTTTTTTCCTTTTTATCGGCGTCTTCAACAGTGGGGGGCAAACTGTCTTCATACACTCTGTAATCGGTATAGTTTCCAGGGAAGTCTTCAATAACTCCTTCCCCTTGAAAAACGAACAGGTGATCTACAATTTTATCCATAAAGTACCGATCATGCGACACAACCAAAAGACATCCAGGGAAATCCAATAGGAATGATTCTAAGACATTAAGCGTTACTATGTCTAAGTCGTTAGTAGGTTCGTCCAAAATCAGAACATTGGGATTTTGGATCAATACTGTACATAAATAGAGGCGTTTTTGTTCGCCGCCACTTAGCTTTTCAACATAATCGTATTGTTTTTTTCTATCAAAAAGGAAACGTTCCAAAAGTTGCTGGGCGCTTATTTGCCTTCCTTTCATTAATGGGATATAATCGCCGTATTTTCTAATGACTTCAATAACCTTCTCACCAGGGTTGATGGTGATGCCCTTTTGAGTGTAATACCCAAACTTTACAGTGTCTCCAATGATGATTTTACCGTTATCAGGTTCGGTTTGACCAGTAATTAAATTAAGAAAAGTTGACTTGCCCGTTCCATTTTTTCCAATAATGCCCACACGCTCGCCGGTTTTGAAGACATAGTCGAAACCTTTT
Source organism: Mangrovimonas sp. (assembly GCA_020435705.1). Taxonomy (GTDB): domain Bacteria; phylum Bacteroidota; class Bacteroidia; order Flavobacteriales; family Flavobacteriaceae; genus HKST-UBA85. Next base: position 700 of record JAGQZG010000113.1, read on the forward strand.
AAGAGTGGTTTTTCTCCAAAAGCTTTACTGACCTTATGAAACTCGATGACTTTACTGCCCAAGCGTTCCATGTTTATTTCCAATTGTACCGTATGTTCCTTTCTTCGTTCGTGAGCTCGTTGTTTGATCACATGGAAATCGTCTATTCTAGATTTGGACTTGGTGGTTCTGGCTTTAGGCTGTCTGCGCATCCATTCCAGTTCTTTGAGGTAAAGTTGCTTGGCCTTATTTGTTTCGGTTTCAAACTGTGCTTGTCTCGCTTCTTTATTCTCTAAGTAATAGGCATAATTGCCTTTGTAGTTGTAAAGTTTGCCATGGTCAAGGTCTAAAATGTCATTGCATACCCGTTCCAGAAAATATCTATCGTGGGTCACCATAAAAAGAGTCATGGCTTCCTTGGCAAAATAGGCTTCCAGCCATTCAATCATTTCCAAATCCAGATGGTTGGTAGGTTCATCCAGAATAAGAACGTCTGGCTTGTTGATTAGGGCATTAGCCATGGCCAACCGTCTTCGTTGTCCGCCCGAAAGTGTTTTAACAGGTTGCTTGAGGTTGTCCAATTGCAGTTTGAACAGGATTTGCTTGTAGTGCGTTTCGTAATCCCAGGCGTTTAAACGTTCCATGGTTTCAAAAGCCTTTTGGTACTGTTTTTCATCTTCAGGATTTTCCAAAGCAGCATGGTAAGCGTTGATGGCCTGAATGTACTTATTGTCTTGAGCGAATAGTGTCTCCTCAATGGTTAGTTGCTCCTTTAGTACAGGCTCTTGCGGAAGGTAGGCTTTGGTAATCCCGTTTCGGAAAACAACTTCGCCAGTATCTGGTGTATCCAACCCAGCCAAAATATTCAGAATGGTTGTTTTACCGCTTCCGTTTTTTGCCAGTAAGCCTATTTTTTGATCTTTATGAATGCTGAAAGACAGGTTTTCAAAAAGGGTTACCTCTCCATAGGATTTTGATATGTTGTCTACGGTTATGTAGTGCATGTGCAATTCTTTTTGCAAAGGAAGGATAAAGTTGACAATTGACAATGAATGTGGTAATAGTTTATGGTTTATGGGGATAGTTTGGGGTTTTGAGATTGAAGATTGAAGAACGCAGTTAATAAAGCATGTGATTTTAAGAGGGCTTAGTGCTGAAATGGGAGACTAAAGAGGTTGTTTGTCTTAGTTTATGGTTCTTTATAAGTTTGAGTCTTTGCAACTCTAAAAAAATGTTTAGATTTGTGCAGTAAGCTATTGACCCTGATGAAACAACACTTAATAGTTATTGGAATCCTTTTCTGTATCCTTGGAACCTCCTGTATTCCCAACAAAGACTTGGTTTATTATCAAAATAAGGAACAGGCACTTGATAGTACCGCTTTTCAAGTGACCCAAGCTCCAAAACCTTATCGAGTACAGATTGACGATGCTCTCAATATCCGACTCAAGGTATTGGACCAACAGAATGTAGAGATTTTTAATCCTATGGGTGAAAGTAGTAACTTGCCTTCTGGAGAACAGCAAAAATCCTATTTTGATGGGTTTATTGTAGATCAACACGGCAATATTGAAATTCCCACATTCGGGACCATGAATGTGTTGGGTTATACCACGGATGAAATAGAAGAACTTATCAAACAACGTTTGTTGGAAGAGCAGTTTAAGGAAACGGCCAATATTTTTGTTACGGTGAAGCTTACGGGTTTAACATATACCGCTAGTGGGGAAATAGGTAGTCCGGGTACTAATACCATTTACAAGCAGCGGGTTAATATTTTTGAGGCCATAGCCAATTCGGGTGAGATACCAGTTACGGGCGACATTAGTGATGTTATGGTCATTAGACAATATCCTCAAGGACAACAAATCCATCATTTGGATTTAACCGATGTACAGGTTATGGAATCTCCGTATTATTACTTGCAACCCAATGATATGATTTATGTGAAGCCCAGAAAACAGAAATCTTGGGGCTTTGGCGTCACAGGAAAAGAAACCTTGACCACTCTAATTACCGTTGCTTCGTTACTTACTACTACTATTTTGCTAATTGATAGGCTTTAACTATGTCTGATGATTTTCTTGATAACGAGTCACACGAACCTAAGGGTATAACTTTCGATTTTAAAGGGTTTTTATTTAAAATACTCAATCTTTGGAAAGTGGTTTTTGTATCTGTTGGTTTAGCTTTGATTATCGCCTATTTCATCAATGTTAGAAAGCAGAATGTCTACAAAATGGAGTCTTTGATTTCCATAGAAAGCGAACAAAATTCTTTTTTCACCTCCACGACCAGTATCTCCTTTAATTGGGGCGGTGTTTCTGGAAAAGTCAGCAAAGTAATGACTTCATTGAAAACTCGTACGCACAATGAAAAAGTAGTGGATTCCTTGAAATTTTTTATGGAGTATTTGGTTCAAGGTAAATACCGTTTGGTGGATGTATACACGAATGCTCCTTTTGAAGTGATTATTGATTGCGATTTGCCACAAATTCTTAATGCGCCTATTCAGCTCACTTATATTGATCAAAACACGTTTGAACTATCCTTTGATTTTAAAACTTCCAATGTTCCTGTTCAATATTATAATGAGACCAAGAAAAAGGGGGAAATAGCAGTCTCCCCTGGAATATTTACTCAAACTTTTAGATTCGGACAAACTATCAGGCTTCCTTTTTTTAATGCGACAGTGGTGAGTAAACCAGGTCAATCCATAAAACCCGGGAGCACTTATTTTGTTCGGTTTTCAAATTTTGATAGCGTGGTGAGTCATTATCAAAATAGCATAAAAGTTGATACCTATTCCAAAAATTCACAATCGGTTTTGGTGCTTTCGCTCACAGGACATAATAAAAAACGCCTAGTAGACTATTTGAATGCAACTTCAGTTATTTTGAGTAGGAGTGAACTGAACCGAAAAAACCTTTATGCTACTAATACCATCAAGTTTATTGACAGTACACTTTCTACTGTTAATAACGATCTGAAAGCCGTTACCGATGAAATGAACAATTTCCGTAAGAACAATAAAGTTTTTGATGTTAGTGCTGAAATGCAACAAGTTTCCGAAAGACTTAAGAATTATGAACGGGATAAAGAACAAGAGAATATTAAATTGAATTACTTGGATGCCCTGGAAAACTATTTGAGAACTAAAACCGATTACACCAAAATAGCGGCACCTTCTTCGGTAGGTATAGCTGAGACCAATATTCTTAACAGTGTTTCCAAAATCACAGCACTGGCCATAGAGCGTCAAAATTTAGAATACACCACCAAAGAAGGCAATGTTCTTTTTAAGGATTTGGATAGGCAAATAGATGCTGAAAAAAATGTTTTGTTGGAAACCATTAAATCTACCAAGGAAATTATCAATGTAAGTCTTTCTACCATTAATCGTAGTATTGCCCAAATGCAGGCTATGTTAAGTACCCTGCCAGAAGATCAGCAAGAGTTTTTGAAAATTCAACGAAAGTTAGATATCAGTCAGGAAGCTTATAATTTGTTTCAGGCCAAGCGGAGTGAAGCGGCCATTATCAAGGCGGCCAGTGTGTCGGATATTGTGGTGATTGATGAAGCCAAGGATATTGGAGGGGGCCTTATAGGGCCTAACAAGAGTCTAAACTATATGATGGCTTTGATGATAGGTTTTTTCCTTCCCATGTTTCTCATTTTTGTCATCTTTCTTTTAGATACAACCATTCATGGTTCTGATGAAGTTGAACGTTTGTCCCGTATTCCAATTATTGGACTTATAGGAAAATATAGATACCAAAATAATTTGGTGGTTTTTGAGAAACCTAAATCTGCTGTAGCCGAATCTTTTCGCGCAATTCGTTCCAGTATTCAATTTTTATTATACAAGCTGGACAAAGAAAATGGAAAGACCATCATGATCACCTCTTCTGTTAGTGGTGAAGGGAAAACTTTTTGTTCTATCAATATTGCGACAGCCTATGCGTTGTCAGGGAAGAAAACCATTCTTTTAGGTCTGGATTTAAGAAAACCCAAGATTTTTGATGACTTCAATTTGAGTAATGAAAGAGGGATTGTTAACTATTTTATAGGGGATTCCGATTTCAAATCTGTAGTGTCCAACACTCATATAGATAATCTGGATGTTGTTACCTCCGGTCCTGTGCCGCCTAACCCTTCTGAATTGTTAATGAGCCCAAAACTTAATAGTTTAATAGAAGACTTGAAAAAGACCTACGATATCATCATTTTAGATACACCACCTTTGGGGCTTGTGACCGATGCTTTGGAATTGAGTAAGTATGCCGATGTTACCTTATTTATGGTACGTTTGGATTATACCAAAAAAGGCATGTTGCAGTTGGTGAACGCAAAACAAAAAGCAGGCGAGCTTAAAAACATACATTTTGTTTTAAACTTCTATAAGCACAAAACCAATCAAAACTATGGTTATGGTTATGGTTATGGCTACGGTTATGGTTACGGTTATGGTGTTTACGGAAATGCTTACCACGAACAAGAGAAAAAATCACTTTGGTATAAAGTCAAACGCTTTGTCAAGGAAAAATTATAAACCTGAATTTAAATCTACCTATATGAATGCTCAAGATAAAATTGCAATTATTGGCCTTGGTTATGTTGGCTTGCCTTTAGCTGTTGAATTTGCTAAACATTATCCTGTTTGTGGATTTGACATCAATACCAAGCGAATTTCTGAATTGAAGTCAGGTGTAGATAAGACCCTAGAGGTTGAGAACAGTGAACTAAGTTCAGTGCTTTCCGATAGTTTGACTACAAATGGCCTTTTGGTAAGCAATCGTGCAGACGATTTGGCTGCTTGTAACATTTATATTGTGACGGTTCCAACTCCTACCGATGAATTGAACAAACCCGTTTTCACGCCTTTGGTTAAGGCCAGTGAGACTGTAGGTAAAGTTTTGAAGAAGGGAGATATCGTTATTTACGAATCTACCGTTTATCCCGGGGTCACTGAAGATATTTGTGTGCCTATCCTGGCCAAGGAATCTGGACTTAAATTCAACACCGATTTTTTTGCAGGCTATTCTCCTGAGCGCATCAATCCTGGGGATAAGCTACATACGGTCACTAAGATATTGAAAGTTACCTCAGGTTCTACACCTGAAATTGCCAAGCGTGTAGATGCTCTTTATAAATCCATTATTACTGCGGGAACGCATTTGGCGCCCTCTATTAAAGTAGCTGAAGCGGCCAAAGTGATTGAAAACTCCCAACGCGATATCAATATTGCTTTTGTCAATGAGCTTTCCAAAATCTTTCGTTTGCTTAATATTGACACCCAAGCTGTTCTGGAAGCCGCGGGAACGAAGTGGAACTTTATCAAGTTTACGCCAGGTTTGGTTGGTGGGCACTGTATAGGCGTAGACCCTTACTACCTAGCCCAAAAAGCTATTGAGACTGGCTATACGCCGGAAATTATTTTGGCTGGACGCCGTATGAATGACAGTATGGGTAGTTATGTGGCTACCGAAACGGTCAAGATGATGATCAAAAAAGGTGCAACCATTAAGGATTCCAACGTTCTGGTTTTAGGAATTACGTTTAAAGAAAATTGTCCGGACATCAGAAATTCCAGAGCCATTGATATTATACGGGAGTTTGAAACCTATGATATTTCTGTAGATGTGTATGATCCTTGGGCGTCTTCCGATGAAGTAGAGCATGAGTATGGTTTAGGCTTGATTTGCGATCAAAATCAATTAAAACCTAGTTACGATGCGATTGTTTTGGCGGTTTCACATAAAGAATTTCTTGCTTTGGATATCCAAAAAATGAAGTCGTCAACCGGGGTTGTTTTTGATGTAAAAGGACTGTATCCTTCTAAACTTGTGGATGCGAGACTTTAGAGCGTAAAAGTTAAGAGCTATTTTTTCTCCTACACTTTCTTTCTCTTTTATTCTTTTTTGCCCTTCCAGAAAAGAAACCAAAAAGGACGCCCTGTAGGTAGGGATTTCCGCTTTGCGGAATCGTTTTTCTTGCTGCTCTTTGTAAGGGGTTTTTAATTGGTCGTTTTTCAGGAAAAGTGATTTTTATCCCTAAAAATTAACCAATCAACAACTTTACTGTTACTGGTTTTTATAAAAGTTTTACTTTCGTCTTGTAAAACCTAAATCTTATGTACCAAACCAAATACCATTCTGGAGAGTTGTCCTCCTTATCTTTTTTAGTTACTGGTGGCGGTGGCTTTATTGGTTCCAATTTAGTAGCCTATTTATTGCAACATGGTGCCGGTAAAGTGCGAGTCCTTGATAATTTTTCCAATGGTTATCGTGAAAACCTAACCGAATTTATGTCAAACCCTGCCTTCGAACTTCTTGAAGGTGATATCCGTGACTTGGAAACCTGTAAACTTGCTATGGAAGGCATAGACTATGTTACCCACCAAGCCGCTTTGGGTTCCGTGCCACGTTCCATTCATGATCCAAGAACCACGAACGATGTGAATATTACTGGGTTTTTGAATATGCTCATAGCTCAAAAGGAAAGTTCCTCTGTGAAGCGTTTGGTCTATGCAGCTTCTAGTTCTACGTATGGCGACAGCAAGAGCTTGCCTAAAGTAGAAGCCGTTATCGGGAACCCATTGTCTCCTTATGCGGTCACTAAATATGTAAATGAGTTGTATGCTGATGTTTTTGGAAAAACCTACGGCATAGAAACCATTGGTTTGCGTTACTTTAATGTGTTTGGCCCCAAGCAAAGCCCTAACGGAGCCTATGCGGCCGTTATTCCGTTGTTTATGCAAGCTTTGAAAGATAACAAGCCGGCTACTATTAATGGCGATGGTAAACAAACCAGAGACTTTACGTATGTGGTCAATGCTGTTCAAGCGAATATCAAAGCCTTTTTTGCCAACGAGCAAGCCGTTAATGAGGTGTATAATGTAGCCTGTGGCGAGCGTATTTCGGTAAATGACTTATGGAACTACCTTCAGGAAGCAGCTCATAGTGATTTGGAACCTGTTTATGGACCACCCAGACAAGGCGATGTCAAAGATTCCTTGGCCGATATTTCCAAAGCGGAAACATTGCTAGGCTATGCTCCCGAAGTGACGGTCAAAGAGGGGTTGAAAAAGACATGGAGTTATTTTTCTGAGATGGTTCACACCAAATAATTGAAGCTTTAAGCCTTTTCCAAGGGATAAATTGTTTTTTTGATAATTTAACTAAAAAAATAGACCTGTTTGCTCAAAACTTTCTGGCAATCTCTAAGTTAGCCTAGTTTTTTTATATCTTAGCACACAGCTAGTATCAACATTTTACCCATTTCAGCATGGCGAAACTCTTAATTACCGGTGGGGCGGGCCAATTAGGAAGTGCTTTAGCGCACGTACTTTCCCAAAATCCAGAGCATTTTATAGTTGTTGTAGACAATTTACTCACTGGGCAAGTCCATAAAATTCCGAAATCTTCCAATGTCTTGTTTATCAATGCCGATGTGAATAATTATCACGATGTGGTGCCTATTTTTGGGCGTTTTGATTTTGATTATGTATTTCATTATGCAGCTGTGGTGGGGGTGAAACGCACCTTGGAACATCCCATCAAAGTACTTGAGGATATTGAAGGGATTAAGAATATTCTTTCCCTTTCCAAGAATTCCGGGGTGAAACGGGTTTTTTATTCCAGTTCATCTGAAGTGTACGGAGAACCTTTTGAACTTCCTCAAAATGAAAATACGACGCCTTTAAATTCCAGACTTCCCTATGCCATTGTGAAAAACGTTGGGGAAGCCTTCTTTAAGTCTTATGAACGAGAATATGGTTTGGAATATACCATTTTCCGTTTTTTCAATACGTACGGTCCTCATCAAAGCGATGATTTTGTGATTCCTCGTTTTGTGAAGGCAGCACTCAAGGGTGAGCCTTTAAAAATTTATGGGTCGGGTCAGCAAACCCGTTCGTTTT
>JAGQZG010000114.1 GCA_020435705.1 Mangrovimonas sp.
TGCGTCAGTTTTTATTTATATGGTCCTTTTATAAAACCGTTGCCCTTTGGTCTATGTCAATTACCATTATACTTGGTTTTTTTAATATGAATATAGGATTGGTACTTATTACCAAAGCATTTCTGGCTGTTTTTTTGTGGTACTTAGTGAACGAAACATCTGCTAAAAGAAAACTTGATTTCTATAGAAATTTTGGTGTTTCGGCACTCAAACTTTTCTCTTGCGCTCTTGCAATTGATTGGCTTATAAGCACTTCTTACTTATTGCTATTTAATAATTTTGCATAAAAAAGCGAAGGCAGTTTAGGGCAAACCGCCAACGCTTAAATAACAAATAAACAGTTTATTAGCCGCACTTAGAGGAACCGCAATCCTGACACGTCAAACACCCTTCTTGGTATACCAACTTATCAGAATTACAATTGGAACAACGGCCTTTTGCCTGTGTACCGTCTTCAACGAAACGTTTCAAGGCCCGTGCCACTCCATTCTTCCAAGTATTGATGGATTCACTATCCAGTTGCAAACTATTAATCAAGTCTACTACTTTTTCAATAGGCATACCATGTCTTAACGTACTGGAAATCAACTTAGCATAATTCCAAAACTCTGGATTGAACTTATAAGACAGCCCTTCAATAGTGGTTTTATAACCTCTCTTGTTTTTATACTGAAAATCGTAACGTGAGGTACCATCTTCATTTCTGTTCTTAATAATCACACCATCATTTACCCAACGTGGTATTAGGATGCCGTCTTCATCATCGGCCAAACCTGTGAAAATTTCATAAGGTTTTCCATCTATCAAACCAATAAAGGCAATCCATTTTTCCTTACTGTTTTGGAAACGCACCACGTCGGCATCCAAGACCTGTGGTCGTTTGGTTGGAAAATTGGTTAGCATTTCAACCTCATCGTCTTTCTTCTCGTCGTTGGAAATCAAAACCCCCGAACGCGAACCGTCTCTGTACACCGTAACACCTTTACAACCTACTTCCCAAGCTTTCAAGTAAAGCTCGCCCACGAGTTCCTCGGTCACATCATTAGGCAAATTAATAGTTACACTAATGGAGTGGTCCACCCATTTTTGAACAGCACCCTGCATTTGCACCTTGCTCAGCCAGTCCACATCATTGGAAGTTGCTTTGTAATAGGGCGATTGCTTAACAATGGCGTCCAATTCTTCTTGACTGTAATTTTTGGCGACATCAATGTTATTGGCCTCCATCCATTGCTTAAACCTGTGGTGGAAAACCACATATTCTTCCCAAGAATCCCCTACTTCATCCACAAAATCAACCCGTACATTCTTGTCGTTTGGATTTACTTTTCTTCGTCTTTTATACACCGGCAAGAATACAGGTTCAATTCCAGACGTGGTTTGCGTCATCAAACTGGTGGTTCCGGTGGGCGCTATGGTAAGGAGTGCAATGTTTCTTCTTCCAAACTCCAACATTTCATAATACAGTTTTTCATCGGCTTCTTTAAGTCGAAGAATAAACGGATTGTTTTTCTCTCTTTCGGCATCAAAAATGGTAAAGGCACCACGTTCCTTGGCGGCATAGACAGATGCACGATAGGCAGCAATTGCCAGGGTTTTATGGACTTCAACCGAAAATGCGTTGCCTTTTTTAGAACCGTAACGAATTCCCAATGCTGCCAGCATATCACCTTCGGCGGTAATACCGATGCCTGTTCTTCGCCCTTCGTGTGCTTTGTTTCGGATATTCAACCACAGATTTCTTTCCACCGATTTAATTTCGTCCGACTCTGGATCGGCATCAATTTTCTCAAGAATGGCATCAACCTTTTCAAGCTCCAAATCGATAATATCGTCCATAATTCGCTGTGCATAGCCCACATGTTTTTTGAATAATTCAAAGTTGAATTTAGCTTCAGGAGTAAAAGGATTTTCTACGTAGGAGAACAAGTTGATAGCCAACAAACGGCAAGAATCATAAGGACACAAAGGAATTTCCCCACAAGGATTGGTAGAAACTGTTTTATACCCTAAATCGGCATAGCAATCAGGTACCGATTCTCTTGCAATGGTATCCCAGAACAAGATTCCGGGTTCGGCCGATTGCCAGGCATTGTGTACTATTTTCTTCCAAACTTCACTTGCATCTATCGTTTTTGAAAATTTAGGATCGTTACTGTGAATGGGGTATTTTTGGGTATAGTCTTTACCTTCTTTCACTGCCTTCATAAAAGCATCGTCCATACGAACAGACACATTTGCCCCTGTTACCTTACCTTGTTCCATCTTTGCATCTATAAAATCTTCGGCATCTGGATGGTTTATGGAAATAGACAACATTAAAGCTCCTCTTCGGCCGTCTTGCGCCACTTCTCTGGTAGAGTTTGAATAGCGTTCCATGAATGGCACAATTCCCGTAGAAGTCAACGCCGAATTTTTCACGTGACTACCTTTGGGACGAATATGGGATAAATCATGGCCTACGCCGCCACGTCGCTTCATAAGCTGTACCTGTTCTTGGTCAACCTTCATGATACCACCATAGGAATCACCAGCATTGCCTATGACAAAACAGTTGGACAAGGAAGCAATTTGATAGGGATTTCCAATACCGGCCATGGGACTTCCTTGTGGCACGATGTATTCAAAGTTCTTGATTAAATCAAACACTTCCTGTTCGGACAATGGGTTTGGGTATTTGTTTTCAATTCTGGCTATTTCTTTGGCAATGCGCCAGTGCATATCGTCTGGAGTCAGTTCGTAAATATTGCCTTCGGAATCTTTGAGGGCATATTTATTGACCCAAACTCTGGCGGCCAAATCGTCGCCCTTGAAATAATCTAAAGAAGCTTTGACTGCATCTTCTTGAGTATAGGTTTTTTTTGAAGTTGGTTGTGTGGCAATTTTCATAATAATTTCAGATTTTCATTCATTAACAGCCTTGTTGTTTTCGAAGCGTGAACTTACTAACAATTGAGCAATTATAAAATGATAAAAATCATAAAGTTATCAAGAAAATTATGTTAATTAACTGATTATTAATATTTTAACAATTTATCAACATCAAAAAGTTAACAAATAATGTAATTTTAATGAATATCAACACCAGAAAAAACGTGTCTTAAAAATCGACTACGACACCTACACCGAGAAGTTGTTTCCATTGAACTTTGGCTCCCTTTTCAACCAACTCTTCGCCGTCTGTTGGGGACGGCTCAAAAGTCTTGACATCATCATCATATTTGAGATGCGAACCCAAACTGGCCCGAATGAATTGATTGACTTTAAATTCGGCACTCAACACCCAATCTACATCAATATTCCCAAAATTGTTGATGTAATCTGTATAAAGGCTCACCGAGTTGTTGATGACCACATTTTCCATAACCGGCGTTTCATGGGTTCCGGAAAGCAAAATACCCAATTCCAACCTGGTTTTCTCGCCTGGCACCAAAACATTGCCATCGTCATCCAAAACGGCTGGCTTGACACCAAAGGAACCAGCATTGGCCAATTTTTCATCCAAAACAAAGGTTGATTTTAGCGTGAAAGGAGAAAAGTATAGGGATAATTTTTCTATGTTCTTACCATATTCAATACCACCACCCAAAAACACATAACCTGGAGCCATGAATCTGGAAATAGGATTTGATGTATCAGGATAAGAATATCCATTAGACAACTGTGTTCTGAAATTAAACCTTGCAGAGTAGAACCAGTTGGTCAATGTATCGGCTCGGTAGCCCACATTGGAAATGATTTCAAAATGATCATCTGTTTTTCGAAGCACTTGATCTTCTTGGGCATTGATTCCATATCTAACCCTAAGTGTGTTGTTCCAAGTAAAGTGACGCAACGCATAATTTCTCGCAAACTGAATACCCAACAAGGCAGAAATAGAGTTGGTTCCACCACTATTCCAATTTACAAAAGCAACTTCATTGAAATCCAACACCGCTTTATTTTCTTTGAGCCAAACAGGCGTCAAAGGAATTTTATCGGTATTGTACTTAGGTTCCAAGAAAAGGGAATCAGGTTGCGCTTGTGCCATTTGGCCAACCATCAGAAATAAGACAACAATACAAAATGGAAACGAACTTTTCTTAATTATACTCAAATTTGCCATACGCGCTCTTTATGGTTAGTTTTTTTACTGGAGCTTTTTCTACTCTACCAATAATTTTCGCCTCCACATTAAAAGACTTGGAAATAGAAATGATCTCATCAGCAACGGTTTCATCAACGTACAATTCCATACGATGCCCACAATTAAACACTTGGTACATCTCTTCCCATCCCGTTCCAGACTGCTCCTGGATAAGTTTAAATAACGGCGGAACCGGAAACATAGTATCTTTTATCACATGAAGATTTTCTATAAAATGGAGCACTTTGGTTTGCGCTCCACCAGAACAATGCACCATACCATGTAGCTTTTGTCTATCTATTGAGTTCACCACTTTCTTGATAATGGGCGCATAGGTTCTTGTAGGCGAAAGCACCAGTTTCCCAGCATCCAATGGAGAATCTTCCACAGAATCGGTGAGTTTTATTTTCCCCGAATAAACCAATTCTTCAGGAACTTGTGCATCATAACTTTCAGGATATTTCTGGGCCAGATAGTTATCAAAAACATCATGCCTTGCCGAAGTCAGCCCATTACTTCCCATGCCTCCATTATATTCGGTCTCATATGAAGCTTGTCCAAAGGAGGCCAACCCCACAATCACATCGCCCTCTTGAATCTTGGCATTGTCTATAACCTGGCTTCGTTTGAGTCTTGCCGTAACGGTGGAATCTACAATTATGGTTCTTACCAAGTCCCCAACATCGGCAGTTTCGCCCCCCGTTGAAAAGATGTTTACACCATGATTTCGAAGCTGTTGAATAAGCTCTTCGGTTCCGTTTATAATTGCCGAAATAACTTCCCCCGGGATCAAATTCTTGTTCCTCCCAATGGTTGATGACAACATGATATTATCAATAGCACCCACACAAAGCAAGTCGTCTACATTCATAATGAGCGCATCTTGGGCAATCCCTTTCCAGACCGATAAATCTCCGGTTTCTTTCCAGTACATATAGGCCAATGATGATTTAGTTCCGGCGCCATCGGCGTGCATCACAATGCAATAGTCTTCTTCCTGGGTTAGATAATCAGGCACTATTTTACAAAACGCTTTGGGAAATAATCCTTTGTCAATGTTTTTTATAGCCGAATGCACATCCTCCTTAGAGGCTGAAACCCCACGCTTAGCATATCTTTTGCTTATTTCATTACTCATTAAGATGGTGGTTTAGAAAGTGCAAAAATAAGGAATAATGTCTTATTGACGGGCATTAAAAAACCCCTAAAAAACATTTAGGGGTTATTACTTTTACAAAAAAATATCAGCTTAAGATACTTTGGATGCCTGAACCTCTGTTTTCACAACTTTGGTTTGTGAATTCACCTCTTTTGAATCGGATTTGTTTCCCTGTGAAAAAATGAGGGTCGCACCTAAAAGCATCAAGACACTGATGATGAGTCTTTTCATTATTTTGAATTGAATGGATTAATAGCACTACAAAAATACTACATTCAACTACACTGCAAAAAACAAAAAGCATTTTTTTTTCTAAATTCGATATAGACACTCAATTAACAGATGAAGTGCATTTCATCGATTATTCATCGAGATTGAATGCCCGAAAATTCCCTTTTCTAGCGTACAAATAACAACTCCCTGTACTTGGTTAGCGGCCATAATTCATCATCCACCAGAAGTTCCAACTTATCACAATGGTATCTTATAGCTTCGAGGAAAGATTTAACTTTATTACTGTAAAGCTCAGCCTTTTTATCTATAGAACTTTCGGAATTTGCTAGTTTTCTTTCGTTGGTCATTGCCGTCACATTGGAATTTATTGCTTCAATATGGCCTGAAATATTTTCAATTAAATTCAATTGTTCCTGCGCCACTTTTTTAAACGAAGCCCCATAAATTTCCTTAAGCCCTTTCACATTTTCGACTAAAAGATTTTGATATTTTACAGCCGTAGGGACCACATGGTTTCGCGCAATATCCCCAAGTACTCTACTCTCTATTTGGATCCTCAAGACATATTCCTCCATTTCTATTTCATATCTAGCTTTCGCCTCCACCTCGTTCATAATGCCCAAACCGCCAAAAAGCTCAAGGCTGTTTTTGGAGAGCTTTACCTTGAGTGCCTCCGGGGTTGTTTTGTTGTTACTCAACCCTCTTTTCTTAGCCTGCTTTTCCCATTCTTCACTATAACCATTTCCTTCAAATAAAATAGCCTTGGATTTCTTGATGTACTCCCTGAGCACATTAAAAATAGCATCGTCCTTTTTCATGTCTTTTTTTTCAATCAGAACATCTACTTCATCTTTAAAATCCATGAGTTGTTTGGCGACTATCGCATTTAAAACAGTCATGGCATTGGCACAATTGGCTTTTGACCCAACCGCTCTAAATTCGAATTTATTTCCCGTAAAGGCAAAAGGTGAAGTCCTGTTTCTATCAGTATTATCCAAAAGTATTTCGGGAATCTTACCTACCACATTTAACTTTAATTCCGTTTTTTCTTCAGGTGACAATTTACCACTGGTCACATTCTGAAGTTCCTGCAGAACAGCTGTTAACTGTTGACCTATAAAAACCGACATGATTGCCGGCGGTGCTTCATTAGCACCCAGCCTATGGTCATTACTCGCCGATGCAATTGACGCTCTTAGCAGTTCTTCATTATCATTTACAGCTTTAATAGTATTTATAAAGAAGGTGAGAAACTGAAGATTGCTCATGGGCGTTTTTCCCGGGCTCAACAAATTAACCCCCGTATCAGTTCCCAAACTCCAATTATTATGTTTTCCCGAACCATTCACACCCGCAAAAGGTTTTTCGTGGAATAGCACCTTGAACTGATGTCTTTCGGCCACCTTATCCATCACGTCCATGATTAAAGAGTTATGATCTACGGCTAAATTTGCTTCCTCGTAAATTGGTGCTAGCTCAAATTGATTGGGAGCCACTTCATTATGCCTCGTTTTTATAGGAATTCCCAACAGCATACACTCATGCTCCAAATCACGCATAAAGGTCAAGGCTCTACTGGGAATACTCCCAAAATAATGGTCGTCCAACTGTTGTCCTTTCGCTGCTGAATGCCCCAATAAGGTTCTTCCAGTTAAAACAATATCCGGTCTTGACAACGCCAAAGCTCTATCAACCAGAAAATACTCTTGTTCCCATCCCAAGGAAGCGTTAACCTTCCTAACATTCTTATCAAAATATTTACAAACAGCCACAGCAGCAAAGTCAATAGCCTGTAACGCTCTTAAAAGCGGGGTTTTATAATCCAAGGCTTCTCCTGTATAGGCCACAAAAACCGTTGGTATACAAAGCGTTGTGCCAAAAATAAAAGCTGGTGAAGTTGGATCCCATGCCGTGTAACCCCTAGCCTCAAACGTGTTTCTTATGCCTCCATTGGGAAAACTTGAAGCGTCAGGTTCCTGCTGCACCAATTGATCACCCCCAAACTTTTCTATCGCATTCCCATTTCCTATGGGCTCAAAAAACGCATCATGCTTTTCAGCTGTTGTTCCCGTGAGCGGCTGGAACCAGTGCGTATAGTGCGTGGCCCCTTTTGAAATAGCCCATTCTTTCATACCTGTAGAAATATGATCGGCAACATTTCTATCAATTTTAGTTCCTTTTTGAGTAGCATCCATAATGGCAGACAAGGCTGCTGCCGTTAAATATTGCCTCATAGCCTTTTCATTGAAAACATTTTCTCCAAAAATAGAAGACCTTCTTTGATCCTCTGCTATACTTAAAGGTTTTCTATCAAGGGATTCTTTAATTGCATGAAAGCGTAAAGTAGACATAACTTTTAATTTTTGTTATTAATTATTACACAATAATATAGGTAATCTATCAAAATAAACCTGAAATACGACTTTACTTATCAACAATACCTATTGCTAAATTAGCAAAAAACGAACGTTATTTAATAATAATCATCAGTATCCCCTTAAAAAATAGGGGTTGAATTATAAAATTCAAATTGTTAACAAAAACAACCCTGCTAAAAATAGGGTGAATTGAAAAAGTATATATATTTGCCCAAATTATTTTAAAACAAAATTGAAAATGGCAAAATCTAAACTTGAGTACATTTGGCTAGACGGTTACTACCCAACACAAAACATGCGTAGTAAAACTAAAATTGAAGAGGATTTTAGTGGAAAATTAGAAGATTGCCCTATTTGGGCATTTGACGGTTCGTCAACAAAACAAGCTGAAGGAGGTTCATCGGACTGTTTGCTTAAACCCGTTGCCATTTTTCCTGATCCAGCTCGCATAGATGGCTATTTGGTAATGACCGAAGTTTTAAATCCTGATGGCACCCCTCACGAATCAAACGCTAGAGCCAAGATTAATGATGCAGATAATGATTTTTGGTTCGGATTTGAACAAGAGTATTTCATTATGGACACCGCCACTCAA
>JAGQZG010000115.1 GCA_020435705.1 Mangrovimonas sp.
ATTAACGGCTCTACTTCTATCCAATCTATTAACTTTACCCACCATTTCATTAACTGTTTTAAAACCCAGTTGCGCCATGATTTGCCTTAGCTCTTCTGCCACGAAATACATATAGTTGACCACATGTTCCGGCTTGCCTTTAAATTTCTTTCTTAATTCCGGATTTTGAGTTGCAATACCAACGGGACAAGTATTTAAATGGCACACACGCATCATCACGCAACCCGAAGCCACTAACGGTGCTGTTGCAAAGCCAAATTCTTCGGCCCCCAACAAGCAGGCAATGGCTACGTCACGGCCCGTTTTTAATTGCCCGTCACATTCCAGCACTACCCGACTTCTTAAATTGTTCATGACCAAGGTTTGCTGCGCCTCAGCAATACCCAATTCCCACGGTAAGCCCGCATGTTTCAATGACGTTAAAGGCGAAGCCCCTGTACCTCCATCAAACCCTGAGATCAAGATAACATCTGCTTTGGCCTTGGCTACTCCAGCCGCTACCGTTCCTACTCCTACTTCCGATACTAGCTTCACATTGATACGAGCGTCCCGGTTGGCCGATTTTAAATCGTAAATCAATTGCGATAAATCTTCAATGGAATAAATATCGTGATGTGGCGGTGGCGAAATGAGCCCCACATAGGGCGTGGAATTTCTGGTTTTTGCAATCGCAGGATTGACTTTTGGCCCTGGCAATTGACCGCCTTCACCTGGTTTGGCGCCTTGGGCTATTTTTATCTGTATTTCACTGCAATTTGCAAGATAATTTGAGGTTACACCAAAACGGCCCGAAGCTACTTGCTTGATGGCACTATTTTTCCAATCGCCCCCTGAATCTTTATAGAAACGTTCTTCGTCTTCACCACCTTCGCCTGAATTACTTTTCCCACCGATTCGATTCATGGCAACCGCTAGGTTTTCATGTGCTTCTTTGCTGATGGAACCATAAGACATTGCTCCCGTTTTAAATCGTTTTACAATTTCAGTCCAAGGTTCTACTTCGTCAATAGGTATGGGATCATAATTGGTAAATTCGAAAAGACCTCGAATGGTCATTAAATCTTTGGATTGGTTGTTTACCAGCTCGGAATATTCTTTATAGGTTTTGGGGTTGTTTTGTCTGACGGCTTCCTGAAGTTTGGCCACTGTCAAGGGGTTGAACATGTGTTTTTCTCCCTGTCGTCGCCATCGGTACTCGCCACCAATTTCCAACTCCAAATTCCCTTCAATGTCTTGTTTCCCAAAAGCGCTTTGATAACGAAGATAGATTTCGTGTTCCAGTGCTTTCAAGCCTACCCCTTGGATTCTGGTGGGTGTATTAGGGAAATATTTATCAACCACTTTGCTCTTGATTCCTATACACTCGAACAACTGAGCACCACGATAGGAATTGAGTGTTGAGATGCCTATTTTGTTCATCACCTTCAAAATCCCATGGCCTACCGCTTTATTATAGTTGGCAATGGCTTCTTCAAAAGTTAGATTCAAATCGGTGATGTTTTGCTCTATCACCTCATTTACGATATATGGGTTGATGGCACTCGCTCCAAAACCAAAAAGCAGCGCGAAGTGATGGACTTCACGAGGCTCGGCCGATTCAATAATCAGGCTTATTTTGGAGCGCTTTTTTCTGCCGTAAAGACCATAATTCACATAGGAACAAGCCAACAAGGCTGGAATAGGTGCCTTACCTTCTTCAATATTTCTATCGGAAAGAATCACAATACTCACCCCGTCATCAATGGCTTTGGATGCCTGTTCCACTAAATTTTCCAAAGCTTCTTCCAAGCCATTCAACCGTCTATTGATATCATAATGAATTGGAATGGTAGCTACTTTATAATCTGGATAAAGTTTGTAATTCTTGATCTTATCCAAGTCCTGTTTGGAAATTACAGGATTTTGGATTTTGAGCTTTCTGCAATGGGCTTGTTCAAATTCAAAAATATTCTGATCCCGTCCAAGGGTCAGGCTGATATCAGTAATCAACTCTTCCCTAATACCATCCAAAGGCGGATTGGTGACTTGGGCAAATAATTGCTTGAAGTAATTATAGATTAACTGTGGTTTTTGAGAAAGCACCGCAATGGGCGTATCGGTTCCCATAGAACCAATGGGTTCTTTGCCCTTTTGCGCCATTGGGAAAATAATACTTTGAATATCTTCTTGGGTATAACCAAAAACCTGCAGTCTTTTTTGGAGGTCTATTTCAGTATGGGTGACTTCATAATTATTATACGGAATGTTCTTTAGGTGAATAAGGTTATTATCCAACCATTTTTTGTACGGATGCTTGGTAACGATTTCATTCTTAATTTCCTCATCGTTTATAATTCGGCCTTCATTCATATTTACCAAGAACATTTTCCCCGGTTCCAAACGACCATGGTACTCTACATTTTCAGGTTTAATATCCAAAACACCAGTTTCTGAAGACATAATCACAAACCCGGTTTTGGTGACCGTATATCTTGATGGCCGCAAACCGTTTCTATCCAGAACAGCTCCAATGTAATTTCCATCAGTAAAAGGAATAGATGCAGGGCCATCCCAAGGTTCCATCAAGCAAGAATTGTACTCATAGAAAGCTCTTTTTGCTTCACTCATTTCCTTATTCTTCTCCCATGCTTCGGGAATGAGCATCATCATGACCTCTGGCAAGGAACGACCTGTCATGAGCAGTAATTCTACCACCATATCCAATTGCGCCGAATCCGATTTTCCCTTCAAGACTATAGGAAACAATTTCTTGATATCTTCCCCAAACCAATCGCTTTGCATCAATTCTTCCCTAGAAAACATTCTAGAGACATTTCCACGAAGTGTGTTGATTTCACCATTATGGCAGATATAACGAAAAGGCTGCGCCAAATCCCATGTAGGAAAGGTATTGGTTGAAAAACGTTGATGCACCAAAGCCAGTTTGGCGTCCAGCAACGGATCTAACAAATCCTTATAATAAACACTAATATCTTCAGGTCTTAACAACCCTTTATATATAATCGTTTTGGTAGATAAACTGGGCAAATAAAAGAAGCCCGCTTGGGAAATTTTAGAATTGTATATGGTATGTTCTGCTATTTTTCTGGCTGCATACAACTTAATGTTGAAATCGAAATCGGTTTGGTCCTCTGAGTTTTTCCCAATGAAAATCTGCTTAACCTTAGGCTCTGTTAAGGCCGCTATTTCTCCCAACGCCGAACTATCAACAGGCACATCCCGCCAACCAAGAACCTTTAATCCTTGCTTGGTGATTTCTTGTTCAAAAATGCCGACACAATAGTTTAACTGATTAATTTTACTGGGAAAAAACACATTCCCAACAGCATATTTTCCCAGTTCAGGTAATTCAAAATTGCAATATTTCTGAAAGAAATTATGAGGCACATCAATCAATATTCCAGCACCATCACCCGTCTTACCATCGGCACTCACCGCTCCTCGATGTTCCAGCTTAATTAATATTTGAAGCGCTTTATGAATGATATCGTTAGAACGGCTACCATTCAAACTACATATAAACCCAGCCCCACAATTATCATGTTCAAATTCCGGTAAATACAGCCCTTGTTTTTTTAATTTCATAATTATCAGTAAAATTCAAAAATCGTTAGTAATAATTCATACTAATATATCAATGTCCTGAATTATTATAAGCACCTCTTTATCATTATTATGAATTTGACAAAATAGCTCCTTTCAATCTCAAAATGCTCAACAGAAGCATCGAAAAAAAGAGATTATTTCAATGCCTTTTTAGGGCTTGGTAATAGTTGGGTCAAAAATGGGCTCTATTTTCACCCCAAAACACCTTCAAATTTAATTTTTAAAAATAATTTCAACATTAAACAATCATACCCATAAAAAAATAGGGGTTAAATTAAAAATATTATAAAAATAAATACACAACCCCCTATTTTTAATAGGCATAAACTATTTTTATATAGATTTACATCTTCAAAGTGCCATTTTTTTTACCTGACACGTATTTTTCAAACCGCACTTGAATCAATTAAAACTAAACTCATGAAAAAAATTGAAGCAATCATCCGAAAATCGAAATTTTTGGAGGTTAAGGAAGCCCTGCATGAAGTAGGCGTTAATTTTTTCTCTTACTGGGATGTTACTGGTCAGGGAAATCAAAAAGAAGGTCATGTTTACAGGGGCGTTAGCTATAGCACAAGTGATATTCAAAGACGATATCTATCCATTGTTGTCAATGATGATTTTGAAGAGATTACCGTAAAGACCATTATGAAATCGGCGGTCACTGGCGAAGTTGGCGATGGAAAGATTTTTGTTTCCGACATCAAAGAGGCCTACCGTATTAGAACGGGAGAACAAGGAGGCGAAACACTAAGATAGACTAAGAACAGGAAAATGGAACTAACAACTAGCAATATTTGGATGATGATATGCACCGCCCTAGTGTTTATCATGCATTTGGGATTCTCCTTATTGGAAATTGGATTGACCAGAAAAAAGAATACCGTTAACATCCTCTTTAAAAATGTATTTATCATTACTGTTGGACTCCTGCTTTATTGCTTAGTAGGATTCAGTTTGATGTACCCAGGATTTTCAGAAAATTCATTAGGGATTTTTGCGTTTAAAGGATTTGGATTAAGTTCACCCATAAACGCCGACGGCACCCTTGATTTAACCTATAACACAGGATTTACCTATTGGACAGATTTCTTGTTTCAAGGTATGTTTGCTGCTACTGCCGCAACCATTGTTTCTGGTGCCGTAGCCGAACGCATTAAAATAGGCCCCTTTATGGTATTTACCGTTATTTATGTAGGACTTGTTTATCCTTTGGCAGGCTCTTGGAAATGGGGCGGCGGATTTTTACAAAAAATGGACACCCCGTTTTACGATTTTGCAGGTTCAACCCTAGTACACTCGGTAGGTGGCTGGGCAGCCTTGGTGGCCATTTGGCTACTCGGCTCCAGACTAGGCAAATTCAAGGATGGAAAGCCTCAGGCTATTTTGGGCCATAATCTTCCTTTAGCAACTGCGGGCGTATTGATTCTTTGGCTGGGATGGTTTGGGTTCAACGGCGGCTCTGTACTATCAGCCAATCCCGAACTCACCTCCTTGGTACTGGTAACCACCTGTATTGCAGCTGCAACAGGCGGGATCATTGCCTTCATATTTTCATTCGTCTTGTATAAAAATTACGACTTGACTATGTTCCTGAACGGCATTTTGGGCGGCTTGGTTGGCATTACTGCTGGCGCAGACCAAATGAGCCCAACCGATGCGGTTATCATAGGTGCCATTGCAGGCATTGTTATTGTTGCAGGAGTTTCTTTAGTTGACAAATTGAAATTGGACGACCCTGTTGGCGCCGTTGCGGTACATCTCATTTGTGGTATTTGGGGCACTTTAGCTGTTGGCATGTTTGGAAAACTGGCGAGCGTCTCTCAATTTGTCAGTCAATTAATTGGAATCGTTTCTTATGCAGCTATCTGTTTGATTTCTGCATTCATCATATTATTTACACTCAAGAAAACCGTTGGTATCCGGGTTTCTGAAATAGAAGAAGTAGAAGGACTTGATCTCCATGAACATGGTATGAATGCCTACAACGAATAGTTTTAGTTTTAATTGATACCGGGTTCTTTGCCCAGTGAGGAAGCCGTTCGATTCAATCGAGCGGTTTTTCTTTTTATTTAATTTCTCCATTAGTATAATATTCGTATTTTTGTTTCCAATAAAAAGGAGGAAAGATTTGAACTGATTGCAACCTCTTTGCCTTAGGCAAAAAAAATGCTAAAGCAGTATGACTTCTTTAGGCTCAGCAATCTTCCCTTCCTAGAAAAACAGAAATTATGCCATATTTATTTACTTCTGAAAGTGTTTCGGAAGGACATCCGGATAAAGTTGCCGATCAAATAAGCGACGCATTAATTGACCACTTTTTAGCTTTTGACCCAGAGTCTAAAGTAGCTTGTGAAACTCTAGTTACCACAGGTCAAGTGATTTTGGCTGGCGAGGTAAAGTCTACCACCTATTTAGATGTACAACAAATTGCAAGGGACACTATTAACAAAATTGGTTACACCAAAGGAGAATACATGTTTGACGGTAACTCCTGCGGCGTGCTTTCGGCCATTCACGAACAAAGCCCCGACATCAATCAAGGGGTAGATAGAGCTTCCAAAGAAGAACAAGGTGCCGGAGACCAAGGCATGATGTTTGGTTATGCCACGAGCGAAACCGAAAACTACATGCCTCTTGCTCTAGACCTCTCACATCGCATTCTTAAAGAACTATCGGAATTAAGACGTGAAAACAAGGACATTCGCTATTTAAGACCCGACTCCAAGAGCCAGGTAACTATTGAATATAGTGATGATAATGTCCCTCAACGTATTGATGCCATCGTGGTTTCTACCCAACACGATCCTTTTGACACAGACGATAACATGCTTGCCAAAATAAGAAAGGATATAGTCGACATCTTGATTCCAAGAGTAAAAGCCAAACTTCCTGAGCACATTCAGGTTTTGTTTGATGACCATATTACCTACCATATTAACCCCACTGGCAAATTTGTAATTGGTGGGCCTCATGGGGATACCGGTTTAACGGGAAGAAAAATTATTGTAGACACTTACGGAGGCAAAGGTGCCCACGGCGGTGGTGCTTTTTCCGGAAAAGATCCAAGTAAGGTAGATAGAAGTGCCGCCTACGCCACAAGACATATTGCCAAAAATTTGGTAGCGGCGGGTGTTTGCGAGGAAGTATTGGTACAGGTGAGTTATGCTATTGGTGTGGTAGAACCTATGGGTATTTACATTAACACCTACGGAACTTGCTCCTTTAACATGACCGATGGTGAAATAGCTGAAAAAGTTTCTGAAATTTTTGATATGCGCCCAGCCGCGATTGAAGAACGCCTGAAACTTCGCCAACCCATGTACAGCGAAACTGCTGCCTATGGACATATGGGAAGAAAAAACGAAGTAGTCTCTAAGACCTTCAATCAACCCAATGCCGAAAGCATTACCTTGGACGTAGAGCTATTTACTTGGGAAAAACTAGACTATGTAGATAAGGTGAAAGAAGCGTTTGGTCTTTAGTTCATTCTACAAACAACTAATAAAATCCTCTTGGTTTTCAAGAGGATTTTTTATTTCCCAAAAAAAGAACGCAACCAAAAGTCCGTTTTTGTATCTTAGAAAAAACAATTACCATGAAATTATTTCGCTTTACCCTAGTTTGCATTTTAACCTTCAACTTATTTTTTTCCTGTACAGAAGATAACAGAGATCCCATAAATCAGGTTATTGACAACGGAAATGGAGAAAACAATGATTTTGCCCAAAACTTCGGAAGCACCATCTATAGAACCTTTTTAGGAACGGTCATGGACCAAAACCACAACCCACTTCAAAGCGTAACAATTACTATAGGTGATGCCACTGCCCAAACAGATGCCCATGGTGTTTTTATTATTCAAGATGCCCAGGTTTATGAGCGATTTGGTTATATAAAAGCAGAAAAAGAAGGCTACCTTACCGGCTCCCGAAGCGTGGTTCCAAGCGAAGGCACCAACAAGGTAAACATTATTCTTTTGGAAGAAAGTATTGCAGGTACTGTTTCAAGTGGTAGCGAGGAAACCGTTTCTTTGCCCAATGGTGCTTCAGTAAAATTACCTGGTTCCTATGTTACCAGTGATGGCACTTCCTATTCAGGCACTGTGAGTGTGGTGCTTCATCTTTTGGATCCTACTGAAGACGATATGACCATGCAAATGCCCGGTATGTTGTATGGTGCCAACGCCGATAATGAGGAACGCATGCTACAAAGCTATGGCATGCTGGCCGTAGAGCTCTTGGGCGACAGTGGTGAAAAACTCAATTTAGCCGAAGATAGCACTGCGGAAATCACCGTGCCCTTGGATGTTTCTTTACAGACCAATGCCCCTACCTCCATACCACTTTGGCATTTTGATGAAGATGGAGGTTATTGGGTTGAAGATGGCGAGGCTACGTTAACAGGAACTACCTATGTGGGAAGCGTGTCCCATTTCTCTTTTTGGAATTGCGATATTCCTGCCGAAGCAATCAATCTTTGTATAAATTTAACCGATGAAAACGGAAATAGTTTATCAAATTTATGGACAACTATAACTAGTGAGATCTATGGAACAAGAGGTGGCAACACCAATGAGTTAGGACAGGTTTGCGGATTAGTGCCTAGCAATGAATCTTTAGAGGTAAATATTTACAACTATGACATGTGTGGAGCAACTTCGTTGTTCACAACCAGCATTGGTCCCTACAGCAGTGATTCCTCTGAAGATATAATAATTATCACATTACCATCTGATGTTATATCTGAAACCGTAACGGGCAACTTCAACACCTGTAATGATGATCC
>JAGQZG010000116.1 GCA_020435705.1 Mangrovimonas sp.
TGGAAAAACAGTATGTATATTCCCCAACGGAGAAATTCCAGAAATTGGTAGATAAAAACCCTAACCTTGAACTATTAAGAAAAACCTTCAAACTTGATCTCTAGACTCTACACCCTTTTTTTCATAGCCTTTTTCACGGGCTTTATCCTGCTTTCCTGTAGTGGTAAAGACAAAGCTTTGCTTACGCCGCAGGATTCCCTAAAGGAAAAAAAACTTTTGGATTCTTTTTCGGAAAACATTCAGTACTTTCCCGAGAAGTATTCTGAAATGGTAACAGATACGACATTAAGCAATGGCTTTAGAGTGCATATCAAAACGCAAACCGATATGGAGTCTTCTGTTTTAAAGGCATATCAATTGGACTCCATAACTCACAAAAATTATTATAGAAACATAAACGCTATGGTTAATGTCTATAAAAATGGTCAACAAATTTTTTCACAACTTATTGATAAACCATTTTTTTACAATCAATATTCTAATCATAAAGAATTACTGGCTAAAATGACTCTAAAAGTTGCACAAGTCAACCAGTTGGACGACTATCATTCTGATTCAAATGATGATGTTCAAATTGAATTTCACTATAGTGATAGCGATGAAAAGCTTTGGGATCGTTTTGTTTTAAGAATTCAAGAAAATGGAGTTTATAACATTTCCAACTTTGTATATTAAATCATGTTAGGCCTTAAACTTCCCACCGATCCACGTTGGGTAAACATTGTAGAAAAAAATATAGAAGAAATTCTTACGGACCATGCCTTTTGTGAGCAAAAAGCAGCAAGTACCGCTATTTCACTTATTGTCTCGTTTCCAGAATATTCAGACTTAGTTGAAGAAATGACCGCTTTGGTAAAAGAAGAAATCAGCCATTTTAAGCTAGTGCATGATAAAATCCTAGAGCGTGGTTGGGCCTTGGGAAGAGATCGCAAGGACGAATATGTTTTACAATTACTGAAATTCTTCCCCAAAGGGGGCAGCCGTGTAGACCAGTTGGTGCACCGCTTACTTTATGCAGCCTTAATTGAAGCGAGAAGCTGTGAACGCTTCCGATTGCTTTCCGAAGAGTTGGAAGACAAAGAGCTCGCCGAATTCTATAGAAAATTGATGGTGAGCGAAGCCAATCATTATACCATGTTTCTTAGCTTTGCCAGAAAGTACGGCAACAGAAAAAAGGTAGATGAAAAATGGCAGCAATTGCTTGATTACGAAGGAGATATTATGAAAAATCTAGGGAAAAAAGAAACTGTACATGGATAAAATAAAAACTCCGAAGACAGCTTCGGAGTTTTTTGTTTTTTTATCTTTTTTGTAGCAATTATATCTTAACGCCAAATCCAAATTGGATGTTTTGATTTTTGGCTTCCCAAGGATTGTCATCATCTGTAATGTTCATGAAACCGTAGTCAAAACGAACATCAATAAAGAAATCGTCCCAAAGTGTATATTCAATTCCTCCAACACCTGAGAACACAAAGTTCTTGTATCCGTCTTCATATTCATGGATTTTCAAACTAGCTTCTGGACCAACTCCCACAGCAAAGTTCCCAAACTTAAATTTGAACAACACAGGCAAGTGTAGATAATCCACACGCAATTCATCTGCTTTCCCTCCTTCTGCAGAATACTGGATTTCAGGAGCCAAGGCAATAGATGAAGACAAGCTATACTCGGCAAAAAAGCCAATCATAAAGCCATTTCGGTGTCTGTTTTCAAAATTTGGATGAGGTTCAAAATCTAGGTTTGAAACATTCAAACCAGCTCTAACGCCATATTGGGTATCTTGGGAGAATCCATAAAAAGAAACAAGTACCAGCGCAACTAAGGGTAGTAATCTTTTCATAAGTTATTATTTGATTTTAGTTAAGTTTATGATTTGACGGCGAATATAGCTGAAAAAGTAAAATTGCAGCTATTTACAGGATAAAATGCAGGTTTTTACTGTGTATTGCTGGAAACAGTGTCAAAATAAATACTTTTCACAATGCCATCTGCCAGTCCTATTTTTGGAACAATGATATCTTTGGCCCCGCTCCATTTCATGGCCGAAAGATAAATTCGGGTTGCTGGAATGATAACGTCTGCCCTATCCTGATTAAGATCCAGCTTGGTAATCCGCTCGTCATAAGAATACGATTGCAGCATGTTGTAATAGGACGTTAAGTAAAAATAGGTCAATGGTTTGCCCAATGGTTTACCGGATTCTTTAAAAATCTTGTTAATGTTACCCCCTGATCCTATAACCTCTATTTTTTCAAACTCCTTTGTATTGAGTTTTATCCATTGTTCCAACTCATCCCAGGTTTCTTTACTAACAATATCGTTAAGCAAACGCACCGTTCCTATTTTAAATGATTTGGAAGCTATTGGTGTTGCGTTGTGAATTACTGTAAACTCGGTACTACCACCACCCACATCTACATAAAGGTAGGTTTTGTTATCATCAATAAACGAGTGCAAATCGGTAGCGGCAATGATGGCGGCTTCAACTTCCCCTTCAATAATATCAATAATAACCCCGGTTTTCTGCTTGATTTCCTTAACCAACTCTGTTCCGTTCAACGCTTCGCGCATGGCCGAGGTGGCACAAGCTTTATATTTTTCAACTTTATGGGACTTCATCAAAAGTTTAAACGCATGCATGGTATCTACCATACGTTTCTTGTTTTCTTCGGAAATTCTTTGGTTTAAAAACACATCGGCACCCAAACGAATAGGCACCCTAACCAATGAGTTTTTCTTGAATCTTACCAACTTGCCTTCGTTCTCAATAATATCGGCGATGAGCAATCTTACCGCATTGGAACCTATATCTATAGCTGCATATTTCTTTATTACAAGCATCTACTAGCGGTCTAATTTTTTCTTGTAATACTCGTAAGTTTCAAACTGGGCTCTTGATTTTGGCAAGTCATTTTTTCTATATTGATTAGACTGTGTTTCGTCAAAAATTCGGGCTTTAACATTGTCATTCCAACAAATATTGAACGTATCAATCAGTTCTTGTTTGATTTCCGGATCGTAGATTGGACAGCTCACTTCTACCCTGTTTTCAATGTTCCGTGTCATAAAATCGGCGGAGGAAATATATACTTTGGGATCGCCGTCATTCCCGAAAATAAAAAGACGTGTGTGTTCCAAGAATTTATCTACAATACTGATTGCCTCTATATTTTCACTCATTCCTTTAACCCCCGGTATCAAACAGCAAATACCCCTTACAATCATTTTTATCTTCACACCTGCCCGGCTGGCTTCATAAAGTTTATCAACCATGGTATAGCTTGAAATACTATTCAGTTTTAATTGAATAAACCCTTCTTTACCTGCCTTCACATGGGCTATTTCCCTATCTATAAGTTTGTACAGTGTAGATCTGGTATAATGTGGTGATGTTATAATATGCTTATAGCGGTATATTTTATAATTGATTTCAAAAAACTTAAAGACTTTATTAATGTCCTTTAAAACACGCTGATCGGCAGTGAATAATGTGTAATCGGTATAAATCCTAGCCGTAGATTCGTTAAAGTTCCCCGTACTCACAAAACCGTAACGCACAATCCTTTTGTCTTCCATACGTTCAATCACGCACATTTTGCTGTGTACTTTAAGTCCTTGAACCCCAAAAATAAGATTGATTCCTTCTTGCTCCATTTGCTCAGCATAACCAATATTGGCCTGCTCGTCAAAACGAGCTTGAAGCTCAATGGAAACCGTTACTTTCTTACCATTTTTAGCCGCATTGATGAGTGAGCTGGCCACATGGGAAATCTCTGCTAAACGATAGATGGTTATTTTGATGGTCTTAACCTTGGGATCTAAAGCGGCTTCACGCAAAAACTTCACCACATAGGAAAAAGTATGGTAAGGTGCATATAAAAGATAGTCCTTATGAGCTATGGCCGCAAAGATGCTTCCTGCCAAACTCAACCCTTTGATGGGTAACGGCGTAATTTTATCATATAACAAGTCTTTCCTGCCCAAACTTGGAAACCCCATATAGTCCCTACGGTTGTGATAACGACCACCGGGAATGATACTGTCCTTGGAATCAATACCCATTTTGTCCATGAGATATTGCAGGGTGCTTTCATCAATAGTTTTATCGTATACAAACCTAACTGGTTCGCCAATTTGCCTGTGTTTTACACTATCGGCCAGCTTTTCAATAAAGCTTTTACTCAAGTCGCTCTCAAAGTCCAATTCTCCATCACGCGTAATCTTGATCATGTGTGCCGATATCTCACTATACTCAAAGATGTTGAAAATATCACTCATGCAGTAGCGAAGCAGATCGTCTATTAAAATGATATAGGAGTTCCCATCAATACTTGGAAGTTCAACAAACCTATCCATACTTTTTGAAATCTCAATGAGCGCATACTGAGTCCCTCCGGTTCTCAACAGCATTTTAATTGCCAAATAGGCCGCACTATCCTTAAGATTGGGCAATCCAACGCCGTCATTCAAAATAATGGTTACCA
This sequence comes from Mangrovimonas sp., assembly GCA_020435705.1. Lineage (GTDB taxonomy): Bacteria > Bacteroidota > Bacteroidia > Flavobacteriales > Flavobacteriaceae > HKST-UBA85. The sequence continues at coordinate 4,488 of JAGQZG010000116.1, forward strand.
AGGCAGGGCTTACCTTTTGAATAAAGTAATCCTTTATAAAACCATGGAATCGTTGGTCTATTTGCTGTTCGTTGATGATGTAGATATTTTCGTCTTCCAACTTATTTTCTATCGCATCAAGAATATCCAAACTCTCACTTTGTTGTTTGATTACAATCTTGGTAATAGTTTCCAGCAAAACACTGGCTCGGACTCCTCCTAATTCGCTTTTCCCAGTCTTCCCCGCTTGTTCTATACGTTTGACCGTTGCATACCGAACTTTGAAAAATTCATCTAGATTATTTGAGAATATACCTAAAAACCGAAGACGTTCAATAAGTGGTACATTTTCATCGGCCGCCTCTTGCAGGACTCGAGCATTAAACTGAAGCCAACTGACTTCCCGGTTGATGTACCTGTTCTTTAAAATGTTTTGCAATCTATTGAAATTTTAATCCGTTACTTATAAAATACAAATATATCTCTTTTAATCATATTTTCTTTCAATTTACAATATGGTAACAAAAAACAAAAAAGAAGTATTTTCTTACATAAAAATCATTTGAACGCAAAAAATATACACTTTATTGGATTTTTTGGTTGCATATTTTAATTATTTGTCTAGATTTGCGTTTTAAGTACTAATCTAAACATAACTATATGAAAACCAAGTTTACACTAATGAGCATTGTTTTTCTCCTCTTCAGCTGCATGCTTTTCGCCCAAAAAGCTGATAATGAACAAAGCATCATTAACCAACGTGCTTCAATAAAAAAGTATCACGATCGTGAAGAGTTGGAAAAAATGAATAAAGGAATGCTTCTTGAGCTTTATATTGAACGAATAGAGGTGATCGTAAAAGTACTGCCTAACATTGCTTTCACAAATAAACCCGGAGCTACTATTAGTTCTTTAGGTATTCCAGATACTAAAGAGAACAGAAAAGCTCTAGAAGAAAACATTAAGGCTGCCGACGGTTATTTTGAAAATACCATTGAATTCCAAACAAAAATTCTGCCGTATTCTGATAAAAGCAACTTGATTGCCGCCATTCTGTTCTATGAACAAACCCTAAAATCGTTACATACTTACAATGAATTCAATCAATATTGATTCTTGAATTAGTCTAATTTTATACAACAACAATTTATTTACCACAACAAAATGGAAGCCCTGAAAATTTCAGGGTTTTTATTTTTATGACCCCTTGGATTTTTCAAAAAAACAGCCTTCAACTTCAACAAACCCAAGGTATTTGCATACCAATAGCAGTTATTAAATCGTTCAAAATCATCAAATTGTAAGAATATTATTATTTTTTTGTTATTATTTATGCATTTTGTCGATATTTTTTGTATTTCATAGGATAAATTCATATGTTTGACTCAATAAGTGAGAAAAACCCCTAAATCAAACTACTATGAAAAAATTTACCCTGATGTTATGCGCCTTGGTGTTAACATTTTCCTATCTCAATGCCCAGCAAGAAAAGGGAATTACAGGATATGACAACTGGTTGAGCTCATGGGCTGAATTTCAACCAAGTTCAATTACTTATAGCGAACCCTCCCAAATTTTATCTGGAAACATTTCTGAAGACACAAAACTGCTCAAGAAAAACACCTATCTCCTATTGGGCAATGTCTTTGTTACAGACAGTACAACGCTTAGTATTGAGCCAGGAACAGTTATCCTTGGCGATTATGAAACCAATGGTTCCCTTATCATAAGCAATGGTTCCAAAATAATTGCTGAAGGCCAAGAAACCGACCCTATTATTTTCACTTCTAACAGGAGTGTGAAAAAACAAGGTGATTGGGGAGGCATCTTTATCTTAGGCGATGCACCCATCAATAAGTTTGGCAATGAAGCGGCCATAGACTATGGCATGAGACCTTCTTCATATAAAAACGTAAGCTATGGTGGAACAAATCCTACCAGTAATTCGGGCATCCTAAAATATGTAAGAATCGAATATGCAGGTAAAAGAACGGTAGACTACGGTTATTTTGATGCTCTAACCCTTGCAGGCATTGGTTGTGAAACCGTGGTTGAAAATGTCATGGTGAGTTTCAGCCAAGGTAATTCTTTCAATATTATTGGTGGCGAATTAAATTTGGACAAAATGGTTTCCTACAAATCCAGGGGAACTGATTATGTATTCAACTTTGGTGCTCAATGCAGAATAAGCAACTCTCTTGCTATTAGAGACCCTTATATCTCAGGTTCCAACAGGCCAAAATGTATGTACATAGCCTCCTATGAAGACAAGAGCAGAACCGACTTATCAAAAAACAAAACTAAAGTATATGGAGAGAATTTAACTCTCATCAACATTAGTGACGATTTAAAATCCGATATCCAAATGGGACTGGTCAAAGAGGGTATATACATAGCTCCTGAAACGTCCCTTTCTTTAAATAAAAGTGTGATTTCTGGCTTTAACCCAGCGGTGGTGCTGGATAACGAAATCAAAATTAATGGTAGCAACTTAGAAAATATCAAGTTCTCCAAAATGTATTTCCACAATTGTAAAGGAAATATTTTCTCAAAAAATAACCCAAATAATGATGATCTAGAAGACTGGTACGGTAATGCGGCTTTCTTTAATGTTTACTCCAAAGGTGATTATGCTGAAACCTTTATTGATATGAAAAACCCAAAACGCCCAGATTTCAGATTAAGAATAAACAAAATAATAGCCTCAAATAATTATGATACTGAAGATTAAATGAGCTAACTATCTAACCCAGTGACATACGCTTAAGCCCCATGTTATCGATAGTTTGCCAACAATTTGATCAAAATATTCAAAAGCAGGAATTAGTCTTCAAAAGACTAATTCCTTTCTAAGGATAAAAGGATAATAACTAAACCGGATTGAATGCACAAAACTACTCTATTAAAAAACCTACTTATCGGATTTTGTTTGTTGGTCTTTTCAAATGTTGAAAATGCCAATGCTCAAATAGTTATCAGTGCGCCAAATTTAGGCTTTAGTCAAGCTTGTGCCAGTGCTTCATTCAACACTTATAGCACAACGTTTAATTTCTCTCCTGTTTCAGGCGTATCACCATCCAATCAATTCATTATTGAAATGTCTGATGCCGATGGAAGTTTTGCAAATCCCACTGTTTTATTAACAACCGCTGCTGGTAGTATTACTACATCTCCAGCTACATTAAATTTCCAAATACCAACAGAAACTGCCGGTGAAGGCTATAGAATACGTATTAAAAGTACGGCACCTGCAGCCACAAGTGCTGGGTCTGCCACTTTTGCTGCGTATTATAAGACCCAAGACAGTCCTTTTACCATCAATAATCTTGTATCAACTGGAGCTTTTTGTTCGGGCGGAAGTTATTTGTTGACCATAGACAATCCTGGAACCGGAACAAATGATTCTCCTCTAAACTATCCGTCATTAACCTTCAAATGGTATAAAGAAACGAGTCCCACAACTTCGGTATTTGTAGCTGAAGGTGAAACCCTGGAAGTAACCCAAGAAGGCACATATTTTTGTGAAACCAATTATGGTACGTGTACTTCCAATTCCTATTCCAATCGGGTTACAATAACCGCAGTAACGTCTGGAGAAGCCAATGCAGGCATTTTTTCAAGTTTAGGCAATCCTTTTTGCCCAGACCAAGGAGCAACCACGCTTAGCACCTTAAACGGAACTAGTTATCAATGGTATAAAAATGGCCAGGC
>JAGQZG010000117.1 GCA_020435705.1 Mangrovimonas sp.
TTAAGAACCCTAATTTAGATTAATATTTAAGATTTAATGAAAACGTATAAAATTGTTGCCCAAACGCTCCTTGGACTAATTCTGCTAGCATCTTGTAAACAACAGGCCAGAGAAGAGAAAAATATAGGCGAAGAACCCAAAAAGCCCAACATTGTTTTTATATATATGGACGATTTAGGGTATGGTGATGTAAGTGCCTATGGAGCCACCGAGATTTCTACGCCCAACATTGATGACCTAGCAAACAACGGGGTAAAGTTTACCAATGGGTATGCTACATCGGCCACCTGTACACCTAGCAGATATGCGTTACTAACAGGTGTGTATCCTTGGCGAAACAAAGACGCTAAAATCCTTCCGGGAACGGCTCCCTTGCTTATAGATACGACTCAGGTAACCTTGCCAAAAATGCTGAAATCCAAAGGATATCATACGGGCATAGTGGGCAAATGGCATTTGGGATTGGGCAGTGGTGTTGTAGATTGGAACGGTCATATCGCTCCTGGACCAAACGAGGTGGGTTTTGAATATAGTTATATTATGGCAGCCACCCAAGATAGGGTGCCAACCGTTTATATCAATAACGGTTATGTAGACAATTTAGATCCCAAGGATCCTATCCAGGTTAGTTACGATAAAAATTTTGAAGGCGAGCCAACGGGTATGGATCATCCTGAATTGTTGAAAATGAAAGGCGACCCTCAGCACAGTAATACCATTGTAAATGGGGTTCCTAGAATTGGTTTTATGAAAGGAGGAGAGTCTGCACGTTGGGTAGATGAAGCTATGGCAGATACGTTTTTGGCCAAGGCACAAAACTATGTTAGAGACCATAAAAACGAACCCTTTTTCCTTTATTATGCTTTGCAGCAACCCCATGTGCCAAGAACGCCCAACTCCCGGTTTGTGGGAGCCACAACAATGGGGCCAAGAGGAGACGTTATTAAAGAAGCCGATTGGTGCATTGGAGCTTTTATAAAAACGCTGGAAGAAGAAGGACTTCTTGAAAACACGCTTATTTTTGTATCCAGTGATAATGGGCCTGTTCTAAATGATGGTTATGAAGACTCGGCCATTGAAAAATTGGGCAATCATAAACCAACGGGTGACTTCCGTGGCGGTAAATATAGTTTGTTTGAAGCTGGAACGCGTATCCCGTTTATAGTTTACTGGAAAGGAAAAATTCAACCCAAAGTTTCCAACGCCATCGTTTCTCAGGTTGATTGGTTTTCATCGTTGTCCAGTTTGGTTCAAAGTGATGCAACTACCCACGATAGTGAAAATTTGTTGAACGCCTTTTTAGGGAATTCTGAAGAAGGGCGTGAAAACCTAATATTAGAGGCAACTTCCCGAACTGCTTTTAGACAAGGCGATTGGGTCATGATTCCTCCATATAAAGGACCAAAAATCCTTACAAATAAGGGTATTGAAACAGGGAATTCAGATCAGTTTCAATTATATAATTTAAAAGAAGATCCGCATCAAGATGAGAATCTAGCCGAATCCAATCCAGAAAAATTACAGGAAATGATCAAGGCGTTTGAAGCATTAAGAGGAAGCGGGTATGGTGAAATCAGTCAGCCAGAATTTGATTAATGCAATAGTAATTCTTTTATAAGTGAAAAAACCCTCTTTGTATTTTATACTTCTAATAGTTTCATTTTTCTCTTGTGAAAAACCTGAAACCAAGCCAAATATTCTTTTCATTTTGGTGGATGATTTTGGCGTAAAGGATTTGGGTTTTTCAGGGAGTGAATTTTATGAAACGCCTCATATAGACCAGTTGGCTTCACAAAGTTTTGTTTTCACTCAAGGCTATGCCAACAGTAGAGTTTGTAGCCCGTCTAGAGCCTCCATAATGACTGGAAAATTTACAGCTAGACATGGCATTACAGATTGGATTGGTGAAAAATTTGGAGAAGATTGGAGAGAAATGCAACGACATGACAAGCTGCTGCCGGCCAATTATGTTCATAGCCTATCTAAAGATGATACCACAATAGCTGAAGCTCTCAAGAGGAATGGCTACCGAACTTTTTTTGCTGGAAAATGGCATTTAGGTAGTGAAGGGTCTTATCCTGAAGATCATGGTTTTGACATAAACGTTGCCGGATGGGAAAGTGGAAGCCCTACCGGTGGATATTTTTCACCTTTCAAAAATCCAAAATTAGAGAATAAGGTGAATGGGGAAAACCTGTCCATGAGGTTGGCCAATGAAACGGTCCATTTCATGAAGCAAAATGGAAATCAGCCCTTTTTTGCTTTCCTTTCTTTTTATGCGGTTCATGGCCCCATTCAAACTACGCAAGATAAATGGGGTAAGTACCAAACCAAAGCAAACGCCAAAGAGCTACAGGAAAAAGGATTTAAAATGGAACGCAAGTTGCCTATCAGGCAAGTACAGGACAATCCTGTTTATGGTGGTTTGGTAGAAAGTATGGACGATGCCGTGGGGGTTGTTCTGCAAGCGCTAAAGGACTTGAATCTTGATAAAAACACCATTGTTGTATTTACTTCAGATAATGGAGGAGTGTCTTCAGGAGATTCTTATTCTACATCCAATTTGCCGTTTCGTGGAGGCAAAGGCTATCAATGGGAAGGCGGTATAAGGGAACCTTACTTTATTTATGTTCCTTGGGAAAATTCTAACGGGAAGCAAAGCGAATATCCAGTTACTGGAGCCGATTTCTATCCAACCATCCTAGATTATGCAACTATAACACCACTGGACAACCAGCATCCAGATGGGGTTAGTTTACGACCTATTATTGATAAAGATGAAAAGCTTCAGGAACGGCCGTTGTACTGGCATTACCCACATTATGGGAATCAAGGAGGAGATCCATCGTCTATCATTCGATTGGGAAAATGGAAACTTATTCATTACTATGAAGAGGAGCATAATGAATTGTACAATCTAAAGACGGATCCTTACGAGCAAACAAATCTAGTGGACAAGTATCCTGAAATCGCTGAAAAATTGGACAGTCAACTGATGAGTTGGTTGAAAGATGTCAACGCAAAATATCCCGAAAAGGATGAGGCGTTTGATGCTGAAAAGCGAAAGGAATACGACCAAAAAATAAGGAACGAATTACTGCCCAAACTAGAAAAACAGCGTTTGGAAATGCTGTCTGAAGATTTCAAACCTAATGCCGACTGGTGGGGAAGCCAGTCAACAAAAGATTAAGACATTTAAGAGTATCTATCCTAATGAAACATAAAGTAACCTTAATATTATTAGCCGTAATTTTTTTTACCGCCTGTCAAAAAGTTGTAGAAAAACCTGTGTATGTTGCCGAAAATTGGACTAACCCCGAATGGGAAAACCCCGAGGTTTTTCAACTCAATAGAGAAGAACCCACAGCAACTTTTTACAGATATCCCAATTCTGCCGATGCCCTTAAAAATGAGAGCTGGGAACATTCGCCGTTGTATCAATCCTTAAACGGTACATGGAAATTTTATTACGCTGATAGTGTTCAGGCTAGGCCAACAAATTTCCATAAACAAGGGTTTGACCTAACGGGTTGGGACACTATTTCGGTGCCATCAAATTGGGAATTAAAGGGCTATGGGATTCCGTTTTATACCAATATTAAGTATATGTTCCCGGCAAACCCTCCGTATATACCACATAACTTCAACAATAATGGTAGCTATAAACGCAATTTTGAAGTGCCTGAAAGTTGGGACGGTAAAGATATCTATTTACATTTTGAGGGAGTAAGCGGTGCTATGTATGTTTGGGTGAACGAAGATTTTGTGGGATATAATGAAGGCAGTAAAACAGCGGCCGAATTTAAGGTCTCAGAATATATGAAACCGGGTAAAAATACTCTGTCGGTTCAAGTGATGCGATGGTCTGACGCCAGTTATATAGAAGATCAAGATTTTTGGAGAATATCGGGCATTGAAAGAGATGTTTACCTCTATGCTTCAAACAAAGTGACCTTAAGGGATATAAACGTTACTTCCGACCTGATAAACAATTATACCAATGGGCTGCTGAATGTCGCCCTACAAGTTGATAATAACACGGCTAGTTTGACCGAAACAACATTTGATGTCAAACTTTTGGAAGGCGATTTCAGCCTGTTTTCTAAAACTGAAAAAGTCACGGTAAACCCAGGAACCAATCAATTTGATTTAAGTGAAACCATTGCCAATATAAAACCTTGGAGTGCAGAATATCCTAATTTATATACGCTGCTAATAGGTGTTAACGGAGAGTTCACGGCAATAAAAGTTGGGTTTAGAAATATCAAAATTGAAAACAGTCAGTTTTTGGTCAATGGGAAACCGGTCTTGATAAAAGGCGTAAACCTTCACGATCATAGCGATACAGAAGGGCATGTGGTTTCTGAGGCTTTAACCAAAGAAGATTTGATTTTGATGAAGCAAAACAATATTAATGCCATTAGATGCAGCCATTATCCTAAAAACCCGTTTTTCTACAGGCTTACCGATCAATATGGGTTTTATGTTATAGACGAAGCCAATATAGAAACCCATGGTATGGGCGCTACGAACCAAGGCCTTGATAACAATCAGGAAAAAATAGCCAAACACCCTGCTTACTTGCCATCATGGAAAAACGCACATTTAGATAGAACCATTAGAATGTTTGAGCGCGATAAAAACCATCCCAGTATTGTTATTTGGTCCTTAGGGAATGAATCTGGTAACGGACAGAATTTCTTTGAAACCTATAAATGGCTAAAGAAGCATGACAAGACCAGACCAGTTCAATACGAAGGAGCTATAAATTATGAGAATACAGATATCCAGGCACCCATGTATTGGTCTATTGAAGCTATGATAAAGTATGCCAGCGAAAACGGTTCCCGCCCCTTAATTCAATGTGAATATGCTCACGCTATGGGGAATAGCTTAGGGAATTTTCAAGATTATTGGGATGTTATTGAAGCGTATCCAACCATGCAAGGTGGGTTTATTTGGGACTGGGTAGATCAAGGAATTTTAACGCATGACGATACGGGGAAACCGTATTGGACCTATGGTGGTGATTTAGGTGGGGCCAATTTTCAAAACGATGCCAATTTCTGTATAAACGGTGTTGTAAATCCGGATAGAACACCACATCCGGCATTACATGAAGTTAAGAAAGTCTATCAGTATGTGAAGTTCAAGTTAATTGATAAAATGGGTGAAATTGAAATTGAAAACAAATACGATTTCACCAACTTAAATACCTTGAATTTTTCTTGGGAATTGATGGAGAATGGTGTTGAAAAGGCTTCTGGAGAGTTGCCAAAAATCAGTTTAAAACCACAAGAAACCAAAAAGGTTAAAATAGAGTTGCCGGATTTGGAAAATCCATCAAACGATTACCATCTTACTATTTATGCAACTTCAACTAAAGCGCATGGGTTAATTGCCAAAGACTATCTTCTGGCTTACGAACAATTTGAGCTTCAGAAAGGGGAGTTTCAAGAGGTGCCCAATCGTGTTGAAGGGCACATAAAAACGGTAACAAACAATTCACTTTATGAAGTTTCCAATGCTAATTTCAAATTCGTATTCAATACCGAAACCGGAGAATTATCAACCTTAGATTACGGTTTTGGAAACATCTTGAAGAAAGGCGTAACGCCTAATTTTTGGAGAGCCACTACCGATAACGATTTTGGATTTAAAATGCCAAAGAAATTGGGCGTATGGAAGGAAGCTACAAAAAGTCAAGAACTGGTGTCTTTTGAAAAAGTAGAAGAAAGTGATAAAGTAATAGTTGAGACAACTTATACGCTGCCTTCGGTAAAAGATGCTAAGGTCAAGATGCAATATGAAATTTTTGGAGACGGATTGATAAATCTAAAAGTAGAATTGACCGGTGTTGATAAGGAACTTCCTGTTTTGCCAAGGTTTGGCACCAATTTCATTATAAACGAAACGTTTAAAAACGTAAAATGGTTGGGTCGTGGGCCACATGAAAATTATCAAGACAGAAACACATCGGCTTTAGTAGGACAGTATGAGGCTTTGGTTTCAGAGCTTTATTTCCCTTATATAAGGCCTCAGGAAAACGGGTATAAAACAGAGACTCGATGGGTGGTCTTTTCAAATGAAAAAGGAGCGGGTATAAAAATAACGGCACCTACCTATTTTGGGTTTAGTGCACACCAACAGTATAATGATGATTTTGATGCCGGAGAAACCAAGCAACAACGACATACAATAGATGTTGAACCAAGAGATTTAGTGAATATCAACATAGATAGTGAACAAATGGGTGTAGGCGGAGATACCAGTTGGGGGGCTATGCCTCATAAGGAATATTGTATTTTCCCTGAAAATATGTCTTTTGTTTATACCATAAAACCAATTTAGATTTTCTGGGAGGTCAGATCCAGTAAGCTCGTTTACCCTGGGCTATAGATTACTTTTTCAACGCCAATTGCTAAAGCTACTTTTTCAGCTAACTAAGAACGTCTTAAGGGAAGAATATCTTGGGTTTTAAAAGTCGCAACCTACAAATTATAAAAAAGCCTCAACAACTTGTTGAGGCTTTTTATTTTATGAGTGTTAACTATTAATTCCAGAAATAGGCATATAAAACAGCCAAGATAATTAAGACAGCAAAAGCACCAATGTTAAATGTTGGCGTGGTCTTAAAGAGTTGTTTGCTCAAGTTAATGCCTTTTTCATTGTCTTTTCCTTTACCTTCAGAATAGCTTACAAAAGCAATAACAACCATAGTGAGCAAGCAGGTAAGACCCATTTGATCCATGAATGGCAAATCAACAAAGAAAGAACTGGTTGACCAACCATTTGGAGCGACTTTAAAATATAATGCGATAGGTATGGACACTAAAGCACCAATAATAGCTGCTCTGTTTGTGGTTTTCTTCCAGAATAGGCCTAATAAGAATACGGCTAAGATACCTGGACTTACCACACCTGTATATTCTTGTATAAATTGAAACGCTTGATCAATTCCACCTAGTAAAGGAGCCATAATGCCTGCAATTACAAGGGCTATAGCAGCAGTTAAGCGCCCTACGTTCACGAGAGTCTTGCTGTTAGCGCCCGGATTGATATATGGCTTGTAAATATCCATAGTGAAAATGGTTGATGTTGAATTGAGCATAGACGCCAAAGAGGATACAATAGCGGCGGCCAAGGCTGCAAATGCCACACCTTTCAAGCCAGTTGGTAAAAACTGTAACAACCATGGATACGCTTTATCAGCTTGTTCCAGGGTTGGTAAATTGTGTTGAGCCGTTTCACCTAAACCTGACATAATTGAAGGATCGTTCACCATCACGTAAGCGGCAATTCCTGGAAGAACAACTATTATAGGAATGACTAACTTTAAAAAGGCGGCAAGCATGATACCCTTTTGAGACTCATGAAGCGATTTGGCTGCCAGCGTTCTTTGAATAATATATTGGTTGAATCCCCAATAATAAAGATTAGCCACCCACATACCACCAACAATCACGGCTATGCCTGGTAGTTGACTGTAATATGGATTTTCCTTGTCGAGAATCATCACAAAGCGTTCTGGAGCACGTTCATATATTGTTTTAAAGCCTTCAATAACACCTTCGCCACCTGATACTGTATTCAAGGCCAAATATGTGGTTACTAAGCCACCTAAAACGAGGAAAACTACTTGAATCACATCGGTCCAGGCAACGGCCGATAAACCACCATAAAGAGAATAGGCAGCTGCAAACAAACCTAAGCCAATAACTCCATAAATCATAGGTATGCCCATGATGGTTTCCATGGCTAGTGAGCCTAAATAAAGTACGGAGGTTAGATTTACAAAGATGTATAGTGCTATCCAAAAAATTGCAAGAATAGTCTTGAGGTTGGTGGAAAACCGTTTTTCAACAAATTCAGGAATAGTATAGATGCCTTTTTCAATAAAAATGGGGAGAAAATACTTCCCAACTATAATAAGGGTTATGGCGGCCATCCATTCATAAGAAGCTATAGCAAGTCCTAAAGCAAATCCGGATCCCGACATACCAATAAATTGCTCGGCAGAGATATTGGCAGCAATAAGGGAGGCGCCAATGGCCCACCAGGGTAAGGATTTGCCGGCCAAAAAGTAATCTTCGGTGTTTTTTACATGGCCCTTTTTGCCTCGGGATACCCATAATCCCACGCTCAAAATCAAAATGGCATAGGC
>JAGQZG010000118.1 GCA_020435705.1 Mangrovimonas sp.
GGCTTCAATTTTTCCGTTGACCATAATGGAAACCCGGTCGCAATATTCGGCTTCATCCATATAATGGGTGGTTACAAAAATAGTAGTGCCTTGGTGTGCGGCTTTGTAAATAAGTTCCCAAAACTGACGTCTGGTTATAGGATCCACACCACCTGTTGGTTCGTCCAAAAACACGATTTTGGGATTGTGCAAAAGCGCTACGGAAAAGGAAATTTTCTGTTTCCAGCCTAAGGGCAACGAGCCTACCAACTCATCGGCGATGTGGGCTAGATCCAGCTCCTCGATCAGTTTTTTGGATTTCTCCTTGATGTCTGCTCTGGAAAGACCGTAAATGCCGCCAAAAAAAGTGATATTCTCCTTCACCGTTAAGTCATCATACAGAGCAAATTTCTGACTCATATACCCAATGTTTTTTTTGATTTTTTCACGGTCATTAAAAACATCAAAACCAGCCACTGAAGCTTCTCCCGAAGTGGGTTTGGAAATTCCAATAAGCAGTTTCATGGCGGTTGTTTTCCCAGCACCATTGGCGCCTAAAAACCCAAAGATTTCCCCTTTTTTTACGTCAAAGGAAATGGCATTTACAGCAGTAAAATCACCAAACATTTTGGTTAGCTTCCGGGCTTGTATGACATAGTTGTGTTCCATTATTTGGCTAATTCCATAAAAGAATCTTCTATGGTTGGTTGCGTATGCTCAATACGTATGTTAGACAGATTTTTGGATTCTAAATAATGCTTCAGTGCTTCTGGATCAAAATCATTTCGGGTATCCGTATAATGCACAAACTCTCCAAAAGGATAGGCACTGTGCTTGTGCGGGTAGGCATTTAGGGCTTCAATAAGACCGTACATACTGTTGGCTTTGATGTTTAAAATAGATTTTGGGAAGCGGCTAACGATGGCTTTTGGGGTATCAATCTCTAAGATTTTTCCATCTTGGATTAATGCAACTCTGTCGCACAGCGCCGCTTCGTCCATGTATGGTGTTGAAACCAGAATGGTAATACCTTTTTCCTGTAAACGTTTTAGCATGTCCCAAAATTCCTTTCTTGAAACGGGGTCAACGCCTGTTGTGGGCTCGTCCAAAAAGAGAACTTTGGGTTTGTGGATAAGGGCACAACTCAAAGCCAGTTTTTGTTTCATTCCGCCCGATAGTTTTCCCGCTCTTCTATTTTTAAAAGGTTCAATTTGAACATAGATATCCTTGATGAGATCGTAATTTTCATTTATGGTAGTGCCAAAAATAGTGGCAAAGAAATTCAGGTTTTCTTCCACGGTCAAATCTTGGTATAATGAAAATCTGCCTGGCATGTAGCCGATATTTTTCCTGATGTCTTTGTAATTCTCAACAACATCAAGAGAGCCAACACTGGCAGTGCCTTCATCGGCAAATAGGAGCGTGGTCAAGATTCTGAACAGCGTGGTTTTTCCAGCACCATCAGGGCCAATTAAACCAAACAGTTCGCCTTCATTCACTTTAAATGAGATGTTTTCCAACGCCTTAACGTTTTTATACGATTTTGATATGTTTGAAACCGTTAGGCTCATTCGTTCGTGTTTAACCACATTTCGGCGGGCATGCCAATTTTGAGGCTGTCGTCATTTTTTACAGTCACTTTCACAGCATATACCAGAGCCACCCGTTCTTCTTTGGTTTGGATAATTTTAGGGGTGAATTCAGCTTCCGAAGCAATCCAGCTAATTGTGCCATCATAGGATTTCATCGTCTTTTCGGCATCAATTTTCACGGTCACTTTTTGTCCTATTTTTATGTTGGCCAACTGCGTTTCGCTTACATAAACGCGTAGTTCCATGGTGCTCAAATCGGCAATTTTGTAAAGCGGTTTGCCAAAGGCTGTCACCTCATTGGGTTCGGCATATTTGGTAAGAACGGTGCCTTCAATAGGATTTGTGATTTTGCTTTTTTGAATTTGATCATCCAGTTGCTGTAGCTGAACATCAATATTTTTGAGTTCGTTTACCACCGGTGCGTTTTGAATCTCAATACTGGTTATTTGGTTTTTAATGACATCAATTTCGCCATTGATATCATCCAATTGCTTTTGCGTACCGGCATGGTCTTTTATTAGGTTTTCAATTCGGGTTTTGTTGATGTTTGCTGTTTTTAATTTGGCCTGCAAAACACTTATTTGAGACAGGACTCCTTTAGATTTGGAAGCTATCACGTCTTTGGAAACCATCAATTGGTCTTTTTTCAGTGAAAGCGGAATTGTATCAATATAGCCCACAAATTGTTCTTTTTTCAACAGATTGCCTTCTTCAACTTGAAATTGTAAAAGCTTGCCATTGTTTTCTGCCGAGACCGTTATTTCGGTGGCTTCAAAGTTGCCGTAGCCATCAGCTTTTCCGTTGGAATTGCTGCAGGAAAACACACTCATTGCTAGAATGCTAAGTCCCGAAAAAATGTTTGCGTATTTCATGGTTTAAATTTAGTGTCCTTGTATAGTATTGTAATTGGCTTTTGCTAGTTCTAACTGGATTTCATGCCTTACCAAGGTATTTTCATCCTCAAATAAATTGGTGAATTCCGTCATGTAAGTGGACGATGTGATTACGCCGTTTTTAAGTTGCGAATCCACCGTTTCAAGAACCTTTTTTTGAAGGTCCACTATTTTCAAATCGGAAGCTATGAATGCTGAGATTTTCTCTATTTCCTTTTGTTGTTTGTTAAGTTCTATGGAGGTATTAAGCTTAAAGATTTCGGTTTCGTTATCAATAATATCTTTGTTGACGGCAAGAGCTTCCCGTTGGGTTTTTTTGATATTCCAGTCAAACACATTCCAACTTAACTTCAACCCTAAAAGGTAAAATGGCTGAAAGGAGTTGTCTAACATATTTAGACCTGGGTTTCCATAACCGCCCGTTGCAAAACCATTTAGTTTAGGGAGATTTTGTCTCGCAATGAGTTCTTCTGAATTTTCAACTTCCTGTTTTTTATATTGGAATAATTCCAGTTCGGGTCTATTTATTTCGGCTTGTAATTGGGTTTCAATCAGCGGTTTTTCAAACGAGGCACTTTCTGCTAGAGATTGCCCAATTAAATTTGAAAGAGTCTCAATTAAAGTAACCCTAGAGCTTTCAACCTCAATAAATTGTTGCTCAATTTTAAGTAGTTCGGTTTCCAAAACGCTGTCGGAAGCGGGCAAAAGAACCCCATACTTCACCCCTGATTTTACTTCGTCCAATTTGGTTTGCAACTGGGTTTTTTTGGCGTCCAGTAAAAGGCGGGTTTCTTGAGTAAGGAGAATGGAAAAATACAATTG
This sequence comes from Mangrovimonas sp., assembly GCA_020435705.1. Taxonomy (GTDB): domain Bacteria; phylum Bacteroidota; class Bacteroidia; order Flavobacteriales; family Flavobacteriaceae; genus HKST-UBA85. The sequence goes on from JAGQZG010000118.1 coordinate 3,287, forward strand.
ATTGATCTGTTGTTTCAATTGATACATGCTCACATCAATTTGTTTTTGCTTGGTTTCTAGTTGAGATGCTTTCATTTTCAAAGAAGCATCGGTCAAACCGCCATTGTAAATGAGCTGATTTATGGACAAGGTTGCACGGTATTGGTCTTTGTTCAAAGGTTCAATAGGCGAGTTTGGCAACGGGACTTCCGTAACATCCGATTGATAGGTGGCTTGAGCTTCAAGGTTGAGTTGAGGTAGCTTGGTGTTGTTTATGGCTTTGCTATCCAACTGATTCTGTTTTTCCAACAAGGCATGTTGTTTGATCAATGGGTAATTGGTTTCCAATAAATTGTAGCACTGTTCCAGCGTTATACGCTGCTGTCCCTGTAGTGTAAAGCTAAAAAGTACGGTAAAAAAGAAGATGAACGGTTTCATGTTATCTTGTTTTAATGGCATCAATTATAAATGTGGCAACTTGAGTTTTCCTCTCTTCCAAAAGAGCATTAAAAGTCTCTTCATCAACATTGGTAATGCTCTTGATTAAAGGTTTGCCAATAAATGGAAATACATTTAAGGCAATAATGTTCATAAACAATTGTTCGGCTTTAATAGGTTTAAGAATCCCTTTTTCCACATCGGTTTCCACTTGTTTTTTGAACTTATCTAGCCTAGGAAATCCATGAGGTTCTTTGATGGTTAGGAAGAAATTGGGATTTCTGTTTAATTCACTGATAATGAAGTTTGGCAAATACGGATGCTCACTGATAAACGAAATGTAATTGAAAGAAAAGTTTTTAATCTTGTCTTCAACAGAGGAATCATCGTTCAAAATTTTGTTCAATTGAGGTGCCAATAAGGAAAAAGCCTTTTTGAAAACAGCTTCAAACAGGAGTTGCTTACTTCTGAAATAATAATGAAGCAAGGCCTTGTTTATACCAGCTTCATTGGCAATTTCCTGCATTCTGGCACCGTCCATTCCCTTGCGCTGAAAAACATTTTCGGCAGCGTTTAATATTTTAGCTTCAATAGTATGATCCGTTTCCTTCACAATGTTTAACTATTTAGTTTAACCAAATGGTTAACAAAGGTAAAAAATATTTTCAGTCTCCATAATTTCTTAACAAATAATTATTGAAGAGAACTATTCTATGGTAATAGTGGTCTTTGCCTCTTTGAGGCCTTGAGACGTTGCGGTAAGGGTTATAGCGTCCTTTTTGAATTCGGATTTTAGGATAATCATGGCTTTGCCGTAAAACAAATTTACATAGTTCGATTTGAATGGTTCAAATGATTGCGGGTTGCCATTGCCCACACCTGCAATAGAGGCCTCGCCATTAACCTTAAGCTGAATTTTATTAGTCGCCAACGGACATGGATTTCCTTTTTTATCAAACGCCTCAACCAAAATGTAACTGAGGTCTTCTCCATTGGCTTTAATGATTTTTCTATCGGGAGTTAGCTTTAGTTGATAAGGTTCTCCAGCGGTTTTCAAAGTTTGTTCACCTATTTTTTGTCCATCTTTATAAGCTATTGCTTTTAGTTCTCCAGGTTCATAGATAGTAGTGTTCCACATGAGTCTAAACCGCTCGGTAGATGTTTTTGAAGAAGGTTCTTTGCACTGTGTTCCTTGGCTTTTACCATTAATAAAGAGTTCGGCGCAATCACCATTAGTATAAACAAATACCGGTATGGTATCACCCTCTTTGCCATGCCAATTCCAGTGTGGAAGAATGTGAATAGTTGTTTCCTCTGGTTTCCAATAGCTTTTGTACAAATAGTAGCGATCTTTGGGAATACCCACCAAGTCTACGATACCAAAATAAGAACTTCTGGAAGCCTCCTTATTGGTCATGCCTCTTGCAATTACTTTTGAGTTTTCGTAGGGTGTGGGTTCGCCTAAATAGTCAAATCCGGTCCATACAAACTCGCCAGCAACATAGGGTTCATCCTGTTGCCACATAAAATCGTCATCGGCAATTTCGGCCCACGATGGCGCATTCAGGTCGTAGGAACTTACTTGAAGTGCATTAGTGAAATCAGTTTTTTCTTTTGGTAGTGGGAACTCGTAAAAGCCCCGTGTACTAAGGGTAGAAGCCGATTCGCTTATGATGACGGATTTATTGGGTTCCAATTGATGTGCTAAACTGTACCGTCTTCCGTAGTTCCAGGAATGCACATCATAGTAATCAAAATGTCTTAAACTAGCGCTTGCCAAGTTGTCGCAAACTAGGGTTACTGGTCTTGTGGGATCGTATTTTTTAACGTAGTTTACCATCGTATGGAGTCGTTTGAAACCATTGTTGATATTCCATTGCACATCACCAATTTCATTTCCTACACTCCAAATAAAAATGGAGGGATGGTTGCGATCCCGTTTAACGAAATTTTTGATGTTTCGGTGTGCGAATTCCTCAAAATCAGTAGTTGAAAGAATATCGGCTTTAGCGTCGTACTTATCAAATGCTTCATTGAACAATAGCAAACCCATTTGATCGCATAATTCCAAAAGTTCCGGAGCAGCCACATTGTGACTGTTTCTAATGGCATTTACTCCTAAAGACTTCATGATTTCCAATTGGCGTTCCATGGCACGCTTGTTAAAAGCAACTCCTAACGGACCAAAATCGCTATGTAGGTTGACTCCCTTGAGTTGTACCCGACGGTGATTCAAGTAAAAACCGTCATCAGCAGTAAATTGTATGGTTCTGATTCCAAATGTGGTGGTGGTTTCGTCTTCTAAAACGTTCTTATGGAAAATATTGGTTTTAACGGTATACAATGCGGGATTATCTATATCCCATAAAATTGGGTTCGTAATTTGAATGGAATTTTCAAAATCTGTGGTTCGACCTTTCAATGAGAAGTGGGTGAGTTGTTTGTGGCCTACTTCAATACCATTGGGATTATAGACAATGTGTTCAACTTGCAAACTATCGGAAGCGTCTGACTTATTTTCTATTGAAGAATTGATGCGCACTAGGGCATAATTTGGTTTGATAACAGGAGTTGTCACATAAGTCCCCCAAACTTCTTCGTGAATAGGATTTACGACAACCATAGATATTTTTCTGAAAATACCACCACCAGGATACCAACGACTATCATGATCTTTGGTATCGGCATGAATGGTCAAAACATTTTTACCGGAGTAATTCAAGGCATTGGTTATGTCAAGATAGAAGGAATTATAACCATAATCCCAACTTCCCACCAATTTTCCATTGATGTAAATTTCTGGAAAAGCCATGATGCCATCAAATATGAGATAGAGTTGTTTGCCTTCATAATTAGGAGACACATCCAAGGATCTCCTATACCAACCTTCAGCTTTCCAAGGCAATTTTCCTGTACTTCCATCGCCATCTATAATAAAGGGTTCACTAATAGCCCAATCATGTGGGATGCTGATGGTTTCCCATCTGGAATCGTCAAAATCTACTGTGGTAGGAGACTCTAATGCGCCTTTATAGAATTTCCATTGATCATTAATGGTGTAATTGTGTCTTTGCTGTGACCATACTAACAGGCTTTGGAAAAGAATAAAAATGAGAGAGGCCAGTTTTAGTTTCATGATGATTAGTTTTGAGAACCAGAATAAAATTGCATGCCTAAAGTTGCTTTGTTACTGTGATCAAAAAGGGTGGCATTGTCCCAGTGTGATCCTTGTCCCCATAGTGTGCTACAGGGGGTTGAAACCCAAGCAGGTTCCCAATAAACCAATCCTTTTCCTCCTGCATCTTCAATAATGTTTTGAAGGGCATTGAGATAGTCCAATTGGCCTTGTTGGCTCGCTGGATATCCAGACACCAAAGCATCGGCATTGAGAATATTGCCTGCGCTATCGGCATCAGTAAGTGTAAAAGGGTAAGCGGTTTCCACGACCATCAAATCTTTATTATAAGTGGTGATAAGCGTATTTAAAGCCGTGCCCACATTACTTAAATCATACGTTGACCATATGGGGTAATAGGAAACACCAATCCAATCAAAATCCGTCACCCCGTTTTGCGTCGCTTGCTCAAACCACCACAGGGCATTTTCCGGTTGGGCAATATGAAGCATAACCCCAATGTCTTTGTTTTTTTCTGCTGAAATATCTCTAATGGCTTGAATTCCTTTGTTTAGAAGAAATGAATTTCTTGACCAATCTATAGGCCAAACCAAATCGCCATGTTGTAGAATCATGGGATTAATTTCATTGCCCACTTGCACAATGTCGGGGAGTAAATTCAAATTGGCCAAGGCATTCAAGGTGTCATAAGTATAGTCGTAAAGTAAAGTGCCCAAAGCAGGCGTGTTATCAATATCATCTAGCCAAGCTGCTGGGATTTCCTGTTTGCTGGGGTCGGCCCAAGTGTCGGAATAATGAAAATCCAAAAGCACTTTCATGCCCTGTTGTTTGGCTCTTTGAATGGTCAGTTTCACATCATCAAAATTGGAATAATTGGTCCAAGTAGGATTGTGCCACAAACGAACACGGACTAAATTGGCCCCAGCTTCCTTGAAAATCACAAAAGGGTCTTTGGTTGTACCACTGGCATCCTTATAGGAAGCACCGCAATCTTCCATCTCATTCACATAGGAAAGATCGGCTCCATAAAAGAAATTGCTTTGTGGCGGATTCACGGTATCGTCAGTTTGGGTTTCGTTATTTCCAGAAGAGCACGAAGGCATTAAGACTGAGATTAATGCGGTAAAAATCAGTTGTTTTATTAATTCCATAGAATTCTTTCTTTATAATATGTAATCAACACTTAACAGAGTTGATTATTGCGAATTTAAAAATTATTTTTGTAAAACCCTACCAGTACCTACCAGTTTTTTATATCTTTGTTGTATGAG
>JAGQZG010000011.1 GCA_020435705.1 Mangrovimonas sp.
CCCCGGAAACCATTGACTATTTGTTCTCAAACTTAATCCCGAAATACCCAGACATTGAGTTTGGAGCGCACCTTCATACCACGCCCACAACATGGTTTGAAAAGGTAGATGCAGCCTATAAAGCGGGCTGCCATAGGTTTGATGGAGCGATCCAGGGATTTGGTGGTTGCCCTATGGCCAAGGACGAATTGACGGGCAATATGCCTACTGAAAAGTTGCTTTCCTATTTTACTTCCAAGCAATGCAACCCACTCAATGCGCTTAGTTTTGAAAGTGCCCATAATGAGGCGACCAAAATTTTTAGTATCTATCATTGACTTTTTAGGATTTACTTAACCACACAAAGGGCTATAAGTGAAAAAGAATATGTATATTTGCACGCAATTATAACCGTAATTGCATCATGACTGCACATCAAAATAAATTGGTCGGAGAAGGGTTAACCTACGATGACGTTCTGCTCGTTCCAGCTTACTCAGAAGTTTTACCACGCGAAGTCAATATTCAAACAAAATTCACCCGTAATATCACGCTCAACGTACCCGTTGTTTCCGCAGCTATGGATACCGTTACCGAAAGCCGTATGGCCATTGCTATGGCCCGTGAGGGAGGAATAGGTGTTTTGCACAAGAACATGACCATTGAACAACAGGCCATGAAGGTGAGAAAGGTAAAACGTGCTGAAAGTGGTATGATTATAGATCCTGTAACCTTGCCTTTGACAGCCAAGGTATTGGATGCCAAGCAAAGCATGGCAGAGCACAGCATAGGGGGTATTCCCATTGTGGATGAAAATGGCGTGTTGAAAGGTATTGTAACCAACCGTGATTTGCGTTTTGAGCACCATAACGACCGACCTATTGTAGAGGTAATGACTTCAGAAAAATTAGTAACCGCTTCCGAAGGGACGTCGTTGCAAGATGCGGAGGTAATTCTGCAAGAAAATAAAATTGAAAAACTCCCCGTGGTTGATGCCAATTACAAACTCATAGGCCTAATTACCTTTAGGGATATTACCAAGCTTACCCAAAAGCCTATGGCCAACAAGGATAAGTATGGAAGATTGCGTGTGGCCGCAGCTGTTGGTGTTACGGGAGATGCTTTGGAACGCGTCGCAGCATTGGTTCATGCAGGAGTTGATGCAGTAATTATTGACACGGCCCATGGGCATACTAAAGGTGTGGTTGCCGTATTGAAAGAAGTCAAATCGAAATTCCCGAGTTTGGATGTGGTTGTGGGTAACATAGCAACTCCAGAAGCGGCCAAATATTTAGTTGACGCTGGTGCCGATGCCGTAAAAGTAGGCATAGGGCCAGGGTCTATTTGTACCACTCGTGTGGTAGCAGGTGTTGGCTTTCCTCAATTTTCTGCTGTTTTGGAAGTTGCCGCTGCCATCAAAGGCAGTGGGGTTCCTGTGATTGCCGATGGAGGAATACGCTATACGGGAGACATTCCAAAAGCCATTGCCGCTGGAGCCGATTGTGTGATGCTGGGGTCACTGCTTGCAGGAACCAAAGAATCACCAGGAGAAACCATTATCTACGAAGGCAGAAAGTTTAAATCCTATCGAGGAATGGGTTCGGTGGAGGCCATGAAACAAGGTAGCAAGGATCGCTATTTCCAAGATGTGGAAGACGATATAAAGAAATTGGTGCCAGAAGGCATTGTGGGTCGTGTACCTTACAAAGGAGATTTGTACGAAAGCATCCATCAGTTCATAGGAGGTTTGCGTGCCGGAATGGGATATTGTGGTGCTAAGGATATTGAAACCCTTAAGGAAACAGGTAGGTTTGTGAAAATCACATCTGCAGGTGTAGTGGAAAGCCATCCGCATAATGTCACCATTACCAAGGAAGCGCCTAACTATTCCAGATAATATTACCTTTTAAGATTTTTAGATGAAGAAAGTTATTTGTGCCCTAATTTTCTGTGGCCTTACCTTAAGCTTATTTGCACAAGATGCAAGTGTGGAGAAATCTACTTTTGGAATTCAAACAGGGTTGTTGGGAATTTGGATTCATAATGAAGCCAGATTGTCCAATCGGGTGGCTTTGCGAAGCGAACTAGGTTATGATGCTGGTGTTTTTGGCAATACTGTTTATGACCAATATGGTTTTATCATGGTGCCGGCCATTACTTTGGAACCAAGATGGTATTACAATATAAATAAGAGAAAGAACAAATCGAAACGCATTGACGGCAATAGTGGCAATTTTATTTCCTTGAAATCTACTTACCATCCAGATTTATTGGTGATAACCAGTGAGAAAAATTTAGAATTCATCACGGATATTTCAATAATTCCTACGTGGGGAATTAGAAGAAATATAGGGAGCCATTTCAATTTTGAAACTGGAATAGGAATAGGTTACGTGCACTATTTTAATAAAGAGAATGTGGTTTCTTTGACGGAACAAAGTGATGTTTTGGTAAATCTTCACGCCCGCATAGGCTACAGGTTTTAAGAATAGTATTTTTTCCTTAACCAAAAGGCTACTTTTACCAACAAGATAAGGGCAGGGACTTCTACCAAAGGCCCTATGACCCCGGCAAATGCTTGTCCTGAGTTCAATCCGAAAACGGCAATGGCGACTGCTATAGCCAATTCAAAATTGTTTCCTGCAGCTGTAAATGCAACGGCCGTAGTTTTACTATAGTCGCCACCCATGGCTTTGGTAAAAAAGAACCCTATCATAAACATAATGGCAAAGTAGATAAGAAGTGGTATGGCTATGATTAAAACATCCATGGGTATCTCCACAATCAATTCACCTTTTAATGAAAACATGATTACGATGGTAAACAATAAAGCAATCAATGTTAAGGGGGAAATTGTAGGGATGAACTTTTGATTGTACCAATCTTCGCCTTTTAATTTCACTAAAATGAGTCTGCTCAACAATCCCAATAAAAAGGGAATCCCCAAATACACAACCACGCTTTCTGCTATGGTAGCTATGGAAATATCAACTAGGGCACCTTCAAAACCAAACAAAGGTGGTAATTTGGTAATAAATAACCACGCATAGAAACTATAGGCAAAAACTTGGAAAATACTGTTTAAAGCAACCAAACCCGCTCCGTATTCACTACTGCCTTCGGCAAGGTCGTTCCACACCAAGACCATGGCAATGCACCTAGCCAGTCCTATCAAAATTAAACCTACCATATACTCTGGATAGTCTTGCAAAAAGGTGATGGCTAAGAGGAACATCAAGATTGGGCCAACAATCCAATTCAAGATTAATGAGATTGAAAGGATTTTAATGTTTCTAAAAACTTTGGGCAATAATGCATAGTTTACCTTGGCCAGTGGTGGATACATCATGACAATCAGTCCCAGAGCTATAGGGATGTTTGTAGTTCCGGAGCTGAAGGAGTCTATAGTCGCAGGGATGGATGGGAAAAAATACCCCAATGCTACGCCACAGATCATGGCGGCAACTATCCAAAGCGTTAGGTTTCTATTTAGAAAGCTTAGTTTTTTCATTTCTACGGAAATTATTTAATAGCAGAGAACACGTATTTCAGTTCGGTGGCAATTTGGAGGCTTCTTTCCAAATACATCTCATGTTGTTGAGGTGTTTCATCGAAAGCTTTAGGGTCTTCATAGGTAATGGGAATACGCATGTGGGCACCAGAAACAAACGGACACGCTTCATGGGCTGAATCACAGGTCATGATTGCGGCAAATCCGGATTTTGGATTAAAATCATTGTCAAATCGTTTTGAAAAACCAATAATAGGCAAAGTATTTTCAGCATATTTAATAGCATACACTGGATTGTTTTCTTGGGATAGGATTTGGATTTGAAATCCCTGTTTCTTTAGAGTTTCGGCAACCATTGGAAATAAAGCCGTGGCTTCAGTTCCGCCCGAATAACAGGTAACGTTTTCCACTTGATAATAATAGGTCAGGGCTTGAGCCCATACTTGCGAGAGATGGCTTCTTCTGGAATTATGGGTACAAATAAAATTTAAATCAACAGGTTCACTTTTTGCCAACTTAGCTTGAATAAAATCAATTAAAGGGTTAAGTGTTTTTTTGCGGTTTTCTGGTATGTTCTCTAAAACGAGGCCCTTAATGGTCTCTTCTATTTCAGGATAAAGATTGGTTGTGAAATGTTTCATGGCTTTATTTTAACAACAATTTCCATCTTCCGAACAACAGGGTTCGTTGGCTAGATCGGATAATTTTACTTTAGTCTTTTCCTTTGGTATTCCACAATTGTCTTTAGCTAAACAATCGGTTTTTTTGGTAGCCAATAAAAAATTCTTGCCATCAAAGTCCAATCCAAATTTTTGAATGGTCAAGCCTTGGTATTCTACTTCAATTTCTAAATCACCTAAATCTAAAGTTTTGTCAGACAGATTGATAATGTGTACTAGTTTTTCAGGATGTAACCTGTGGTTATAATCGTTAGCATCCCATAGTTGGAAATTCACAACTTCTTCATGGCGAACCGTACCACCGCAATCTATAAAGTGCTTGGTAACCTTTCCTATTTCGGTTACATGGAAATGGCTAGGTACTAATTCGCCGTTAGGCAATTGAAATGCAATAGTTTCCAATCTTCCTAAAATCTTTTTTATTTCTGATAGTTTCATAATAATTTATTTATTGTAATAATACGATTAATAAACACAAATTTTTTAACAGCACGTAGAGTGCGAAGTGTCCTGGTCCAGAAACTCTTGTAAAAGCACTTTCATTTTTGACCAATTATCTGGGTCAATACAGTAGCAAACACTGGTGCCTTCAATAGTGCCTTTTATGAGGCCTAGATTTTTAAGTTCTTTAAGATGTTGTGAAATGGTTGGTTGTGCCAAACCAATTTCATCTACCAAGTCGCCACAAATACAGGCATTGATTTTGAACAAGTGCTGAAGAATAGCAATTCTTGCCGGATGCCCCAAAACCTTGGCGAAATTGGCCAGTTGGTTTTGCTGGTCGTTAAAGATTTCCGTTTTGGCAAGTCCCATATTAATTGTTTTATTGCAATATTACGATAAATAAAAGTACAATTAAAAATTAGCACGTATTTTTTTTGATTATTTTTCCTCCATTCGGTTTTCGTCAAAGGCAGAAGGCAGTAGTTTAGGGATAAATTTTATCACAATAGGTAATAAAAGCATGCCGCCTGGAAGCATGAAAATAGCTAGGCTTGGAATGGATTTAAAAATATCCAGAAGTTGCCCTTGTACCTTTTTCTGCTCTTCATCAGTTAACGGCGTAGTTGTTGATTTTGAAATTAACAGGAGCAGTTCTTTGCTTTCCTGGAGTTCTTTAATGAGTCTTTTTTTGTTTCGCTTGATGAGCTTGCTCACCATTTTTCCTGAGTTATCATAAAAACTCTGTACAGGGTTTTTAGAGTTCAGTAAGGCAATTTTATCCTTATAGGTTGTGTAAAAAGAGCTGAGGTGTACTATGGAATCATCGGCTATTTTTTCATCCAGACCCAGTTGTTTGGAAATAGACTTCAAGAAGATAGCTTCATTATTATCAATTACTTTATCGCTCCAAAGCGACATAGCAACAATATCTATCAAATAGTATTTTTCCAATACATGAGTAAACGAAGGTAAAATGTCCTGCAAGTTTAAATGGGATTCATTTTTGTATCGGAGTGAAGATTCAAACAACTTCATCAAACTCTTATCATAGTCGGTTTTATCTTCCTTGGTATTGAATGCTTTGTAAACCCCAATCTCAATGGCCGCTTCGAGTTCTTTAAGATAATCTTCAACCTTGTTAGGTTCCTTTAGGAAGGTCTTGAAAGCCAAAACATCACTAAACAGTACCGCATTGGTTATAAAATAGTTGAAGTTTTTGGTAATGATGTTATCATCAATATGAATTCGTTTATGGATAATCTTCTCCAGCAGTTCATGTCCTTTTTTTTCACCCAGAAGTTCATCTAGAAAAGATGGCTTGAATTCATTAATGGCTTTATAAAATGCAATAACCGAATCCGTAAAACTTTCTTTTGGCCCTTTGTGGTGATTGTAAATGTAAATTAACGAAAGCACCAGATTGAGCTTGGTGAATTCTTCTTCGGTATAATCTGGATTGTTGTAGGCTTTATGAATGCATTTAACATTGCTCCCATAGATAAAACCAGAGGTTCTCAAATCTTGGTAAAAATTGCTTGTATCCCCTTTAAGAAAGGCATCCTGAACAGAGATTTCCGAAAGTAATTTTTTTAACCAGCCAGAAGCAGAAGGATTCATGCTAAAAGTTTGGTGTAAATATACTGTGTTTTCATTTAAAGGCGATTATTTTTTATAGGGATTGCATGGCCTTGATTTAAATTGAAACATTTCTGACTTTTATCATTTTTTTCTAGGGTTAAAAATGGTAAATTTGAGAATTAAATGAGCAAATTAAAACCCAAACAAATGAAAGTTAAAAAAATCATCGTTCCTATAGATTTCTCGGAACATTCAGAGTTTGCTTTAGAAGCCGCTTCCATATTGGCCAAAAAGCATGGATCTGAAATCCTGGCTCTGCACATGCTGGAGTTGTCTGATTCAGTGCTTTTAAAAGCTGATGATGTACAAAACGAAAAAGCCCTATTTTATCTCAAGTTAGCTGAAAAGAAATTCGCTGAATTTTTGAACAAGAGTTATTTGAACGGTGTTCAAGTAACCCCTATGGTAAAACACTACAAAGTATTTTCAGAAGTGAGCGAAGTAGCCGAAAGCCATAACGCAGATCTTATCGTTATGGGATCTCATGGAACTAGTGGGTTGAGTGAACTTTTTGTGGGCTCCAATACTGAAAAAGTGGTTAGAAATTCTAACATTCCGGTTTTGGTTATCAAGAAAAAACCAGACACTCTTCGTTTTGAGAATGTGGTCTTTGCCTGTAATTTTTCCAAAGAATCTCAAGTTGCTTATAAAAAAGTAGCGGGACTTTTTGATGGTGAAGGTTCCAAGGTTTATTATTTACATGTAAATGTTCCTAATGACAATTTTAGGAGCACCACCGAAATAGAAGCTCAAGTAAAAGAATTTTTATCAGCTGCAGATGGTAATGTCAACAATTATGATAAAGTGAATTTTGTGGCTGATTATACTGTGGAGAATGGTGTGGTTAATTTTGCCAAAAAAGTGGATGCCGATTTGATCGTAGTATCTACCCATGGTAGAACAGGCATTGCACACTTCTTCGAGGGAAGCATATCAGAAGATATTGCTAACCATGCAAGTTTGCCGGTAATGACCTTCAAAATATAATTAGCAGGTTAGTTGTTAATTTTTTTGGTTTATTGGTAGTAGGAAGAGTTGGTTTTGAAAAAGGCCAACTCTTTTTTTAGTGACATTCCATAGCGCCCGAAACCATTTCGGTGGCTGGAGCTGGAGATATATAGGGAATGCCTAGGCCTAGGCCTCTCATAATAAATAAAATACCAATAAGTACAACCATTATAGGAATGGCTTTTTGGATGCGTTGTTTCAAAGTGGCATTTAAAAATTTACCAAGATATATAGCTGAAGTCATCAAAGGGATAGTTCCTAAGCCAAACAAAACCATGTAGAGCCCAGCTTGTGCTACATTCTCTGAAGCTATGGCTCCAAATACAGCCATATATACCAATCCGCAAGGTAAAAATCCATTAAGAAAACCTATGGTTAGAAACGTATCCGGTGATTTTTTCTTGAATGCTTGCCCCATGCGGGATTTAAGTTTTGAAATAATTTTATATACCGGCTTGGAGAAATTATAACGTTGAAAAAGATTTTGAGGAATTAGAATAGCTATAATCATTATAATTCCTATGGCAATAGACAATTGTTGCTGAAAACCGAAAAGATAAAAACTCTTGCCCACGAGTCCAAAAACAAGACCAATCAGAGAATAAGCCAATAATCTACCAAAATGGTAAATAAAAATTTGAAATACTTTTTTGGTGGTATTAGAGCGATCTACGGGCAGCATAAAGGCAATGGGACCGCACATTCCCACACAGTGGAAGCTGCCCAATAAACCCAATATAAATGCCGACCATAACATCAATATGTTATTTCTTCTTTAAATAAATAGGAAGTTTCCTTATATTTCCAGTCTATTTTAATGTTCCAACGACCATCTAATAAACGTGTGTCAGGTATGAGCAAATTATGGTTAGAAGTTGAAATAGAAGTTTCAAAATCTAATTGTTTATTAGATGGTCTATATAGGAACACTTTTCCGGATATATAATTTTCATCAAGATTTTTGGGAAACGAAATAAGCATGCCATTAGCGGTCTTTTGCCAGGTGATGTTTTCTTTTAAAGACTTACTGTTTTTCTCTTTATCAATATCATTTTGAAATTCTAACTCCTGCTTATAGTATTCTTCTGTAACCAAATCATGATCGTATTTTTTGTTCACGCTCATTTGAACAATAAAGTACATGATGAAGCCTATAAATCCTATAAAGGCTAGTACAATTCCGGTTCCCCAATTAATTTTCATATCAACTTTTTTAATTGTAACTATGCGGTCCCATAAAATTAACAGATGTTGTCTCAATCAGTTTTCCTTCACTGTAGACATCTATAGTTAACTTGGTTTTATCTCCTTTTAATTTTCCTTTGTCAATTTCTATAAACAAGGTTCCTTCAGAAAGGCCTTGTTTTGGTACGATGAAAATATCACTTGCAGAAACAAGTTTTACTACAGCCTCCATGTTTCTTACTTTAAAGCTGTCAATTTCAATCTCTTTAGTTGTCTTGTTGATAAGCTTATAGGTAAAGACATTACTGATTATGTTGTTCTCCTTTTGTTCGTACAATTGCCCTGGAAGTCTCAATACCCGTGCTTCAACATCATTTCTTAAGAGCAGCATTCCAAAAAGAACACCAATTAAAATAGTCAGTACGGCTATGTAGCCTTTCATTCTTGCAGTGAGCTTGAACTTCTCTTTTTTCTCAATCTCGTCTTCACTGGCGTATCGAATCAACCCTCTAGGGTATCCTATGCTGTCCATAATGGTATCGCATTCGTCAATACACGCTGTACAGTTTACGCATTCCAATTGTGTTCCGTTTCTTATGTCTATTCCAGTTGGACACACGTGCACACACTGTAAACAGTCTATACAATCACCATGTCCCAAAGCGGCACGGTCTTCATTTTTACGAAATTTTTTCCGGCCGTTTTCTCCTTCACCACGTTTATCGTCATATGCGACTACAATAGATTTGTTGTCCAACAGTACCCCTTGCAATCTGCCATAAGGACACGCTATAATACATACTTGTTCCCTAAACCATGCAAAAACAAAATAAAAGACTGCTGTAAAAATGAGCAATGGGAATAAAGTATCTAAATGCTGAGAAGGGCCTTCGGTAATATAGCGTATCAGCTTATCACTACCTATAAGGTAGGCTAGGAAGATATTGGCAATCAAGAAAGAAATAACCAAAAAGATAAACCATTTCAATAACCGTTTTCTTATTTTTTCGGCATTCCAAGGTTGTTTTGCCAAACGCATTTGTTTCCCACGGTCGCCATCAATCCAATACTCAATTCTGCGGAAAACCATTTCCAAAAAAATGGTTTGCGGACAAATCCAACCACAAAAAATCCTACCAAATCCTACCGTAAAAAGTGTAATGAACACCACACCGATAATCATTGAAATAACAAAAAGGTGGAAATCCTGAGGCCAGAACGGAAACCCGAAAATATTGAAACGTCGTTCAAGGATATTGAACATTAGAAATTGATTGCCATTTATCTTGATAAATGGCGCAGCAAACAAGAAGGCCAATAAAAAATAGCTAACTATTTTTCGCCTATCATAGTACCTTCCGCTGGGTTTCTTGGGGAAAATCCAAGCACGTTTGCCCTCATCGTTAATGGTTCCTATTGAATCCCTGAATTTTTCGTTTTCGGGAGTTTCCATACTCTCTTAATTTTGCGCTACAGTTACTGAATCAGTTATAATTTCGGTTGTTTCAGCTGGCGTTTCGGTTTCGTTGTTTTCGGTTGCTTCTCCTTCAGGTTGTGAAGCACTTTCATCTACCCAAAGTTCACCTTCGGGATCTTTTGGTTCGGCAGGTGTAGTGCCTTGGAAAGTGAGTACATAACTAGCAACTTGGTTTATTTCTGATGGTTTTAAACTTTGTTTCCAGGCAATCATACCTTTACCGTCTCGACCTCCTTCGGTAATGGTGTGGAATACGTTCTTGATACCACCACCTAAAATCCAATAGTGGTCGGTTAAATTAGGACCAATACCACCACCGCCATCTACTTTATGGCAAGCAACACAATTGGCTTCGAATATTTTCTTACCATTGGCTAAATCGGCTGCATCTGTTAAAACAGTCACCGTTTCAAAGTCAACCAAATCTTTAGCAGTTTTCTTATATTCTTCAATTTCTTTTTGTGCTATGGCATATTCGGTTTCCAATTCCTTGAACTGGCCTGGAGCATCAAATACATGATATCTTAATAAGTACACAATGGCAAATACGATGGAAGCGTAGAAACCATAGAGCCACCAGGGTGGAAGCGAGTTGTCCAACTCTCTAATTCCATCATAATTATGGTCTAGAATAATTTCATGTTCTTCTTCTATGGATTTGCCACCAGCCAATTTTTTATAGGCATCTTTTACCCATACAAATAGCTTTGGACTCTTGGTTTTGGCTGCCACATACCGTGCTTTGCCTTCTTCGTCCAGACTTTGGTATAGAATGTTGTCCAATGATGAAACAATGCCTTCTATGGCTACTAACACCAATAGCACCAATACCAAGAAAAGCAATACTAATGGGTTTTCAATAAATGCTGGTTTTTCTCCGGAATCTATAACGTACTCCGTCAAGCCAAAGATGGCAAAGAATATTAAGGGGACTCTGACCCAAGATGGAATTAAATTTCTCATGATTCGGTTTGATTTTGGTTAGTATCTAATGGTAAGTTGCTAACAGTGTTTATGTAATCTTTTTTTGCAGTTACAACCCACAAGGTAAGTGCTACAAAGAAAAGAAAGAATATGAGCAAGGAGATGATGGGGAAAATTTCAACCCCGGTAATAGTCTCCATATGATCTTTTACAAATTTCAACATCACAAATTAGTTTTGAGTTACAGTTTCAGCTTCTACATCTTTTACCTTAATATCAGTACCCAATCTTTGTAGATAGGCTATCAAAGCAACTATTTCACGATCTCTCATTTCTACAAAGTCTGCACCACCAGCTTTCTTGTCGGCTTCATAGGTTTCGGCAAAACTTGGATCGGAATAAAGATTTTTTTCAATTTGTGTTCCTTGCTCTGTCATGCTTTGTTGAGCATTTGCAATGTCTTCTTCAGAATATGGTACACCCAGGGTGACCATGGCCTTCATTTTAGTTTCGGTATTGGATTTATCCAATTTGGAAGAAGGTCCGGAAACCAGCCAAGGGTATCTAGGCATGATGGATCCTGAGGAAGTACTTTGTGGATCGTACATATGGTTTAGGTGCCAGTTATCAGAATATTTTCCACCTACACGGTGTAAGTCTGGTCCGGTACGTTTACTTCCCCAAAGGAATGGATGGTCGTAAACATATTCACCTGCTTTAGAGTATTCCCCATAACGTTCTACCTCACTACGGAACGGACGAATCATTTGAGAATGACAGGATACACAGCCTTCACGAATGTATAAATCTCTACCTTCCAATTCTAGAGGTGTGTAAGGTTTCACACTGCTAATAGTAGGGATGTTTGATTTTACCATAATGGTTGGAACTATTTGTATAATACCACCAATTAAGATTGCTATGGTAGCCAATATTGTTAGTTGTACGGGTCTACGCTCTAACCAAGTATGGAAGCCTTCACCAGAAACTCTGTGTTTTGAAACCCGTTGCAATGCAGGGGCTTCGGCTAATTCGTCTTCTACAGAGCTACCAGCTCTCACGGTCATTATAATATTATAAGCTAAGACTAGCATACCTGAAATATATAATGTTCCGCCTATGGCACGCATCCAGTACATTGGTATAATTTCAGAAACAGTTTCCAAGAAGTTACCATATACTAAGGTACCGTCAGGATTAAACTGTTTCCACATAGAAGCTTGTGTAAAGCCTGAAACGTACATTGGTAAGGCATAAAGTAGAATACCTAACGTGCCAATCCAAAAGTGGAAGTTGGCCAGTTTAACAGAATGCAAAGGTGTTTTGAATAGGCGAGGCACTAGCCAGTAAATCATACCAAAGGCAAGGAAGCCATTCCATGCTAGAGCACCAACGTGTACGTGAGCAATAACCCAATCAGTAAAGTGGGCAATGGCATTTACGTTTTTAAGGGATAATGTTGGCCCTTCAAAAGTAGCCATACCGTAACCAGTAATAGCAACTACCATGAATTTAAGAACAGGGTCAACTCTTACTTTGTCCCAAGCACCTCTTAAAGTCAAGAGACCGTTAATCATACCACCCCAAGAAGGCATTAACAACATTACTGAAAAGGTGGTGCCTAAATTCTGTGCCCATTCTGGTAAAGCACTATATAATAAATGGTGAGGTCCAGCCCAAATGTAAATGAATATCAAAGACCAGAAGTGTACTATTGATAACCTGTAGGAATAAACAGGTCTATCTGCCGCTTTTGGTACGAAGTAGTACATCAATCCAAGGAATGGTGTAGTCAGGAAGAAAGCTACCGCATTGTGACCGTACCACCATTGTACCAAGGCATCTTGAACCCCCGCATACACCGAATAACTCTTCATGGCACTTACAGGCAGTTCCAAGTTGTTAAAAATGTGAAGTACGGCAACGGTTACAAAAGTGGCAATGTAAAACCAAATGGCTACGTACAGGTGACGTTGTCTACGTTTAAGCATGGTACCAATAAGGTTCCATCCAAAAGCCACCCATACAACAGCAATGGCAATATCAATAGGCCATTCCAATTCGGCATATTCTTTAGAAGAAGTTAAGCCTAACGGTAAACTTATGGCAGCTGCAACAATAATAAGTTGCCATCCCCAAAAGTTAAGTTTGCTTAAGAAGTCACTGAACATTCTGGCTTTTAGCAAGCGTTGGGTAGAGTAATAGACGCCGGCAAAAATAGCGTTCCCGACAAAGGCGAAAATTACGGCATTGGTATGCAATGGTCTCAATCTACCAAAGCTTAGCCATGAAATGCCTTCGGTTAAATTTGGAAACAAAAAGAAGAAAGCCAGTAGTAAACCCACTGCCATTCCTACAACCCCCCAAACAATGGTGGCTATGATAAAATTTCTTACGATTTTATTATCGTAATAGAACTGTTGTACTTCCATAATGCTTACGGTTTTTTAGTGTTCTTGATTGGTTTAGAAGTTTCTTTTTTTAATTCGTCTTCAAATAACATTCTTACTGAAGGTGTATAACTGTCGTCGTATTGTCCTGATCTTACTGCTACTATAAAGGCAATAAAGAACACTACGGCTACACAGATGCTGATGGTTAATAAAATATAGATAACACTCATACCACTGAAGTTGTTGGGTCAAAAATAGGTTGCTTGTTTTGCATAAAACATGATTTTTATCAGTTAGCTAAATTTATAATCATTCTAATTTCTTTCCAATTAAATTTGTTGCTATTGTGGTGAATATCACAATACTAATAGAGCTTAAAGGCATTAAGATAGCTGCTACAACTGGCGAAAGTTGTCCCGTTACTGCAAAATAGAGCCCCACAACATTATAGATGAATGAAAGCAAAAAGCTCCATTTGATAATTTTTATGGACTGTTTTGTGGCTTTTAAATAATTATATATGTCAGTAAATTTTGAGGCATCCAAAATAGCATCACAAGCAGGAGAGAACACATTAACGTTTTCCGAGATGGCTATACCCACATCACTTTGGGCTAGGGCTCCCGCATCGTTCAATCCATCACCAATCATTAAAACTTTGGCACCTTCGGTTTGATGGTATTTGATATATTCCAGTTTGTCTTCCGGTTTTTGGTTAAAAATAAGTTTAGTACGTACAGGAAGTAATTTTTTTAGATTTTCCAATTCCCCTTCGTTATCACCTGTCAAAATCACTAAGTCGTAGTTTTTTCTCAATTTATTAAATAATTTGGAAAGTCCTTTTCTGTAATTATTGAAAAAGGTGAACTTTCCTTTGTACTCATTGTCTACACTCATGTGTACAGATGTACTCAAGACAGCCTTATCCGTATGGGCGCCTACAAATTTTGCCGATCCTATCTTTATCTGTTTTTTATTATAAGTTGCTTGAATGCCCTTGCCTGGGATTTCCTCAAAATAGTCTAAGCTTATGATGTTGTGTTCGTTCAAAACATCGTACAAGGTTCTGCTCAAAGGATGGTTGGAGCCACGAAGGGAATTTTTCAAAAGGATTTCTTCATCAACGGAAAGTAAGGTGCCATCATAAATGGCTTGATTTTTTTTCCCTGAAGTGATGGTTCCGGTTTTATCAAAAACAATCGTGTTTATTTTGGCCAATTGTTCAAGCACCGAAGCATTTTTCACATAAAACTTGAGCTTACCAAAGATTCGCAGCATATTGCCAAGGGTAAATGGTGCGGCCAAGGCTATGGCACAAGGGCAAGCAATAATAAGCACAGCCGTAAATACATTCATGGCTTTGGCAGGGTTAACAACCATCCAAAAGGCAGTTGCTACCACCGCAATGGTCAAGACGGCAATGGTAAAATGCTTACTAATCTTATTGGTTAGAGAGGCAATAGCTTCTTCTTTATTTTTATTGAACACATCATTGCTCCATAATTGAGTGAGGTAGCTCTGTTCTACTGTATTTAAAGCTTCCACTTCAATGGCACCCGAGGTTTGCTTACCGCCAGCAAAGAGCTTATCACCCGAAACTTTCCCTACTGTTTCAGATTCGCCGGTCACAAAGCTGTAATCAACATTGGCATGGCCATTAATAAGAATACAATCTACGGGGATGAGTTCTTCATTGCGTATCAAGAGCCTGTCACCTTCCTTAATTTCATAGACTTGTATGGGCGTTTCAATGCCTTTGGAGATTTTGGTAATGGCAATGGGGAAATAGGACTTGTAATCTCTCTCAAAAGAAAGGAAAGTGTATGTTTTCTGTTGAAAAAATTTTCCTATTAATAGGAAAAATACCAAACCGGTCAAACTATCAAAAAATCCTGAGCCCAAATTGAAAATAATCTCAATAGTACTTCGTATAAACAATACTGAAATACCCAATGCTATGGGCACATCAATATTCAAGAGCTTTTTCCGTAGCCCTTTATAGGCGGAAATAAAGTAATCTTGAGCAGCATAAAACACAACAGGTACCGAAAAGGCAAACATGAGCCACCTGAATAGTGGTTTGTACTGTTCCAACCAGTATTCGTTAACTTCAAAGTATTCGGGGAAAGAGAGTAGCATTACATTTCCAAAGGCAAATCCTGCTAATCCCAATTTGTATATCAAGGTTCTGTTCACTCGTTCCTTTCCACTGGAATAATCACTCAGGGAAATGTAAGGTTCATAACCAATAGAGCTCAATAAAAGCACAACGTCTTTAAGCGAACAATCGGTAACATGGTAGGTAACGCGAACCGTTTTTTTGCCAAAATTCACTTGAGAAGAGGAAATTCCTTTTTGAAGTTTGTTCAGGTTTTCAAGAATCCATATACAGGAACTACAGTGTATGTGCGGTATATACAGTGTGGCGATTTGTATTTTTCCATCATTAAACTCGGTTAACTTGTCTACTATAGATTCCTGTTGAAGAAAATCATACTTTCCTTGAAGTTCTTTTGGGGCAGCACCCGGTGATGCCTGAAAGTCATAGTAACAGGTTAAGTCGTTTTCTGAAAAAATTTCATAAACAGTTTTGCAGCCGTTGCAACAAAATGTCTTATCGTCATAATTAATGACTGTTTTGTCGCAAGTATCGCCGCAGTGGTAACACTTTGTACGTTCCATTAAGATTTGCTCTTATACCTGGTAACAAAGGTTGCAAATACACCTAATTTAAAATATGATATTTGTCATGTTTTAATTAAATTTACACAACCAAAGTTTTTTAGGTAATGAGCAAATGTGAACAATGTATCATCAGGCAATTTAACTCACTAAAAGCCCTGACGACTGAAGAATTGATGCGTATAAGTGCTTGCAAAACAAGCAAAAAAGTAAAAAGAGGAGAGGTTATCTTTGAGGAAGGAGAAACTTTGAAAGGCGTTTATTGCGTCCGTGACGGCGTTTGCAAATTGACCAAGCTCAGTGCAAATGGCAAGGACCAAATTGTCAAATTGGTGGTAAAAGGTGAATTATTGGGGCAGCGTTCCCTTGTGGGAAGTGATTCTACTAATTTAAGTGCTGTGGCTTTAAATGATATGGAAGTGTGTTTTATCCCAAAAGATGAGATCATTACAGACCTTCAGAAAAGTAGGGATTTCTCTCTAGACATGTTGCAGCACATGGCTGCCGATCTTCGGGAATCTGATAATGTCATTGTCAATATGGCTCAAAAATCGGTTAAGCAACGAATGGCTGAGGCGTTATTAAACTTACAAGAGCGATTTGGTGTTGATAATGAAGGAATGTTAAACTTGCTACTCTCTAGAGAAGATTATGCCAATATTGTTGGAACCGCCACTGAATCGGCTATTCGTATTCTATCAGAGTTCAAGCGCGAAGGCTATATTGATACAGTGGGCAAGCATATAAAGCTCACCAACATTGATGCCTTAAAAAGGGTGGAGTAGTATTTATCGGGATTTCTGGTTGGCTCTACAAAGAGCTATAATTTCTGTGATTCTTTTTTGTCTGGTTTCCTCACGTTTAGCTTGATTGAGCCAGTATAAATAACTTTTTCGGTAAGAAGGGGCAAAGCTACTGTAGTTTTCAAAAGCCTTTTTGTTGTTGTTGAAAGCTTGTTGTAAATCGTCTGGAATAATTCCGTTTTCAACATCGTCCAATCCTGTCCAAGAACCATTTTCTTTGGCCAATTCAATGATCTTAACACCACTCTTATGCATTAGTTTGGCTTCTGTAAGCTCTTCAATATAGCGTTTGTTCAAGGCACTCCATTCGCTTTTGGGATTTCTAGGGGTAAAATATTGACGTCTTTTACCGTTGCCTAGACTTTTAACAGTAGAATCTATCCAGCCATAACAAAGAGCAACTTTTACGGCTTCTTCCCAACGCATGCTGTCCATTTCATGATCTACTTTGTAAAAAACAAGATAAATGCCATTACTTTCTTGGTGATTCTCATGAAGCCAATCCCGCCATTCGCTGTCATTCTTAAAATAGAACTCTTGCAAACTCATTAGAGGGGTTTTATATCAATATAAAAATTCCTATCCACAACTATGTTGGGGGTTTTGGTTTCCAGTTTCAAGCTTTTCCACTCAGCTTTAGGGTAAAGCCATTCGGCATTGTTATCAATATAGACCAAAATTGGCATGTCGAATTTATCAATAATGTTGGTCCAGCGGTATTTCAAAATATTATCCTCCATCTTATATTCCAATGTTGGAATTTTAGTAGTACGCAAATATTGGTCAAAGAATTCCTTTAGATCATACCCTGTTTTCTTACTCAAGTACTCTTCAATTTGTTGTGTGGTTACTGTTTGGTGGTAGAAATCCTTGTTCATACTCCTTAAAATTTGGCGCCATTTTTCATCATCTTCAACCAGTTGTCTTAAAGTATGCAGCATGTTGGCACCTTTGTAATACATATCTCCAGAGCCTTCATGATTTACATCATAATCGCCAATGATGGGTCTATCATTTTGAATGTTAGCTCGGGTGCCTATAACATAATCTCTTGCAGCTTCCTTTCCGAAGAAATAATCAAGGAACAAATTTTCGGAATAGGCCGTGAAACCTTCATGAATCCACATATCTGCAATGTCTTTATAGGTAATGTTGTTGGCAAACCATTCATGGCCGGATTCGTGGATGATGATAAAATCGAATTTCAATCCCCATCCGGTGCCAGACAAATCCATGCCTGAATAGCCTTTTTGGTAATGATTGCCGTACGTAACAGAACTTTGATGTTCCATACCTAAATAAGGGACTTCAACGAGTTTATAACCATCTTCATAAAAGGGGTAAGGGCCAAACCAGTGCTCAAACGCTTCCATCATTTTGGGAGCATCTTTAAAATGCTCTTTGGCTTTTTCCAAATTACCTTTAAGAACATAATAATCCATGGTCAAGGGGCCTTTCTCTCCTTTATAAGTTTCTGAAAAGTGCTCGTAATCACCAATATTTACATTCACACCATAGTTGTTAATGGGGTTACTTACATGCCAATTGTATGTGGCAGTACTGTCATGTTCTTTGATACTTTTCAAGCGGCCGTTGGAAACATCCATTAAGCCTTTAGGGACCGTTACCGAAATATCCATACTGTCTACTTCATCATACATGTGGTCTTTACAAGGCCACCAAACACTGGCACCTAAACCCTGGCAAGAGGTTGCTACAAACGGATGACCGTTAGGGTCTTGTTTCCAAGAAAAGCCACCGTCCCAAGGGGCGCGTCTAGCTTCTTTAGGATTGCCTTTGTAATAGACCTCGATAGAATTTAGTGTACCCTTTTTTTGCTTGCTCTTTAAAGTAATAAAATGGGCATTGCCGTCATGTTTAATCTTTAATTCCTTTCCATTTTGGGTAACTTTAAGAATCTTTAATGGCGGTTGCAAATCAATTTGCATGACTTGGTTTGGCTCCAATACTTTGTAGGAAATCGTATTCTTTCCTTCAATATATTTATTTTCAGGATCTACGGAAATGTCTAAATGGTAATAGGTTAAATCCCACCAAGCTCTTTCAGGTGTGATTGACCCGCGTAGCGTATCCTGATGCGTGAATTTTTTTTTGTCCTGAAGTAACTGGCTTGAGGCCAATGAAACAAGAAACAGGCTAAAAACAACGGAAAGTAAATATCTCATAAATTAATTTCTTATAATTGAATTTGGAAAGGTAATCAAGCTTTCAAAGCCATTTTTACCTACGGCTGCTACACCAAAATAAGAGTTATCAATAACAATACCATGTAGTGTAAATTCAGTGATATTCCCAACATAACGGCTGTTATCCCAAGTTGGGGAAGTGGTTTCCCGCCAATAAATTTTATAGCCAATAGCACCTTCAACCGCTTCCCATTTGAGCTTAGCCGAAGGTTCTACAATCCCACCAATGGCTACATTTTTTGGAGCGGGTGGAGCAGAAGCCAAAGAAGCTAAATTGATAGCGTTCACTGTTGTTAATTTTTTGGCATATTCAAAATTGACATGCTCAAACGTGTCTCCGTAAGCCACGCCATTTTCAACTCTTACATCTTGATGTTGCTGAGTATAATTTTCATGCGCTTCCATAATTCGAATGGCGGCATACCCTAAATCGTTAAAAGGCTTATGATGGCCGCCACGACCAAAACGATCCAAACGATATACCATCATAGGGTTCATTTCGGGCATGAATTTCTTGGTGGTAGAATAAACATACCGAGCCAACTGGCGTGAAATACCATCTACTTCACCACCATAGTAACGACGCATTTGCCGTTCTCGTTCGGTTTCGGTTGGTGGGACAGGCTCTGAAAATATACGAAAGGTTCTATTGTCAATCACACCATCAACCCCTTCAATATTTCCTATCATATCATTATTGAAAACCCCAATGATCTCCCATTGATGCTCTTGGGCATACTTGGCAAATCCGGCACCGCCAAAAAGACCTTGTTCTTCTCCCGAAAGCCCTAGATATACAATGCTACTTTCAAAAGAATACGAACTCAAAACCCTAGCGGCTTCAAGGGTGCCGGCCATTCCGGAAGCATTATCATTGGCTCCAGGGGCATCAGTAGTGAAATCCATAGTGTCGCTGGCTCTGGAATCAATATCGCCGCTCATGATGATATACCTGTTGGGATATTTGGTTCCTTTTTGAACAGCCACTACATTAACTACCCAAGCATCGTGTGGCACTCGGCTATTGCCTTCCTTGGTTACAAAATCTTTTTGGTAGAATACTTCTAAACAGGTGTTACAATTTTTTGAAATAGTTTCAAACTCTTGTTTTATCCAGCGTCTTGCGGCACCAATACCTCTGGTGTTGGAAATAGTATCACTAAAAGTGTTTCTGGTTCCAAAATCTACTAAGGTTTTAATATCCTTTTTTATTCTTTGGGAGGAAACAGAATCGATGATGGTGTAGATTTCCTGTTGATTTTGAGCGGATAGTAAGGTTGAAACAAGAAGGAGTATGGAAAGGCTTATGTTTTTCATTTCGTTGGATTGGAATGCACAAGTGTTCACACAAATCTACTCAATAATTCCCTAACATTTTCAGTGTCTTTTACATAATATCGGGCTTTGGTTTTTTTGCTGCCCACTTTTACGGTGTAGGCTTTGTTGGGAAGTTCGTCAAACATATATTCGTCTGTCCAGTCATCGCCAATGGCAAAAATAAAATCATACGGGCCTTTGGTGAGCCAGCGTGAAGTGGCCCGTCCTTTGTTCACACTGCTGCTTTTTATTTCCATCACCTTGTTGCCTTTCAAGACTTTTAAATCGTTGTTGGAGGTCATACTGGTTAGTACGGTATTCAATTCCATAGCTCGTTTCATGGCTAGTTCGGGGTCGGCTTTTCTGTAGTGCCATGCCAGCGAGTATTTCTTCTTTTCAATAAATGTTCCTGGAGTCCTATCAACAAAGCTTTCCAGTATGGGCAGGATGTTATCCATCCAATCGGTCTTTAGTCGTTCCAGCATTTTCCAATCTTCGTTTTTATCTTTAAGCCACACCCCATGATCTGTGATGAGGCTATAAGATTTGTGATTGAACCATTGCTCAAAAGTTTCTCGGTCTCTGCCACTCACAATAACAAAATCAGTGTTTTGTTTTTCATTCAATTGGTCCAATAGCGTTATAAGCTCGGCATCGGGTTTAGCATCTTGGGGATTGTTTTTAAAACCAGCTAAAGTGCCATCATAATCTAAAAACAATAATCTCTTTTGGGATTTGTTGTAGTCATTCAGCATTGAATCTTGATTGGTGGGATTCATTTTTTGGACAGCATTGTCTGTATCTTCCTTAAGAGTGCTGTTTAGCGATTTCATAAACTCTTTGGCCCATTTTTCAACAGTGTAGCGAGACAACCGCTTCTGAAGGATGCCCATGCGTTTCTTTTGTTCTTCCAAAGGCATTTCCAAGGCGTTTTTGAGAGCATTAGCCAGTTCTTCAAAGTTATTCGGATTAATTAAAATGGCTTCGTCCAACTCGTTCGAAGCGCCCGCCATTTCGCTTAAAATCAAAACACCGTCTTGGTTGACCCGCGTTGCTACATATTCTTTGGCAACCAAATTCATGCCATCACGAATGGGCGTGACCAATGCAATATCTGAAGAGGTATAGAGGTCAATAAGATTTTCAAAAGGCATAGATCTATAGAAGTACCAAATAGGCGTCCAACTAACAGTAGCAAATTTTCCATTGATGCGCCCAACCAACTCATCGGTTTCACGTTTTAATTTTCGATATTGAGGGACATCGGATCGGGAAGGCACCGCCAGCATAACCAACCTTACTTTTTCCTTGAATTGTGGGTATTTGTCCAGAAAATATTCAAACGCTCTGATCCTATTGGGAATCCCTTTAGTGTAATCCATTCGGTCTATGGATAAGATGAGTTTGGCGTTGGAACTGGATTGGATATGATCGTCCAGGCGTTTCCGTAATTCCGATTTTTTGTCATTGGGCAAATTGACATGTTTTTTTGCTGCATGATGGAATTTGTCGTAATCTATTCCCATAGGGAAGGAATCTACCTTTACAATTCTATCTTCATATGAAATTTCATTGAACTGGACTTCCAATCTCAAAATCCTTCTAACAGAACTCAAGAAATGACGTTCATAATCATAGGTGTGAAAGCCTATTAAATCAGAGCCTAGCATACCTTCAAGCAAGTCTTCTCTCCAAGGGAATGTCCTGAAAATCTCATAGGAAGGAAATGGAATATGTAGAAAGAAACCAATGGTAGCCTCGGGTTTTTTGTCTTTTATCATTTTTGGCAACAATAAAAGCTGGTAATCATGTACCCACACCTTATCCCCATCTTCCAGATGCTCCAAAACAACATTGGCAAATTTTTGATTGACTTCTTGATACGAATCCCATTGATCTTTTTCAAATTCAGTATATTCCATGAAGTAATGGAAGTGAGGCCAAAGGGCCTTGTTGCTGAAGCCTAAATAGAAATTGTCAATATTTTCTTGTGTTAAAGGAACGCTGGCACAATTTACCTGTTCTAAAGCTTGGTTAACTTGCCGGGAAACAGACTCGTTTAAGTCTTCTTCTGTCAAACCAGACCAGCCAATCCAAACACCATTGCCGTCTTCGTGTATAGATTTCATACCCGTTGCCAAACCGCCTACACTTGGTTTTACTTCAAGGTTGTTTTTTTGAAGTTTGATTTGTAAAGGAAGCCTGTTGGAGACTATGATTGTTTTAGACATTGACTGTAATTTTAGGTTAAAAAATAGATTTTTTTTAATTTAAGGAAAAATTAGGGTTTAACCATATAAAATATAAGATTTGACAGATAGTTTACATTATGGTATTATAGGGAATTGTAGGAGTGCCGCTTTGGTTTCCAGAGAAGGATCCATTGACTGGTGCTGCTTACCGGAATTTGATTCAACTTCGGTTTTTGCCAAATTATTGGATGATGAGATTGGTGGTAGTTTTGAAATTCTTGTGGACAAAAGTTATACCACTAGCCAGGCCTATATAGAAAATACCTGCATTCTCGTTACCAAGTTCAGCAATGGTCGGGACACTTTTGAAGTCCATGATTTTATGCCACGATACTACAAATACAACGGTGCTTACCATTCACCACCAGAGATAATAAGATATATAAAACATATTTCAGGAAAACCTGTCTTCAAAACTGTATACAATCCTAAATTGGAATATGCCAAAGGAGAAACTACTACCTATATTAAAAAGGACTTTATTGTAAGCCTTACCTACGGAGAGAAATTTGACACCTTGTTTCTTTATACCAATTTCAACAAAGAAAAAATAGCTCACGGTGAGGAGATAACGCTCACAAGGAATGGTTATTTTTTGATTGGGTATAACGAGAAAATCTTTGAGCCTACGGTAGAAAATATTTTTTTGGAGCACCAACGCACTAATGTTTACTGGCTCAATTGGATGGACACGACACCTAAGTTCAGCATGTATAAGAATGAAATAGCACGGAGTGCCATGACCTTAAAATTGCTTACCTATGACCGTTCAGGTGCGGTCTTGGCTGCGGCAACCACTTCGTTGCCAGAAACCATTGGAGAAGTAAGGAACTGGGATTATCGTTTTTGTTGGATTAGAGATGCATCCATGGTGATTAAAGTGGTTTCAAAATTGGGGCATAAAAATATTGCGAGAAGGTATTTGAAGTTTATAATTGATATTATTCCTGATAAGGATGAAAAGCTCCAAATAATGTATGGCATCAACAAAGAAAAGATACTCACCGAATACAGCCTAGACCATTTAAAGGGGTATCATAATTCTAAGCCTGTGCGAGTGGGAAATGCGGCTTACAAGCAAAAGCAAAATGATATCTATGGTATTTTAATGGACGTGATTTACCAGCAGTTCGTAAACTTCTCCATGGATATTGAAAATACCGAAGAACTATGGACTATCACAAAGGGCATCGTTTGGGTGGTGAGCAAACACTGGAAGGAACCGGACAAGGGGATTTGGGAGTTTAGGGCCGAAGATAGGCACTTTACGTTTTCCAAGGTGCTGTGTTGGACTGCTATTGATAGGGCAATTAAAGTCGCCAAACTATTAGGTAAGAAAAGAAAGTTGGAAAAATGGCATGCTTTGGAAAATGAAATTAGGCAAGATATTATGAATCATGCTTGGAATGATGAAGTCAAAGCATTTACCCAATCCTACGGGTCAAGGGATTTGGATGCTTCAGTCTTGCTTATGGAAGCCTATGATTTTATTGATGCCAAAGACCCCAAATATATCAGTACAGTGTATGCTATTGAAAAAGAATTGAGTCATGACGGACTCTTGTACAGGTATAAAAACAAAGATGATTTTGGGTTGCCTTCCTCATCGTTTACCATTTGTACTTTTTGGTACATCAATAGTCTGTTTAAAATAGGTGAGAAGCAAAAAGCCAAAAAATTGTTTGACAAACTCTTGTCTCACAGTAACCACTTGGGGTTGTTTAGTGAAGATATTGATTTTAAAACCAAACGGTTATTAGGTAATTTTCCTCAGGCCTATTCACATTTGGCGCTAATTGAAACCGCTATAAACCTTTCTAAAATTACTGATGAAGAGCGCATAAAAGAAACCATAGGATAAAAAAACACGCCTCATTGAGGCGTGTTTCCACTAAACTTGCTTCTGAATTAGTCGTTATTAAAAGCAATATTTATTTTCCGATTTGACTTTCTCGGAAATAATGTTTCTTAGTTCTACAACGTTTGGCATGTTGGAATATTTTGTAAAGCGTTTCAATCCCATCAACATCATGCGCTGTTCATCACCTTGTGCAAAGGAAATAATTCCTTCCTTGGCATTTTTGATAATAATTTCCGTGGCATTGTAAAGATATAGTTTTGCCATGGCAATTTGTTCTTTTTGGGTATTTTCACCAAAACGCTTCGCATTTTTTTCAGTTCTCAACAATGTTGATTCGGCCATGTATATTTCAATCAGTATATTGGAAGCAGCCATCATCAATTGTTGGTGGTTTTCCAAATCCGGGCCATATTTTTGAACGGCAGCACCAGCGACCATTAAGAACACTTTTTTCAAGTTGGCCAACACTGCTTTTTCTTCTGAAAATAATTCTGAAAAGTCTGGTGTGTCAAATGATGGGATGCCCATCAATTCTTCCTGTACGGCCATGGCAGGTTTTAGTAAATCCACATGACCTTTCATGGCTTTTTTAACCAACATGCCTACAGAAAGCATGCGGTTTATTTCATTGGTGCCTTCATAGATTCTAGCAATACGGGCATCTCTCCAAGCGGCTTCCATAGGGGTATCTTCCGAAAAGCCCATACCACCAAAGATTTGGATACCTTCATCGGCACAATGTTGTACGTCTTCCGAAACGGAAACTTTAAGAATGGAGCATTCTATGGCATATTCTTCAACCCCTTTTAGCTCGGCTTCCTGATGAGAATTTCCTTGAGCTAGACGTATGGCAATACGATCTTCAATGTTTTTGGCCGCTCGGTAACAGGCCGATTCTCCTGCATAAGCATTAGTGGCCATGTCAGCAAGTTTGGCTTTAATAGCACCAAAATCTGAAATAGGAGTGTTGAATTGTTTACGCTCATTAGCATATTCAACTGCCGTAGTGGTTATTCTGCGTTGGGAATCCAAACAGGCTGCGGCCAACTTGATTCGGCCAACGTTCAAGGCATTCATGGCAATTTTAAAACCTTCGCCACGACCGGCCAACATATTTTCAACAGGAACTTTAGTATCGCTGAAAAACACTTGTCTGGTAGAGGAAGAGCGAATGCCTAATTTGTGTTCTTCTTCACCTAAAGTAATACCATTGCTGGGATCATTTTCAACAATAAATCCTGTGATGTATTTATCGTCTTCAATACGGGCAAAAACGATGAATAGATTGCAAAAGCCAGCATTGGAAATCCACATTTTTTGTCCGTTGATGAGGTAGTGTTTTCCATCATCGGATAATTTGGCAGTTGTTTTTCCAGAGTTGGCATCACTTCCTGCCCCTGGTTCGGTTAAGCAATAAGCTCCAAACCATTCGCCCGAAGCTAATTTTGGTACATATTTTTGTTTTTGTTCTTCCGTTCCGTAAAGGGTAATAGGCATGGTTCCAATTCCTGTATGGGCACCAAAAGCGGTACTAAATGAACCGGTTCCACTGGAGATATAATCGCATACTAGCATGGTTGAAACAAATCCCATCCCTAAACCGCCGTAAGCTTCAGGAACGGCAACACTTAGAAAGCCCATTTCTCCGGCTTTACGCATGCATTCTTCAGTTAGAGCATAGTCTTTGGCCTCAAACCTTGGTTTGTTTGGAATGATTTCACGATCGTTGAACTCAATCACCGAATCCCGCATCATTTTTTGTTCTTCCGAAAAATCTTCAGGAGTAAACACGTCTTCACAGCTGGTTTCCTTTACCAAAAATTGACCACCGCGTAAAATATCTTTTTCTAATGCTTCCATTGTTTTTAATATGTTTAATTCAAAAATTCAAAAATTCCAGCGGCTCCTTGGCCAGTCCCAACACACATGGTCACCATACCATATTTGTTTTTCATGCTACGTTTGCGCATCTCATCAAATAACTGAACCGAAAGTTTGGCTCCTGTACAGCCCAGAGGATGGCCTAGAGCAATAGCGCCACCATTGACGTTGATAATATCCGGATTCAAGCCCAGTTCTCTAATAACAGCCAGGGATTGTGAAGCAAAAGCCTCATTTAGCTCAATAAGAGAAATATCATCTTGCTTCATCCCAGCTTGCTTAAGGGCTTTTGGGATGGCTTTCACAGGGCCCATACCCATAATTCTTGGTTCAACTCCAGCGGCAGCAAAATTGACTAAGCGCGCAATAGGTTCCAGATTTAATTCCTTGACCATTTCTTCACTCATAATAAGTACAAAGGCTGCCCCATCACTCATTTGTGATGAATTTCCGGCAGTAACACTACCACCAGCGGCAAAAACAGGTTTTAGTCTGCCTAGAGCTTCCACTGTGGTGTCTGCTCTTGGTCCTTCATCCTTAGTTACTGTATAGGTCTTTTTTGCTTTTTTATCATTGACATCTACATATACTTGCTCAATTTCTATGGGTACAATCTGGTCTTGAAAACGGTTTTCGGCTTGAGCCTTTAAAGCTTTTTGATGCGATTTGAAAGCAAATTCATCTTGATCTTCTCGAGATACTTTAAACTGATTGGCAACTGCTTCAGCAGTTAATCCCATGCCCCAATAGTAGTCTTCATGGCCAGCTTGGGCAATTTGATAATCGGGTACGGGCTTGTAGCCACCCATAGGGATAAAACTCATGCTTTCGGCACCGCCCGCAATAATGCAATCGGCCATACCGGCTTGTATTTTTGCCGTTGCAATACCAATGGTTTCCAAACCTGAGGCACAATACCTATTCACGGTCATACCAGGCACATCTTCAATTTTCAATCCCATAAGGGAAATCAGGCGTCCTACATTAAGCCCCTGTTCGGCCTCTGGCATGGCGTTGCCTACAATCACATCGTCAATACGTTGCTTGTCCAGTTGCGGTAATTCTTTCATCATGTATTGAATGGTTTCCGCAGCCAATTCATCTGGTCTTTTAAAACGGAACAAACCTCGTGGAGCTTTGCCCACGGCAGTTCTATATCCTTTTACTATATATGCTGTTTTCATTTTTTCTAAGATTTTAGAGTCAGGAATCAAGAGTCAAGACATCTTGGTTCTCATATCTAGGTTCTAGGTTCTAATTTCGTAATGGTTTACCGGTTTTAAGCATATGCTGTATACGCTCCAATGTTTTTCTTTCTGTACACAAGCTAAGGAAGGCTTCACGTTCCAAATCCAATAGGTATTGCTCTGAAACGAAGGTTGGTTCACTTAAATCGCCACCAGCCATGACATAGGCCAGTTTATTGGCAATTTTTTTATCGTGTTCACTAATGTATTTCCCTGCTTCCATCGAATCGGTTCCCACGAGGAACATACCCAACGCTTGTTTGCCCAATACTTTTACGTCAGTACGTTGAATGGGCTTGGTATATCCTTGGTCAGCTAACAATCTGGCATACGATTTGGCCGTAGCAATTTGCCTGTCTTTATTAACCACAACGATATCTTTTCCTTTTTGCAGAACGCCCATGTCAAACGCTTCATAGGCAGAAGTCGCTACTTTGGCCATACCAATGGTTAGGAAATACTCTTGGAGTACATTCAATTCTACATCATTTTTATGATAGGTGTCTGAAGCTCTTAAAGTCATTTCTTTAGAACCACCACCGCCAGGAATTACGCCTACGCCAAATTCCACTAATCCTATATAAGTTTCAGCAGCGGCTACCACTTTGTCTGCGTGCATGGAAAGCTCACATCCACCACCTAGAGTCATGCCGTGAGGTGCTGAAATGGTAGGGATAGACGAGTAGCGCATGCGCATCATAGTATCTTGGAAGTACTTGATGGCCATGTTCAATTCGTCATATTCCTGTTCTACAGCCATCATAAAGATCATCCCTATATTAGCGCCAACAGAAAAATTAGCGGCTTGGTTTCCTATTACTAAACCATCAAAATCTTTTTCGGCTAAATCAATGGCTTTATTGAGTCCAGCCAATACATCACCACCAATGGTATTCATTTTGCTTTGGAATTCGCAGTTCAAAATACCATCACCCAAATCTTCCACAACGACACCCGAATTTTTGAAAACCTCGTTGGATTTTCTAATGTTGTCAAGAATTATAAACGCATCCTGTCCAGGGATTTTAGTCTGTTGTTTGGAAGCAATGTCATAATAATAGCTGGCACCGTTTTGCACGGAATAGAAGGTGTTGCTTCCTGAAGCCAACATATCCTGAATCCAAGTGGCTGGCTCAATACCTTCAGCTTTCATAAGGGCAATTCCTTTTTCAACGCCAATAGCATCCCAAATTTGGAAAGGGCCGTGTTCCCAACCAAAACCAGCTTTCATAGCATCGTCTATCTTGTAAAGCGAATCGGTAATCTCAGGAATACGATTGGCGACATAGGCAAACATGGCTGCAAAATTCTTTCGGTAGAAATCACCTGCCTTGTCTTTTCCACTAACCAAAATTGGAAAGCGATCTATCACTTTATCCACGGTCTTGGTTAGCTCTAGCGTAGCAAAACTAGCCTTTTTGTTTTTTCGATATTCAAGAGTATTCAAATCCAAAGAGAGGATCTCGCTCTTGCCACCATCGCCGGTTATTTTCTTGTAGAATCCTTGTCCCGTCTTACTTCCTAGCCATTTGTTGTCCATCATGGTTTGGATAAAGTCAGGGAGTTTAAAGAGACCGTGGGCTTCGTCGTTAGGACAATTTTCATAGATACCATTAGCTACATGAACCAAGGTGTCCAGTCCAACCACATCCACGGTGCGGAAGGTTGCCGATTTAGGGCGGCCAATTACAGGGCCGGTTAATTTATCAACTTCTTCTATGGTCAATCCCAGTTCATTAACTTGGTGAAACAGACTCATAATACCAAAAATCCCGATGCGGTTTCCAATAAAAGCTGGCGTGTCTTTGGCAACTACCGACGTTTTACCCAAATATTGTTCGCCATATACATTTAGGAAATCCAACACCTCTTGAGAGGTTTTTGGGCCAGGGATAATTTCAAATAGTTTTAAGTAGCGCGGCGGATTGAAAAAGTGGGTACCACAGAAATGTTTCTGGAAATCCTCACTTCGGCCTTCATTCATAAAATACCAGAGGTATTGGAGGTAATCAAAGTACCGGGAGTTCTGTGCCTTTCAAGCGTATCAAAGACTTGCTTTTTGATGTCCAGACGCTCTACAACTACTTCTATGATCCAATCAACCTCTTTTACTTTGGCCACATCATCTTCCAGGTTTCCAGTAGAAATTCTACTGGCAAAACTGGGATGGTACAACGGTTTCGGGTTCGATTTAATGGATTTTAGAAGAGAATCGTTCACAATTC
>JAGQZG010000119.1 GCA_020435705.1 Mangrovimonas sp.
CAACCCAATGGATGCCAAGATTGATGTGGATGAGACAGAATTGGAGTCAAACATTTTTGAAAATTATAATTATAAACAGTTAGAAACGCTATTGGATAATCCGTCTTTGAGAGCGCCTTTGGTGAAATTCTTGGTGCAGGAAGCCATAGCCAATGCCCCCGAGCTTAAGGTGTTGGATTACAACCTTCAAGCCGCAAACCGCAGTGAGCGCCTTTATGGTTCTGGAAGGTTTTTGCCTACGGTGGCTCTTCAAGGGCAATATAATTACACTTTCAGCAGGTCAGGAGCTGGAAGCACATTCCCAAGCTATTTAACAGCACCTCCGGATGGTTACTACAATGTAGGACTAAATGTTTCCATCCCCATTTTTGATAGTAATAGGCAAAACATAAACAAGCAAATTGCCAGCATTCAAAGTGACCAATTGAATACTTCCAGGGACAATTTGAAACTAACCATCCAAAAGAATGTGAATGATGCCGTTTTACAAATGGTCAATCAAATAAGCAACATAGAAATTTCAAAAGTTTTTGAAGAGACCGCTAAGGAAGCATTGGACTTGACCCAAACCTCTTATGCCAATGGCGCAGTAAATATTGTTCAGCTTTTGGATGCCCAAAACAATTATCTACAAGCGCAATTGGCTCGTTCCAATGCCACCTATAACTATTTGCTGAGTGCGATGGCATTGGAACGCTATTTGGGTAATTTCTTCCTGCTGCAAACCCCAGAAGAGCGACAGGAATTCATCACCAGATTTTTGGAATTCAGTAATAAAAACTAGTAAAAAAACCAACAATGATAACTAACGCCACCTTAAAAACAATAACTGTACTAAGCGTCTTGTTTTTGTTTGTCAATTGTAAAGAAAAACCCAAGGCCGAAGTCGCCATAAGACCAGTAAAATTTTCTGAAGTCACTTATTTGGGAGGAGACAAAGCCAGAAGTTTTAGTGGAACGGCCAGAACGGAAAAAATTATCAATTTGAGTTTCAGGAATTCAGGCATTGTGACAACGCTGGATATGAAGTTGGGGCAAAAAGTGAAGAAAGATCAGCTTTTGGCGCAATTGGATAATGTGCAATCCCGATTGAGTTACGAAAGTGCCATTGAATCCAAAAACAGCGCTGAGTCACAAATGAATACCGCAAAGTTAAACTTGAATCGGGTGCGAAAACTCTATGAAAAAGGGAGTGCCTCTTTAAGCGATTATGAAGCGGCTAAGAATTCCTACAGGACCGCAACAGCTAGCTTTGAGTCGGCTAAAAGGAGCGTGGCAATCCAACAGGAACAAATAAGGTTTGGTTATCTGTATGCCCCACAGGATGGTGTGATAGCCAATGTTTATGCTGAAATTGATGAAAATGTTTCGCCCGGACAAGTCATAGGAGTTTTAAATGCGGGAACAGCCATAGAAATTGCTTTAGGGTTACCTGAGAGCGTCATCAACGCCGTAAAAAAGGGAATGAAAGTGAAGGTCTCTTTTACGGCTCTAGAGGGCGAAATATTCAATGCCGAAGTAACAGAAGTAGCTCCAGCACTGGATCCTAATACGTCAACATACCCTGTTAGAGTCACTGTTTTGGATTCTGATGAGCGTATTAAAAGTGGGATGGCCGCTAATGTCAATTTTGAATTTGTAGATAATACCCAAACCAAGAAAAGTCTGGTGATTCCAGCCAGCGGTGTGGGCGAAGACGGCCAAGGTAGGTTTGTTTTTCTTATTGAAGGAGCAGATGGCAACTATCATGTGAAGAAACAACAGATAGCCATAGGCGAGCTAACGCCGGAAGGATTTGAAGTGACCAAAGGGTTGTCTATTGGCCAAAAAATAGCTACGGCCGGTTTACAAACGCTCTTGGATGGCCAACAAGTAAAACTAAACTAAGATGAATTTAGCACAGTTTTCCATTGAGCGTAACCGAATCACCCTTACGGTTTTAGCTACGGTTCTTATTATGGGATTGGTCATGTACAAGTCCCTGCCAAGAGACAGCATGCCTCCGTACACGGTGCGGGTGGCCAATATCATTTCCAATTTCCCAGGAGCTAGCCCAGAACGTGTGGAACTTTTGGTAACCGATAAGGTAGAGAAAGTGGCACAGGAATTACCCGAGCTTAAGGAAGTTACCAGTACGTCTCGTTCTGGGCTTTCGGTGGTGACGGTTGAATTGAGGGACGAAGTAAAGCCTGAAGATTTACAAGCGGTTTGGGACCGGTTAAGGCGAAAACTGGCGGCTATTGAAGGTTTGCCCAACGGAGTTTCCCCTTTTTTGGATGATGACGGTATTGGCGAAGTGTTTGGTATTGCAGTGGGCTTGGTTTCCGATGGTTATTCTTATGCTGAAGCCAAAGACTATGTAGATGATATCAAAGACGATTTTATCAAGTTGGAACCAGCAGCCAAAGTAGAGCTTGGTGGTGTTCAGGAGGAAAGGATCTTTGTGGAGTTTGACAATTCCCGATTAAAGGAGTATGGCCTCTCAGCCTCCAAATTGCAATCGTATATCAGTGCCACCAATATTTTGAGTTCGGGCGGTCAGGTGAATTTAGAAGACGAGCGGATTATCTTGGAACCTACCGGGAACTATAATTCGGTTCAGGATATTTCCAACACCTTAATTCCGGTGGGTGATGGTACTCAAATGATAAATCTAGGGGATATTACGACCGTATCTAAAGGGTATATAGATCCTCCAACGCAAATCGTTAAAGTCAATGGCGAAAGTGCCATTTCCATGCACATTAGTTTAAAAGAAGGTGCCAATGTGATTGCTTTAGGTGAAGAAGTCAATACGGTCATTCAGCATTGGCAAGCCAAATTGCCAGTAGGGTTGGAGCTAAAACGACTGGCTTCCCTAGACACTTATATTGATGTGAAAATCAAGGATTTTGTGGTCAACCTAATCCAATCCATAGTGATTGTTCTGGCAGTAATGCTATTGTTCCTTGGCTTTAGAACTGGCGGAATCATTGCCAGTTTGATTCCCATGGTAACCATCATGACGCTCATGTTGATGGGCACACTGGGTATAGGGCTTAACCAAGTGACCTTGGCGGCATTGATTATGGCTCTAGGGATGATGGTAGACAATGCCATTGTGGTTGCCGAAACCATTATGGTGAAAATGGAAAAAGGAACCCAAGCCAAGACGGCAGCCATAGAGGCTTGTGGAGAATTGTTTACCCCTTTGTTGATTTCCACGCTAACAACTTCGGCGGCGTTTTTGGCGTTCTATTTAGCCGAATCCACTATGGGGGATATTGTCGGCCCCATTTTCGTGGTCATTACCCTAGCGTTGCTTTCTTCATGGATTATTGCGTTAACCATCATTACCCTTTTGTGTTACTTATTCTTAAATATAAAACCTAAGGAAGAAAAGAAAGAGAGCTTTATTGATAGGGTTATTAATAGATTGAAATTTCTTTATAAAGATTTGATACTAAAAGCATTGGCTTATAGAAAAATGGTATTGATAGGGATTGTTGTTCTGTTTATTCTGTCTTTATTCGGCTTTACCAAAATTCCTTTTGTGTTCTTTCCTGATAGTGATAGGAATATGGTTACTGTAGATATCAATTTACCACAAGGCACCCGAATAGAAACAACCCAAAGCTTACTGGAACACATTGAAAAGTTTATGAGGGATTCCTTAATGGTGGGGAAAGACAGGGAAAATGGCGTTACCGATTGGTCTTCGTATGCCGGAAAAGGTCCGGAGTCTTACGATTTGGGCTATTCCCCAGATGAGCCCAACTCCAGTTATGCGCACATGCTAGTCAATGTTTCGGATGCTATTTACAACAACGAGATTGTGAACAAACTGGATGTATTTTGCTTTGAGAATTTCCCTAATGCCGATATAAAAGTTGGCCTGCTAGGTTCTGGGGGCGGCGGTGTCCCTATTGAAGTGAAAATATCAGGCAACGATCCCGATGTTTTAGCGGCGTTATCAGAACAAACGAAGAAAAAATTAGCGAGCATTCAAGGAACCAAAAACGTCAAAGACGATTGGGGGCCAAAAAGTAAAAAGTTTGTAGTGAATATAGACCAGAACAAAGCCATGTTGGCTGGTGTGTCCAGTCAAGATATTGCAACCTCGCTGCAAACCGTTTTGGATGGCTTTAAGACTGGAGAATATAGGGAAGAGGATAAATCCATACCTATTATCATGCGTAACGATGTAAGTCAGCAACAAACCCTGGCATCAATTGAAACTTTAAATGTTTATTCCCAGGCTACGGGCAAAAGCGTTCCTTTAATCCAAGTGGCCAATATTATTCCAGAATGGCAATATGCCAAAATAAAACGATTGGATATTGACCGAACTATTGTCGTGTCAAGTGAATTGAGAGCAGATGGCAATGCTTCGGAGATCATGAAGCAAATTGAGCCTTGGATGAAAGAACAAGCCGCCTCTTGGGCCGAAGGCTATAGCTATAAATATGGCGGGGATGCAGAAAATACGGCCGATAATATGGGAGCTGTATTAAAGTATTTGCCCTTGTCCGGATTCATTATTGTGATGCTGTTGATTATCCAATTCAATTCCGTAAGAAAAATGGTGATGGTTTCGGCTACGATTCCTTTGGGAATTATTGGTGTTGTGATTGGTCTCTTGATTTTTCAGGAGCCGTTTGGCTTCATGCCTTTTTTGGGAGTGATTTCCTTGGCAGGGATTGTAATCAATAATGCCATAGTCTTGATAGATCGGATTCAAATTGAAGAAAATGAATTGAAACGCTCCACACAAGATGCGGTCATTGCAGCTTGTTTACAACGTTTCAGACCTATTTTGTTAGCCACATTCACAACGGTTTTGGGCTTGATTCCTTTGTATTTAAGTGGCGGTGAAATGTGGGAAGGAATGGCGGTGAGCATTATGGTTGGGTTGCTTTTTGGAACGGTTATTACGTTACTGTTTATCCCGTCATTGTACAGTGTGCTTTTCAAGGTAAACTATGAAGGCTATGAGTTTGACGATAAATTAATGGAAGACTAAATGAGAAAAAAACTCTACAAGCTACGGTTTGAGCTGTTCTTTTTAAGTTTAATGGCTATCCTCTTTAGTTCGCTGTTTTTTCCAACGTCCTTTTATATTGATCAAGCCCTTCCGGTATTGTTTATTGTCAATGTAATTGTGGGCTTGGTTATATTTTTGCATGATAAGGAGCGTTCTTGGATAACCGTTGGCCTATTGATACTTGTCGTGGGAGCTTATGTTTTCCGATTGATAAGTGCCCATAACAATACCTTGGATTACATTAGGTTTAGTGCCTTCTTTGTTTTTTATATCATTATTACCCTTGAAGTGGTTAAACAGGTTTGGAAAGCAAAAACGGTGGACAAAAGCGTTATTTTTGGTTTAATGAGCGGCTACATCTGTTTGGGGCTTTTGGCATTTTTTGCTTTCGTGAGCATTGAAATGACTAGCCCCAATTCTTTTAAAGGACTGCCCTTGGATGCTACGTTTCCGCAAAAAGCCAGTCATTTGCTTTATTACAGTTATGTAACCTTGATGACCATAGGTTATGGAGATATCACACCTACTACAGGAACAGCCCAAAAAGCATCTATTTTATTTGCCATGATAGGTCAGTTTTATCTGGTCATTATTACAGCGGTTGTGATTGAAAAGTACATTCGGCACCAAAAGAGTAAATGATTTTTTCATTTCCAGTTTAGCCTATGTCATTTGAATTGTATCTTTGTGCAAACAAACTCCATGTACAAGCTAATCATTCGTCCAATTCTGTTTCTTTTTGATCCAGAAGCAATTCATCACTTCACCTTTAAAATTTTAAAATTAAAAAGTAAAGTCCCCTTGTTTTCTCAGTTAATGA
The DNA here is from genome assembly GCA_020435705.1 of Mangrovimonas sp. GTDB lineage: Bacteria > Bacteroidota > Bacteroidia > Flavobacteriales > Flavobacteriaceae > HKST-UBA85. The sequence goes on from JAGQZG010000119.1 coordinate 5,844, forward strand.
GAGCTTTTTTTGCTGTTGAGGACAAGCGATTGGAAAGAGAGTTGTTTGGCTTGCGATTTAAAAACCCAGTGGGATTGGCCGCAGGGTTTGATAAAGACGCTAAGTTGTACAAGGAGTTGAGCAATTTTGGTTTTGGTTTTATTGAAATAGGTACTTTAACCCCAAAGCCACAGCCGGGCAATGACAAGAAACGCTTGTTTCGTTTGAAGGAAGACTCAGGGATTATTAACCGAATGGGTTTTAACAATGGCGGGGTAGAGGAAGCGGTAAAAAGATTAAAAAAGAACAAAAATGTCCTAATAGGAGGGAATATTGGGAAGAATAAGGTCACGCCAAACGAGAATGCTGTAAACGATTACCTAATTTGTTTTAATGCCTTGTTTGACTATGTAGATTATTTTGTGGTGAATGTTAGTTCTCCCAATACACCTAATTTAAGGGAACTGCAAGACAAAGAACCCTTAACCAAGTTGTTGAATACCTTAGTGGAAGAAAACATTAAGCTATCGGAAGCCGAGAACGCCAGAAAAGCCAAGCCTATATTGCTAAAAATTGCCCCAGATTTGACGGATTCTCAACTATTGGATATCATTGCTATTGTACAAGTAACTAAAATTGATGGTGTTATTGCTACCAATACAACCATAGCAAGAGAAGGGTTGAAGTCGGAGAACAAGAAAGAAACGGGTGGTTTGAGCGGAAAACCGTTAACCAAACGCTCTACCGAGGTCATTCGTTTTCTCGCTGAAAAGAGCCATCATGCTTTTCCCATCATAGGAGTGGGCGGAATCCATTCACCTGAAGACGCTCTGGAAAAAATAAACGCCGGAGCTTCCCTGATACAGCTTTATACGGGATTTATCTACGAAGGCCCTAGCTTGATCAAGCGCATCAATAAAGCTATTTTGAAAGCTATGAATTAGATTACATCAACAAACAATCTATCCAATCGGTAGCCATGTGAAAGACCAAACCTAGGCCTATAAGGTTAAAAGGTTTTTTGAGGAAAAGTAAAACCACATAAACAGCCATGGCATAGTAGGTGTGAAGCGGATGGAAATTAATGCTGCACCTATCGGCTTGAAAAATGGGAGTGGCAAAGAGATGATCTAAGTCTACCAACATGGTTGCCAAAAAAACAACGTACACTTTTTTCCAATCTTTTCCGAAAAAAATCAGAGCTATAAGGAGGGGAAAACCAAAGTGTAGAAAGTAGTGAATAAAAGGTCTCATGTGGTCAATCTACAATCATTTCCAAGACATAATCGTCCATTACAAAACCGTTTCCTATATCCATGACTATTTTTTCCTTGATTTTAAAACCGTGCTTTTTGTACCATTGAATGGTGTTGGAGTTGTCCTTGTTCACTGTTAGCCAAAGGGTGGTAAGGTTATGATTTTTAGCTTGCTGAATAGCAAAATCCAGTAAGAGGGAACCTAGGTTTTGGCCCCTGTGGGCCGCATCAACATATATTTTACTTATCATTAATTTTTTTTCGGAAGTATTGGCAACCAACGCCAAATAACCGCTAGGGGTTCCTAAGTAGTCAATGAGAAAATAGTCGTAGCCATTTTTAATTTGCTCAGTGATAGCTGTTTCACTCTGGAATTTTTCCACCATATAGTCTACCTGTGCTTGCCCTATAATAGGAACGTAATGCTGGTTCCATATTCTATGGGCCAATTGGGCAGTAATTTTTACTTCTGAAGAAGTGATGACGGGTTTAATCATTTAAGAGAACCTATTATGATATTGTAAGGTAAATATCCTATTTTTGGGTTTGTGAACAAAATAAAAATCATAGAATGTCCACGCGATGCCATGCAAGGCATCAAGGATTTTATTCCTACTGAGAAGAAAGTCCAGTACATTCAGTCTTTGTTGCGAGTTGGCTTTGACACCATTGACTTTGGAAGCTTTGTATCGCCTAAAGCCATTCCGCAAATGGTGGATACCGCTCAGGTGCTTTCGCAATTGGATTTAAGTAAAACTACTTCCAAATTGCTTGCTATTATTGCTAACACTCGTGGTGCCGAGGACGCATCCATTCATAAAGAAATAAACTATCTGGGCTATCCTTTTTCCATTTCAGAGAACTTTCAAATGCGGAATACCCACAAGACCATTGCCCAATCTGTAATGACCTTAAACGAAATTCTGGAGATTGCCGATAAGAGCAATAAAGAAGTGGTGGTCTATATTTCCATGGGTTTT
>JAGQZG010000120.1 GCA_020435705.1 Mangrovimonas sp.
ATTACAGGATGATAATGGTATTAATACAGCCAGTGGTATTGGTCATGATATAGTTGCTATTTTAGATGGCGATGAAACCAATCCCTATGTAATTAATGATTATTATCAAACAGAGGTAGATGATTATCAACGAGGTTCGGCATCGTACCCTTTACGGGATTTGGAACCGGGTTTGCATACGCTCACTTTAAAAGCTTGGGACGTATACAACAATTCGTCTACGGCCGAAATCCAGTTTGTGGTTTTTGATGAAGATCAAAAGCTGGTCATAGACCATGTCCTGAATTATCCCAACCCATTTGTTAACTATACTGAATTTTGGTTCAATCACAATAGTTCAACGCCTTTAGACGTTTCAGTACAAATATTCACGGTCTCAGGCAAGTTGGTAAAAACCATCAATGCCCAGACCAATTCTGGGAACTGTTGTAATAATGGCACCTCTTCGTTATCAAGGGATATTATTTGGGACGGGCGTGATGATTTTGGTGATAAAATAGGAAAGGGCGTCTATGTTTATAAACTAACGGTTTATTCTCCAGCGCTCAACAAGAAAGTGGAAAAGTTTGAAAAACTTGTAATACTTTAAGAATAAATTATATTTGTTAAAACTAAAACAACTTCATGAAGAAATTACTTATTACACTGGCCTTACTAGCAGTAGTTGTTGAATCGCATGCGCAAACAGTAGTTATTCCGAATAACCTTGATACCAGAGCAATTACAACAGGTGTACCTTTTATACTTATAGCCTCTGATGCTCGTGCGGCTTCTTTGGGTGATATGGGGGTGGCTACCTCAGTAGATGGGTTTTCCCAACAATGGAACTCTTCTAAATATGCCTTCTCAACCTACAAACAAGGATTTGCAGTAAGTTACACACCCTATTTAAGTAAATTGGTTAAAGATATTTTCCTTGGAAATCTTACCTATTATAACAGGCTTAATGAACAATCAGCCTTTGCAGCTAGCTTACGATATTTTTCTGTGGGTGATATCGAATTTGTACAAGACGAATTTTCAGAAGCTTTAATTCAAAGACCTAACGAGTTCACTATAGATCTTTCGTACTCTCTAAAATTGAGTGAACAATTTTCTACAAGTGTTGCTATGCGTTATTTACGTTCGGATCTCAAAATCCAAGGAGTAGATGCCGACGCCTCTGCTGCCAATACCTTTGGAGTTGATATTAGTGGTTACTACCAAAGTGAAGAAGAAGCCTATAACGATTTTAATGGACGCTATCGTTTAGGGTTTGCTATTCAAAATATTGGACCTAAGTTCAAATACGATGAAGGTGGAGTTGAAAACTTCCAGCCAACTACCTTGCGTTTAGGAGGTGGCTTTGACTTTATATTTGATGAATATAATAAGTTGAGTTTGACAGGTGAAGTAACCAAACTCTTGGTGCCAACACCACCTATTTATGGTAGTGAATATGAATATACAGAAAGTGGAGATACACCAGGCTATCAAGAAGATGAAGATGAACTGGTGGGTTACCCAAATAATCCAGTTGCAACGGGAGTTATTGTAGATGGTAAAGATCCAGACGTAGGCTTTTTAAAGGGAATGTTCCAATCTTTTGGTGATGCCCCTGGCGGTTTTAGTGAAGAATTGAGGGAATTTACTTGGGCATTAAGTGCCGAGTATTACTATCAAAATTCCTTTGCCATTAGAGCGGGCTATTTTAATGAAGCCGAAGATAAAGGTGCACGTAAGTTTTTTGCTTTGGGAGCAGGATTCCGTTACAATGTGGTAAATGTTGACCTTTCTTATTTGTTTTCAGCATCCAAAGTACAAAGTCCATTGGAAGGAACACTTAGGTTCTCGCTTACCTTCAATTTGGGTGCAGATAGTTTTTTTGAATATTAATAATTAATGACAAACCATATAAAAACTTATAAAACTATTGCAACGGCAATAGTTTTTTTGTCTAAAAACGTTTTGTAATTTAGAGGAATTATGAAGGAAGTAAAAATTGAAGCTTTATTCACAGTCTATGACCATCTTGATGAAACACCAAAAAAGATTCAGGATTTGATGGTTAAAGCTATTGAAGCTCGTAAAAAAGCCTATGCGCCTTATTCTAAATTTCAAGTTGGGGCGGCCATTTTGCTGGATAACGGTGAAGTGGTCACAGGTAGTAATCAAGAAAACGCCTCCTATCCTTCGGGTTTATGTGCTGAACGGACAGCCATTTATTATGCTGGGGCACAATTTCCAGAGGCCAAAATTCTGATGATGGTGTTGACGGCCGGTTCCATTCAACACCCAACTCTTACCCCAATTCCGCCTTGTGGAGCTTGTCGCCAAGCTATTGCAGAGTACGAAGTCAAGCAAGAGGCACCAATAGAAATCTATTTCATGGGGGAAACAGGTAAGGTCGCTAAATCAGATTCGTTGGCCAATTTGTTGCCTTTGGTTTTCGATAAATCTTTCCTATAACGTTTTCGTGTAAAATTTAATGAACAACGGTTTTTTCTTTAATTTCTAAAGTAGTATTTTTGTTGTTCGTTTATTAAAAGCTACACGTTACTAATGCGAAAAATAACCAAAGAAGTTTACCTTAAGTGGTACGAAGATATGTTGTTCTGGCGCAAATTTGAAGACAAATTGGCCGCCGTTTATATTCAACAAAAAGTAAGAGGATTTCTTCACCTCTACAACGGACAGGAAGCAGTTTTAGCTGGGTCTTTACATGCGATGGATTTGTCCAAGGATAAAATGATTACAGCTTATAGAAACCACGTTCAACCTATAGGCATGGGGGTAGATCCCAAACGTGTCATGGCCGAACTTTATGGAAAAGGAACAGGAACCTCTCACGGTTTGGGTGGTTCTATGCACATTTTCTCCAAAGAAAAAGGGTTCTATGGAGGTCATGGTATTGTAGGGGGGCAAATTCCATTAGGCGCAGGTATGGCTTTTGGTGATAAGTATCACGAAACAGGAGCTGTAACCCTATGTTATATGGGAGATGGCGCTGTAAGACAAGGCTCCCTTCACGAAACTTTCAACATGGCTATGAACTGGAAATTACCAGTGGTATTCATTTGTGAAAACAATGGATATGCCATGGGTACTTCCGTAGAAAGAACCGCCAACCATACCGATATATGGAAATTGGGATTGGGTTATGAAATGCCTTGTGGACCCGTAGATGGAATGAACCCGGTAAAAGTTGCCGAGGCCGTTTTTGAAGCCGTTGAACGTGCTAGAAAAGGCGATGGGCCAACCTTCTTGGAGATGAAGACTTACCGCTACCGTGGACACTCTATGAGTGATGCGCAACACTACAGAACCAAAGAAGAAGTAGAAGAGTATAAGAAAATAGATCCTATTACACAGGTCAAGGATATTATTCTTGAAAAGAAATATGCCACCGAAGAAGAGTTGGAGGTTGTTGATCAAAGAGTTAAGGATTTAGTTGAAGAATGCGAAAAGTTTGCGGAAGACTCTCCTTGGCCAGAGAAAAACATTATGTACGATGCAGTATATGAGCAAAAGGATTATCCATTTTTACCTCATAAATTATAAGATATGGCAGAGATAATTACAATGCCTCGTTTGAGTGACACCATGGAAGAAGGAACCGTTGCTTCTTGGTTAAAGAAAGTGGGCGATAAAGTCAAGGAAGGCGATATACTAGCCGAAATTGAAACCGATAAAGCTACCATGGAGTTTGAGTCGTTTCATGAAGGTACACTCTTGCACATTGGAATTAAAGAAGGCGAAACCGCTAAGGTAGACTCACTTTTGGCAATTATAGGAAAAGAAGGCGAGGACATATCCAGACTGTTAAATTCCAATGCTGAAACTAAAAATGACACAGCAACTGAGGCACCTAAAAGCGAAGAAAAGAAAGAAGAGACTTCGTCCTCAAATGGGGCTCCTGAAATCCCTGAAGGTGTAGCTGTGGTGACCATGCCCAGATTGAGTGACACGATGGAAGAAGGAACAGTGGCATCCTGGTTGAAAAAAGTAGGCGATGAGGTTAAGGAAGGTGATATTTTAGCCGAAATTGAAACCGATAAGGCAACGATGGAATTTGAATCCTTCAACGCTGGAACGCTGCTATATATTGGTTTAAAAGAAGGTGAATCTGCTAAGGTCGATTCTTTGTTGGCCATCATTGGCCCTAAAGGGACCGATGTTTCGGGCATTGCCCAAAACTTTAGTGCTAGCACCTCTTCCGAAGCTAAAGAAGACGCTCCTAAGGCTGAAGTTAAAGATACTCCAAAAGCCGCTGATCCTGTTAAGGAGACGCCAAAGGCTGTGGAATCTCAAAGCTTGGACACTCCAGAAGGGCGCATTTTTGTTTCGCCTCTAGCCAAAAAGATGGCCGACGAAAAAGGCATCAATCTTTCGCAAGTGAAAGGCTCAGGAGAAAATGGCCGTATTGTTAAACGTGATATAGAGAACTTTACCCCAGCTGCTTCAGTGGCGGCGGTTGGTAAATTTGTGCCCTCAGGACAAGAAGATTTTGATGAGAAACCAAACTCGCAAATGCGTAAGGTTATTGCCAAACGGTTGTCTGAGTCAAAATTCTCGGCACCTCATTACTATTTGAACGTTGAGTTTGATATGGACAATGCCATCGCTTTCAGAGAGCAATACAATACCCTGCCAAATACCAAAATATCCTTTAACGATATGGTGGTGAAGGCTTGCGCTTTAGCATTAAAACAGCACCCGCAAGTAAATTCACAATGGTTTGCCGATAAAATGCGTCTCAACAATCATGTGCATATTGGTGTTGCTGTTGCAGTAGAAGATGGTTTGGTGGTTCCGGTGCTTAAATTTGCTAACGAACAAAGTCTTCCACAAATCAATGCTGCGGTCAAAGACTATGCAGTAAGGGCGAGAAATAAAAAATTAACGCCTCAAGAAATGGAAGGCAGCACCTTTACAGTGTCCAATTTGGGTATGTTTGGGATAGAAAGTTTTACGTCTATCATCAACCAGCCTAATTCTGCGATTCTTTCTGTAGGAGCCATTATCCAAAAACCTGTGGTTAAACAGGGGCAAGTTGTGGTAGGTAACACAATGAAACTAACCTTGGCTTGTGACCACAGAACGGTTGATGGAGCAACTGGGGCGCAATTCCTTCAAACATTAAGAGGTTATATTGAAAACCCGGTGACGATGCTTGTGTAAACAAAATTTCTTTAACATATTATTATCCTGTTTCATTTATTTGGAACAGGATTTTTTTTCAATTAAAAAAATAATTCACACACTTATACATTTTTTTTAAACACTTATCAAATTATTAAAAGTCATTATTATATATACTGTGATATTCGTACTGTAGTAAGTTAGGATTCGTTATTTTAGTTACACGATTTCAATTCATTTGAAAATTAATGAAGATTCAGCCAATATTTTTAATAGGTGTTTTGTTAATTTCATTATCGCTATTAGCCCAAAATAACTGCGTTTGTGAGTTGATTTCTGATAATGAAAAAGTGGATTTTAATAATGAAGCTGACTCTTTAAAAATCTTCCAAAGATCAAAAGCCTTAAAAAAATCGGAATTAGAAGGCTGCATCATTGAAGGATTGAATCTGGAATTTGAGTTTTACCGAACCCAAGCTAAATTTAAAAAAGCTCTTTCTGTTTTAAATAGTATAGATGAATTTTTAAAAACATCAAGTTGTAAACAATACTTTGCTTTTGATGTGTATTACAACAAAGCACTTTATTACCATGCAATAAATGATTTGGAAAATCTATCGGATTTCGCATTTAAAGCGCTTAATGAGGCTGAAAATCTCAATGATGATGAAAAACAGATTTTGGCTATTCAGGAAGTCGTGTTTTTGTTCACTAGATTGAATGAGGATGCTAAAAATTGGGTTTATATAAAACGAGCCGAAAGATTGATTTCAAATCTAAAGGATAGTGAAAATCTGGTAAAATATTACAGGTGGTTGGCTTTTGAATATGAGAATAAATACACACTTACCGAACGAAAAACACTGCTGGATTCTTGCTCTATGTATGGTAATAAAGCCAAGAAACTAGCCTTCAAATACAACATGTATGACGAAATTGCCAAGGCATATCGTGTACAGGAAGCTTGTGCCTATCATAAGGGTGATTTGGAAAAGGCTTTGGTTTATATAGATTCATCCATTTATTATGCAAAAAAAATCAAAGGCCACAAAAACCTCTCTTCGTTATATTTGGCAAAAGCTTGGGACCATTTGGATTTAAGCCAAAATAATGAAGCCATAAAATGGATGGATACTGCTTTGGCTGTTGAAAATTCAGTATCTGCGGCAAAAATGATGATGTATTCTGAAGCTTCCCAAATATATCAAGGTGCGGGAAACCTGGACAAGGCTTTTGCAAGCTATAAAGCGTACACCCAATTAAAGGACAGCATTTTAAATTTTGAAACGATTGGTAAAGTCACGGAACTGGAACAAAAATACAACAAGGTAAAAAATGAGCAAAAAATATTCGAACTGGAAAAAACCAAACAACTTTATTTCTTTTTAATAGTGGGCAGTATTTTGGCCATTTTAGCGATTGTTTTCTTTTTTCGTCAGCGCTCGCTTAAAAACAAACAAAAAATCATGGAGACAGAGCAGCGTTTGAATCGTGCACGTATCAATCCTCATTTTTTCTTCAATGGTATGGCATCATTACAAAACCTTTCATTGCAAGAAAAAAGTCCAAAAACTACGCTGTTCATTTCTCGCTTTGCAAAAATCATGAGACAATCACTGGAAAGTACTTATGAAGAATTGACCACGGTTGAAGAAGAAGTGGATTTTTTGACCCAGTATATCGAAATCCAAAAACTGCGCTATCCAGAAAAGTTTGATTATGCATTTCATATAGATGATAATCTTGAAGTAAATGAACTTCAAATCCCAAGCATGTTATTACAGCCATTTATTGAAAATGCCATAGAACATGGCTTTAAGGACATTGATTATACTGGTAAGATTGATATCACATTTCAGGCAGATAATGACGAACTTATTACCACAGTAGAAGATAACGGTAAAGGGTTAAATCCCTCAGAAGACAAAAAACAGTATAAATCCAGAGCCATGCAAATTGTTAAGGATAGATTGGATTTGTTCAATAAGCAGAACAATTTTAAAGCCTTTTATAAATTAGTTGAACCCATAGACGGTAGAGGTCTCAAGATAATAATTACATTGCCCAAATTGTATACATAAATGAGAGTTTTAGTAATAGATAACGAAGCCAATATACGGGCAAGCCTTGTTCAAATGATGGCCAATTTTTGTGACGGTATTTCAGAATTGTATCAAGCCGACGGCGTCGCAACAGGATTAATGAAAATTGCAGAAATAAATCCAGACCTTGTTTTTCTGGATGTAGAACTGGATGATGGCACAGGCATGGATTTGTTGTTAAAGTTGAAACAAATAAACTTTCACCTCATTTTCATTACGGCACACAACAAATACGCCATTGACGCTTTTAAATTCAGTGCTACAGATTTTTTATTAAAGCCCATTGAACCAGATGAATTGATAGAAGCTGTCAATAAAGTAAAACAACAACTAAAGAATAAATATCTAAGCGAGCAGTTGCAGGTCATGCAACAAAGTTTGAATAGAATGGCCAATAAGGAAAAGAAAATTGTTTTAAAAGATAGCAGTTCCATATACTTTGTTAATGTAAACGATATAGTTCGCTGCGAATCTGCTGGACAATATACCGAGTTCTATCTTGCCGATACAAAAAGAATAGTCATCTCAAAATCCCTAAAGGAGTACGAAGAACTATTAACCCCATATGGATTTATTCGCCCACATCACTCACATTTAATAAATGTCAATAGAATCCTTCGTTTTGATAAGATAAATGGTGGCAGTTTGGTTATGGAAACACTGGAGGAAATTCCTGTTTCTCACCG
>JAGQZG010000121.1 GCA_020435705.1 Mangrovimonas sp.
CTTGGAAAATACAAGCCCTCACACCTTTACCCTCCAGATAAATGAAAGACTTAAACCCAGTACTTATTATGAAAAATATACCGCAAGAATTTTAGCTATAGATCAAAGAAAATCTTCCGGCACGCTACTCTTGAATATTGAGAAAGACTCCATACGCAAGCATTATTATACCGACGATATTATAACTGGTGTCTTCAACTTTAAAACTCTGTCCGATCCTTTCAACCCGTATCAATTTAGCTACAAAGCTTATTTAAGCAAGCAACAAATATTCGGTCAATTAGTTATAAATGAAGACCAGCTTCTTACACTTCAATCTCATCCAATGAGTCTTCAAGGTTATTCCGACAGACTAAGGAGGTACATCAATGAAAAACTCAGTAAGCACCCCTTTACAAAGGAACAAATGGCTTTTATTAACGCTTTGTTTCTAGGACAAAGACAGGATATTGAGGCTGAAACCTATCAAAACTACTCTAATGCTGGCGTAGTGCATATTTTGGCTATTTCAGGACTTCACGTAGGTATTCTATTGATGATTTTACAATTTGTATTGAGTCCTTTAGAACGCTTTAAACATGGCAAACTTGTAAAAATTCTAGGTTGTGTTTTAGTGTTATGGATCTTTGCATTTATAGCTGGCCTATCGGCATCTGTGATACGGGCCGTGAGTATGTTTACTGTACTTGCTGTTGCCATCAACCTCAAGAGACCTCAAAATAGTTACAATACTTTGGCTATTTCAATGTTTTTTATCCTCCTAATCAAACCAAGGTTTTTGTTTGACGTAGGGTTTCAATTAAGTTACTTGGCCGTTTTAGGTATTATTTCAGTTCAGCCCATGCTATACTCTGTTCTTGTACGTCCTAAGAATCGGTTAATCCGTAAACTATGGGAAACATTGACCGTCACCTTGTCAGCTCAACTCGGGATTTTCCCTTTAAGTTTATTCTACTTCCATAAATTTCCATTGTTATTCCTGATTTCCAATTTAATCATCATTCCCTTATTGGGATTTCTTTTAGGATTAGGATTACTTGTTATTGGTCTAGCTATCCTTAATGTTTTACCGGATGCTATAGTTTGGCTTTTCGGAGTTAGTATTCACTGGATGAACCAGTTTGTAGCATGGATTGCACATCGTGAGATGTTTGTTGTAAACCATATTTCCTTTGGTCTTTTGGAAGTTGTGACGGCCTATTTCAGTATTGTTGTAATAGTATCGCTTCTTAAAAAACCGAATGGCAAAAAAATGGTCTTTCTTCTTTTGAGCATCGCTATGATTCAAATGGCCTTCCTATACAGAAAGCAGAGTTCCAAACACGATGAGTTTATCGTATTCCACAAAAGCAAATACAGTGTTATAGGCATTAATGAAAATAAAGAAATCACCTTTTATCATAATTTAAAGAGCCTTAAAAACGAACGAATTGTAGATGATTATAAAACAGGCAGCTATACACAAACCGTTTTTGAGGATTCACTAAAATCTGTTTATGAGTACAATGGAAAAATCATCTTACGGATAGATAGCATGGGAATCTACAGCGTAAAATCACACAAACCAGATATTATATTACTCAGCAATTCGCCTAAAATAAATCTGGAACGGCTTATAGATTCTTTAACCCCAGAACAAATTGTAGCTGACGGCAGCAATTATAAAAGTTATGTGGCACGCTGGAAAGCTACCTGCATCAAAAGAAAGCTCCCTTTTCATAATACTAATGAAAAGGGAGCATATATTTTAAAATAATAAAAAATTAATTGGCAAATTCCGGTTTAAATGACTCATAATAAGCATTGAACTTTTCCTGGGTGTCCATGTTTTTATGGGCATCATCCTTGAAAAGTTTTAAGTAAAGCTCTAGTTGTTGTGATGTTTTATAACCAACTATAGGGGCAATCACATTGGCTTTTTCATCCATAAAAACTACGGTTGGATAGGCTTGTACTTTTAGGTAACTGGTGAGTTGATGTACAGAATTTCGTCTTGCTGCTTTCGCAGGATCATATCCTGGATTGGAAAAACTATTCCCCATGTAATTAATCACATCATTACCTTCGGCATTAAACTTAACCGCATAGTAATTCTTATTTACATACTCTACCACATCCTTATTATGAAATGTGTTCTTGTCAAGCATTTTACAGGGCCCACACCAAGCGGTGTAAACATCCATCATGATCTTTTTAGGTGTTTTCTTTTGAAGGGCAATGGCTTCCTCCAAGGTCATCCATTTTATTTCTTGCGCCGTGGCGGTTGCCAAAGCAAAAAAGGAGACCAACAATATAAATACTTTTCTTTTCATAACATTTTATGTCTCAATAGTTGTGCCGAACTTACAAAAAATATGTCAAGTCTGTGTAACTTAAGTTTCTTTTCAATTATCGCACACCGTGCATTAACTTTTTAAATATAGGGGTTGTTGCCAACGCCAAGCCACTTAAAACAAAGGCTATGGCTGTGAGATACCAGAAAAAGGTACTAATGCCTTGTTCTTTGGCAATACCTTCGGAAAGTTCACCTAATATTCCCGCCATTTTCATCCCAATAGCTACTGCGATATACCACAACCCAAACATCATAGCAATCATGCGCCCTGGTACTAATTTACTAACATAAGAAAGCGCCACCGGTGATACACAGAGTTCGCCCATGGTGTGGAATAGATAAACGAAGACCAAAATAAACATACTCGTTTGTGCCGACTTTTGACTAGGCTCTATCCCGCTTGCGCCTAAGGCCACAACCAGCATTCCCAGCCCTAAAAGTGCCATGCCAACCGCATATTTACCATTGGCCGACGGGTTGTACTTACTCTCCCACCATTTAGAAAACAAAGGAGCCAAAGCAATAATAAATAGAGAATTCAAAATATTAAACCAAGTTGCCCCAATTTCAACAGCACTTTCCAACGACTCAATAGTCCCCGTGGTGGTACTTTTCGAATTTCTATCAAGTTTTACATCATGGTTTATTTTCAAATAGAGTGCACTTCCCTCTTTATAAGCATCCAACTTGTCCTTGGGCAGTTTTACAACTTTAGCGATTTCATCTCCTTGACCATTTTTAAACACAGCTGTTGCTTTAACAATACTCACACCGGCACCTTTTTTGGGTTCATGCAAAGTGTTGAGAATCGTGGCCTCATAAAGTTCACCCTGCGATTCCCCTTCTTTATTGTATAGAACATAGTCTTTGACATAATCATCTCCGGCCTTAGCCTTCATGTCAAAAATCTCTACAGATTCTTTATCCAGAATGGGCACAACATCACCAACATTGAATTTCTCAAAGGAAACATCCTTAACTGTTTGAGTGTTACCATTATTATCCAAATAAGCAATCTTGTAGGCGCTGGAATTAAAATCATTATTCACTTTCCAGATAGCTATTCCCCAAATAATCAGGAAACTTAATCCGAGTATAATGTTTGAAAAGGCATATTTTTTAAACGTCTTTTTGGCCAGCAAAATAAGCACCCAAGAGATGATTGCCAAAGGAACAATGGTAATAAGTGCATCGGCTATTTTGAAAATGGTACCTGTGGTACCTTCCAAAACACGTTGTGTATAATCCCTTGCAAAAAGTGTCAAGCTTCCAGGAGCTTGCTCGAACAAAGCCCAGAAAAACATGGTAATAAAAGCAAAGAATATAATAGCCAGCATTCTATCTCTTACCACTGGAATATATTTAGGAATTCTAATGGCTAAAAGAATTATGAAAATCAAAAGTGCTCCTAGGATAACCACTGTATTTCCATCAAGACCAAATAACGAAAAATTATATAAGTTTGTTTCGCCTTCCGTAATTTTTGAAATGGGATCATTGAGTATCCACGTTAACCCTAAAACACAACATATAGCAATGAGTACCAATTGAACCTTAGTAAATGGATTTTCCGGGCCACCTTCGGTTTCAGTATAAGCCTGCTGGGTGGCAGCCTCATCTTTCTTTTTAGGTTTTTTCCCTACTTCACCAAAAATATTTTGAGCAAACCAGAATTGCAGCAGTCCAAAAAACATAAAGATTCCCGCTACACCAAAGCCATAACTCCAGCCTATTTTTTCACCTAAATACCCGCAAAGCATAATACCGAAAAACGCACCGGCATTAACGCCCATATAGAAAAGCGTATAGGCACCGTCCTTTTTGCCTGGCACGTCTTTATACATTTCAGAAATTATAGAGGTCATGTTGGGTTTAAAGAAACCACTACCAAACACTAGTAAAGTCAAGCCTAGATAGATGAAAAAACTGGTTTCCAAAGCCATGGACGCATGGCCGAGAGTCATGAGCAAAGCACCCACCACAACAGCCCAACGATAGCCTATAATTTTATCGGCAAAGTAACCACCCAACATTGTTGAGAGGTATACCAAAGAAGTATAGGTCCCAAAAATGGCTAAGGCATGTTCCTTGGGCCAACCCCAGCCTTCATCCAAAATAGAAGCTGTAAAGAAAAGCACCAATAGGGCTCGCATGCCATAGTAGGAAAAACGTTCCCACATTTCGGTAAAGAACAGAACAAACAGTCCCGCTGGGTGACCCAATACTTTGGTGTCAAAAAAATTCTTAGAATCAGTATTCATAGTCTAGTTAGTTTTATAAAGTCTTTCCAGTTATTACACCGGAATGGTTTTTAATCAATCTCCTGAAAAATCATTTTTAGTGAATGCCTTTCATCAGTTTTCTTAATAAAGGCACTAAGAATAAAAGAATAAGTGCACATCCTAATACCACATAAACTCCCCATTGCAGATATACATCAACATACGGACTTATTTGATCTGACATAGAGGCATTATCCTGCAAATCGCCAGTACTTATTCTCTTGCCTATTTCGGTGGCCATTTTATTACCTACTGAATATGATAAAAACCAAACCCCCATCGTAAATCCTACAATATCAGGTGGTGATAGTTTGGTAATCATTGACAATCCTACAGGTGACAAACATAACTCACCTAAAGTGTGGAACATATACATCAAAATGATAACCCAAACCATGATCTTTTGCCCAGATGCCATTGCCGATTTAGCCCCTAAAACAATAATCAAGAATCCAACAGCTAACAAGACCAAAGAATAAACAAACTTCAACGGTGTACTAGGCTCCATTTTAAGTTTATTAAGTTTAATCCATAACCAGGAATAAGCTGGTGCAAAAATGATGATGAAAAAGGCATTTAAGGCTTGAAATTGGGAGGCTGGTATTTCAGAACTTCCCATGGTTCGGTCTACAAAACGATCGGTAATTAGAGTGAGTGAACCACCCGCCTGTTCAAACAAGGCCCAAAACATGGCATGAAATAAAAAGAGAATCAAAACCACCAATAGGCGAGATCCATTTTCATATTTAGTGCTGAGATAAATCAAATAGGCCAATACAGCCACAGTGATTCCCGTTAACCCGTATTTAAACACCATGTCATAATTGAACAATGTTGCCCATAACGGCACGGCTATAAAGCTTAAAAGTATAATGACATTATTAAGGCTAATGCTTCCTAAAATAGATTTTGCATCATTCTTTTTATTTGGCACACGACCTTCGTCTCCAAAATGTTTCAAATTAATCCAGAAAACAATAAGACCAACAATCATTCCTATTCCCGCAAGGCCAAATCCCCAATGCCAGCCAACTTCTTCACCTAAATAACCACAGGTTAACGCTGAAAGAAAAGCACCTACGTTTATCCCCATATAAAAAATATTGTAAGCTGAATCCTTTCGAATATCATCTTGCTCGTAAAACTTCCCTAAGAAACTCGATATATTAGGTTTAAAATATCCCGTTCCTACCACAATAAATGAGAGTGCAATAAAAAAGAACAGTTCATTGGTTTCGGCAACCAACCCTTGGGCCGCCAGAACAATGTGCCCAATACTAATGAGAACACCTCCTAAAATAATAGCCTTTCTAAAGCCCAGAAATTTATCGGCCATCATACCACCAATAATAGGCCCCAAATAAATAGACGCTGTATAGGATCCATAAATAGCGAGGGATTTAACATCGGCCTCACCACTGGAAATTTCTTGAAAAACAACCTTTACCATATAAAGGGTTAGCAAGGCTCGCATACCGTAGTAAGAGAAACGCTCCCACATTTCAGCAAAGAAGCAAACAAAAAGCGCTCTAGGATGCGTTTTCCAATTGGCCTTTATAACTAGTGGTATCCAAATGAGACAAAAAACCCATCCTACAATCAATAATCCTAATACAAAATCCATATAGAGTGTTATTTAGTTATTTTAAGTGTTAGTTAGCCTTTAATTTCTACTGTCTTCTCTTCTTTAGTCTCGTTCTTTTCAATTTTATCGCCTAAAGTTCTATTGATAAAATTGGTCATTTTTTTATACAGATGAAGTCGTGTATTACCTCCGTAAATCCCGTGGTTGTCATCGGTATAAATGCCCCAATCAAATTGCTTGTCGGCTTGTACCAAGGCTTCAACCAATCGCATAGTGTTTTGCAAATGAACATTGTCATCTGCCGATCCGTGAATCAATAGAAAATCACCTTTTAGCTTATCAACATGGCTCAACGGTGAATTATCATCATATCCTGAAGGGTTTTCTTGCGGCGTGGTTAGATAGCGTTCGGTATAAACCGTGTCATAAAATCGCCAACTCGTTACAGGTGCCACTGCGATTGCCATCTTAAAGACGTCGTTGCCTTGAAACAAACAGTTGCTACTCATAAAACCACCATAACTCCAGCCCCAAATACCTATTCTTGTTTCATCTATATAAGGAAGTTCTCCAAGCTTTTTAGCTGCGGCTATTTGATCTTCAACCTCGTATTTCCCCAATTGATTTTGGGTGATTTTTTTAAACTTGGCTCCTTTGTAACCCGTACCACGACCGTCTACGCAAGCAATGATATAACCTTGCTGTGCCAAATTTTGAAACCAGTAATCGTTGGAACCATTCCAACTATTGGACACGGTTTGTGAGCCTGGACCGGAATATTGGTATAAGAAAAGTGGATATTTTTTGGTCTCATCAAAATCGGCCGGTTTAATCATCCACATATTCATGTCGTAACCATTAATGTTGATGGTGCTGAATTCTTTAACCGAGGTTTTGTATTCTGAAAGTTTTTGGGAAAGGGCATCGTTGTCCTTAATGCTCTTGATCAAATTACCCGATGCTGCACTATTCAACGTGTATTCCGGTGGTGTGGTAGCACTGGAATAAGTATTGATAAAATAGGAGAAATCGGCGCTAAAAGACGCATTATTGGTACCCTCGCTTTTGGTCAAACGTTCTTTATCCCGCCCATTCAGTTTGATGGAATAAACATCACGATTAATGGAACCATTTTCAACCGACTGATAGAAAATCCTATCATTTTTCTCATCAAAACCGTAGTAATTGGTAACTTCCCAATTGCCTTTGGTAACTTGATTGATAAGTTTGCCGTGCTTGTCATAATGGTAAATATGGTTGTACCCGTCTTTTTCGCTAGTCCAGATAAAGCTATTGTCTTTTAGAAACGTAAGATTATCCGTAATATCAACATAGGCCTCATCTCGTTCTTCAAGGGCAAGTTCAGAAGTATGGTCTTTAGCATTGATCA
Organism: Mangrovimonas sp.; assembly: GCA_020435705.1. GTDB lineage: Bacteria > Bacteroidota > Bacteroidia > Flavobacteriales > Flavobacteriaceae > HKST-UBA85. The sequence continues at coordinate 7,593 of JAGQZG010000121.1, forward strand.
GCCATAAATCCAACTCATTTTGATGCCTGTTCATGTACTGGGCACTTAGCACATTAGAATCGTTAGTCCATTTAATTCTTGGAATGTAGAAATCACTGTAAGGCTTATTCACTTCAACTTCCTTGGTTTTATCATTTTTAAAATCATAGATATGAAGCGAAACCAACGAGTTTTTCTCTCCTGCTTTTGGATACTTGAATGTTTCCTCCGTTGGGTACAATCCTGTTCCATAAATGTCCATGGAAAATTCTGGAACTTCAGTTTCATCAAAACGGATG
>JAGQZG010000122.1 GCA_020435705.1 Mangrovimonas sp.
CAAACCCTTTTTGTGACCATGAGCGCCATTATGCATTACCAAAAGGAATATTTTCTCACTGGTGATGAGCGTAAGCTCCGCCCTATGATCTTGAAAGATATTGCCGATGAAATAGACATGGATGTTTCTACGGTTTCACGGGTTGCCAATAGTAAATATGTAGATACGCCTTATGGTACCAAGCTTATTAAAGATTTCTTTTCTGAAGCCATGAAAAATGATCAAGGTGAGGATGTTTCGACTAGAGAAATCAAGAAAATTTTGGAAACCGTAATTGAAGAAGAGAATAAACGAAAGCCCTTGACCGATGATGCTTTGGCTAAAATACTCAAGGATAAAGGCTATCCCATAGCCAGACGAACTGTTGCAAAGTACCGAGAGCAATTGGACATTCCGGTGGCTAGACTTCGTAAAAAAATATAATGAAGAATTTTATTCTTAAAAGCTTTTCCTATATTTTTCACCCCGTATTCATGCCTTTACTGGGTGTGGCCTTTTACTTTTCAAAGTCTCCCAGGGATATTCCTATAGAAATTATCTGGGCCAAATTAGTTTCAACATCAATTCTTACGTTTTTACTACCCATACTTCTGTATTTTTTATTAAAGAATATTGGCCGTGTGCAAAGTATTTTTCTTAAAACAACTCAAGAGCGCATTATTCCACTTTTAATCAATAGTATTATTGTTTTTTTGATGCTCAGAAAAGTCTTCTCTGCTTACGAATTCGTTGAGCTCTATGGCTTTTTTACGGGTATTTTAATTTCAAATTTAGCGTGTCTCATTTTGGCTTTATTAAAATTTAAAGCCAGTATCCATATGATTGCTTTGGGTGGAGTTTTCATGTTTTTTATTGCGCTTAGTATCCATTTCAGCAAAGACATCAATGGGACCCTTGCTTTATTGAGTATTGTGACAGGCGCAACGGCTACCTCGAGACTTCATATGGGAGCGCACAATGTGAAAGAGTTGGTCATTGGGCTCTTTATAGGTGTTCTTCCGCAGTTGATTATGGTAAATTATTGGTTATAACAAGTAAAACATGAGACCAATCCTTACGGTCCTCATGTTTATTTTTTCACCATTTGAAGTAAGTATTCCGTTTTCAAACACAGGATTAAGTCCGTAATAAATATGGGCATTCCAGGTATTGTAGCCAGCACTTAATGTCAAGCCATATTGCATCGAATTGAAATCTTTTATGCCTTTGTGTTTTTCGGTACCTTCACTATTTTTGAAAACAGATCTTGTTGCAAATACATACCCAGCTTTAAATCCCAAATATACCCTTACAAACTCATGCTTTAATGGGGTAGATGTGCGCCAACGAATTTCAAATGGGACTTCCAGTATATGCATTTGAAATTTGTTTTTTGAGTAATTAATATCGGCTTCAGAGAGTATGATGTATTCATATTCACCAGTCTCTCCCTTGCCTATAAGCATGTTTTGGTTAACAGAATTAAGTGCATAACCAAGACCTAACCCAACACCAAAATTTCTTTTATCATTAATAGGTATATCCCTTATAAATCCAAGATTTATAAAACTTGAAAAACCACTTTGGGATAAATTCTTAGGCTTGTTTGCCAGCAATGTGTAACCGCCCCCAACATAAAATTGATCTTCTCTATAATATTTGTATAGCTCCAAACTATCTACCGCTTGATCTTCTTGTCCTTGAACAATATAAAATGTTAGGCCTAAAACAAGAGCTAAGAAAAGGTTATACTTCATGAATTTTGTTATGGTACTTTAAATTTACAATTCCAGTATCTAATTAACAAAAAAAGCGTTTTGAAATACAAAACGCTTTTATAAAATTAAGATTAAAATTTCTTACTTAGGAGCCAATGGATCTCCTTTTCTTGTTGTGTAATTAATTTTAAGAGCATTCACTTTTCTAAGTTCTTGCTTTATATCACTAACAAGTCCCATATTGGTTTCTCCGTCCACTTTAAGTGCCACCGTTAAGAAAGGTACTAACTCTTCTCTTAATGCGGCTCTTTCGGCAGCTATAAAAGGAGCGATATCCTTCACATCAGCAAATTTATCATTAAGCTGAATGCGAGGTTCAGTACCAAAAGACTTATAGTTAGCGCTTGGCTTTCCAGCATAAATATAACTTATTGGATTCTTTTTATCTAGTTTCTCAACTTGGTCAGCAACTGGAAGCTTATTAGCCACTTTCAGAGAGGTTTCCCTCATAACGGTTGCAACCATGAAGAAGAACAGAAGCATAAATACAATATCTGGTAAAGATGCTGTAGAGATAGCTGGTAAGTCGCCTCCTTTTTTCTTTTTAAATTTAGACATGGTATTTACGTTTCTAATTATTAGACTTAGGTTCTGCTTCAGAGAATTTTTGAGGAATCAATAGTTTGATTTTCTCTAGTCTCTCTTTCAACTTTTCTTTTCTTGCGTCAGAAGTTCTTGGATCAGCATATTCCTTTTCTGCTTCTACATAAGTTACTTTTTCACTAGGAAACATGCGCTTAAACTCACGGTCTCTAAGCGTATTGTAAGCGGCTATTATTTCATTGGAAACAGCAATATATGTGTCGTACTTTGTGGCACGATCACTTTGTAGGGAAATAATTGCTTTATCAAAGTTATCTGAGGATCTAGGATTCTTTTTCCCTTGACAGTAATCACACTTGTCGGGGCCTTGTCCAGCTCCGTTATCCAAGAAATCAATAGCGGCCTTCCTCAAGTCTTTTAATTCAATTATTTTTTCATCCCCTCCTGTTTTCAAGAAAAGGTCGTTATTTCTATTCACCTGCAATTGGAAGATGTTTTTCTCCTTAATAATAGGAGGTTCCGTTTCTTCAATTGGAGGGAGTTTTCTGTTCAATCCGGAGTCAAGCTCTATGGTTGTTGTAACCAAGAAAAAGATTAACAACAAAAAGGCAATGTCTGCCATTGAGCCTGCGTTCACTTCCGGTGCTGCTCGTTTTGCCATAGGTTATCTGCTTAATACTTTTTTAACTCCACCCCAAATCATTGTTCCAATAGCGATTACTACTAAAAAGTAGAAAGCTCTAATACCTGTTTCAACCCACTTTGATCCAGATTCAGACAGTGTATTGCCATCTCCTAAATCTGTTTCTTTACCAGTTGACATAAAGTAGGCAATGGCAATGATGACTCCAAAAATCACCACTGAAACAAGGGCTTCTTTCAATTTATTAGGATGAGTAATCAGATTGATTAATGAAAATAGAATGGTAACTGCAGCAGTAATCGCAAAGACTACATAGCCAAGGGTTATAAAAGAGGATACAACACCTTGATTGGTTACATCATTTGCGATTGCATCATCTCCCAACATTAGTATTCTAACTAAGAAGAAGAATGCAATAACGCCAATGACGGCTACAATTATTTTTGTTATCTTTTGTAAATTCATAATACGTTTCTTAAAAGATCGGTTTTATTTTTTGTTTCTTACCAATAGGTCCATCAATGAGATAGAAGCATCTTCCATATCGTTAACAATGCTATCTATTTTCGCAATGATGTAGTTGTAGAAAATTTGAAGGATGATAGCTACGATCAAACCGAATACGGTTGTTAATAATGCGATTTTGATACCACGTGCCACCAAAGATGGTTGCATGTCACCAGCAGCTTCAATTCTATCGAAGGCGTCAATCATACCTAATACCGTTCCCATGAACCCTAACATTGGTGCCAAGGCGATGAACAAAGAAATCCAAGAAACGTTTTTCTCTAATTGTCCCATTTGAACACCACCGTAAGCTACAACAGCTTTTTCAGCAGAGTCTAGACCTTCGTCTACTCTATCCAAACCTTGGTAGAATATTGAAGCAACAGGGCCTTTAGTGTTACGGCAAACTTCTTTAGCAGCTTCTACACCACCAGATTGAAGAGCGTCTTCAACATTGCCGATTAATTTTTTGGAATTGGTAGTTGATAAGTTCAAAAAGATAATTCTCTCAATAGCTATTGCCAAACCTAGAATTAAACATAAAAGTACGATTCCCATGAAGAATGGACCTCCTTCAATAAATCTCTTTTTAACGTTTTGGGTAAATGTTTCATCTGCAGCAGTAGCGTCGTCGGCAGCAGCGGCAGCATCATCTTGAATTGTAGTAGCAACTGCAGTTGAAGCAGTATTTGCATTTGTAGTTGCGTTAATCGTTCCGAACGCCATAAAACCAGCAATGGCTAGGATAGAAAATAATCTTTTCATTGTGTTAGATCTTAATTTTATTAGTTAAAGTGTTTAAAGATATAAAAAAATGTGTAATTAAAAGCAAAAAAACAGCAGAGAGGAAGGGATTCGAACCCTCGATACGCTTTTGGCGTATACACACTTTCCAGGCGTGCTCCTTCGACCACTCGGACACCTCTCTGTTTTTAGTTTGCTTTAATTAAAAGCGGGGTCAAATAACGAAAAAAACTTCAAACGTTAAAATTTTGCAAGTTAATTTTATGACATTTCTCCACGCAAGGATGTTTCGTATATGGTTTTGAATATCTTAGGTTTTACTCCTTGTCCGAGCAAATACATAAGTTTGGCCAGTGCCGCTTCGGTTGTTATATCTTTTCCAGATATAATCCCTATCTCTTTCAAGTGCTTACTGGTTTCATATTGCCCCATGATAACGCTGCCGCCCGAACACTGTGTGACATTTACGATAATCAGGCCTTTTGAAACGGCCTTTTGCAATGCGTTTACAAACCAGGTTTCAGTAGTCGTATTTCCAGCGCCATAGGTTTCAAGTATGACTCCTTTTAAATAAGGTATGTTCAATATTGAGGTTACTACGTGGTTGGATATCCCTGGAAAAAGCTTGATTAATGCTATGTTTTCATCCAAAACCTTATGCACCTTAAAGGTTTTCCTGGTATTTAATTTCAGCAAATACTCTTTGTTGACAGTAATGTGCACGCCAGATTCTGCCAATAGCGGGTAGTTTAACGAGTCAAACGCCTCAAAATGCTCGGCATTTATCTTCGTAGTTCTATTGCCTCTATAAAGTTTGTATTCAAAATAAAGACACACCTCCTTGATAACGGGCTTACCATTTTCCAGCAATGATGCTATTTGTATGGAAGTAATTAGGTTCTCTTTGGCGTCGGTCCTTAAATCGCCTATAGGTAATTGTGAGCCTGTAAGAATCACCGGCTTGCCCAAATTTTCCAACATAAAACTTAACGCAGAAGCCGTATAGCTCATAGTATCGCTTCCATGAAGAATTACAAAACCGTCATAGAAGCTATAGTTAGACTCAATAATCTCAACCATATTTACCCAATATTTGGGATTCATATTACTGGAATCAATAGGTTTTCCAAAAGAAACGGTTTCTATCTTGCAATCCAGTAGCTTCAACTCCGGAATGCGCTTGAGCAAGTTTTTAAAATCGAAGGCTTTCAATGCTCCCGTATCGGCATCTTTGATCATCCCGATAGTACCTCCGGTATAAATCAATAGTATCTTGGCTTTTGTTTCTTTCATTTTAGATTCCAAATACGTCTTTAGAGTTTTCGGTAGTCACCTTCGCAATATGCGCTCTATCTACGTTATAAATTTCAGCAAGTTTATCTAGTACCTGAAGAATGTAACTGCTCTCGTTTCGTTTTCCTCTGTAAGGAACCGGTGCCAGGTAAGGTGAATCGGTTTCCAAAACTATATGCTTTAAATCAATCTCCTTAAGGAACTGATCTATCTTACCATTTTTGAAAGTCACCACACCTCCTACTCCCAATTTCATATTGTAACTTATTGCTTGTTGTGCTTGCTCCAAAGTTCCAGTGAAGCAATGGAAAATACCAAAAAGCCTTTCGTCTTTTTCACTTTCCAGAACTTCAAATATTTCGTCAAACGATTCCCTACAATGTATAACTATGGGAAGCTTGTACTGTTTGGCCAAAGCAATTTGGCGCTTAAATGCCTCTATTTGAATATCTAAAGTTGTCTTATCCCAATAAAGATCAATTCCTATTTCTCCAACGGCATAAAAATGTCGCTGAGACAACCATGATTCTACCTTACTTAATTCGTCTTTGTAATTTTCTTTTACATGTGTAGGGTGCAATCCCATCATTAAAAAAACATTGTCCGGATAGCCAGCCTCAAGATCCAGCATAGCTTGAGTATAGGTTGAGTCAATGGCTGGAACAAAAAAACGGGAAATACCACCACGCAAAGCGCGCTGCATCATCTTTTCCCTGTCTTCGTCAAAAGCTTCACTATAAAGATGTGTATGGGTATCGGTTATAATCATGCTGTAAAAATAATTGATTTATATAAGATATATTTGCAAAAAGAAACCTTTATGGACACACTACAGGATTTTTTATTGGAACGAGGCTACACCAAAGTAAAGCTTAAAAGAAATGCCACCAACCATTTTGAAATCAAGGCTACCGTTAATGGTGTTAAAGGACGTTTTATATTAGACACCGGTGCATCCAGTTCCTGTGTAGGCTTTGAAGCAGCCAGTACATTTAATCTTGACGTTGAAGACTCTCACATTAAGGCTACTGGTGCCGGAGCTTCCAACATGCAAACTCAACTTTCCCAAAAAAACAAAATAAGAATTGGTAAGTGGAAACATGAAAAAGCTCCATTAATACTCTTTAACATGATGCATGTTAATCAAGGCCTTATGAGCCAAAATGCCGACCCAGTTGACGGCATTATCGGTGCCGATATTTTAAAAAAATCCAAGGCTATCATTGACTACGAACGGAAATATTTATATCTTAAACTCTAATTTTTTTCAAACATAATATCCCTTTTGAAATCTACCATTGTAATAGCTGATGATCACCCGTTAATGTTAAGAGGCCTTAATGATTTTTTGAAATCAAGAGGTTATGATATTATTGGAAGTGCTCAAGATGGGCAAAGCGCCTATAATCTCATTGTTAAACTAAAACCAAGCATTGCCATCCTGGATATAAGAATGCCTCATAAAACAGGTATTGAAATTGCTGAAGAATGTGCCAAAAATAATTTAGATACCAAGATAATCCTCATAACTTTTGATAAGGAAGAAGAGCTTTACGACAAGGCTCAGGAATTGGGTATCTATGGTTATATACTAAAAGAATTTGCCATTGAGGAAATTGAAGCTTGCCTAGAAAGTGTGAACCGTGGCATCCCTTATTTTAGTGAGGAGATTGCTAACTACTTAAGTAAAAATTTCAAGAACCCTGAAATTCTCGAAGAATTGACCAAAACCGAAAGACTTGTTGTACAGTTACTTTCAGAAAATAAAAGCAGTCAAGATATTGCCGACAACTTATCAATATCAATACGAACCGTTGAAAAACATCGTAGTAATATAGTTACAAAACTTAAATTGGGATCGGCCAGAGGTGCCTTAATGGTTTGGGCAAATCTCAATAAAGAATATCTGAAAAATACGTAGTAGCACGTATTTTTTTTCTGCTGTATTAAGCCTAATTTTACAACGCTATTAATCAGAGTTATGACTGCTTAACGCCTCTGCATATTTAAAAAATGTATGCAGAGGGTTTGGTAGTCGCTAAAAAAAGTTTATCTCAAATCTAATGGATGTGAATACAAACCAAAACTATAAACTCCTTTACGTAGGACTCATTATACTCGTAATTATTGTTATTTCTATAAACCTTATGGTTTGTTATTTTAGTTAGTTAGTTTCTTAATCAAAAAAGGGCGGCATGAAAATGCCACCCTTTTTTGATGTTAAGTCTTAATGTATTATAGTTCCAATGCTTTTTTTACATCGTTGTTCATGAGTAATTCTACCGGGTTTTCAAGAGCTTCTTTCACAGCTACCAAGAACCCAACGGATTCACGACCATCAATAATTCTGTGATCATAGGATAATGCTACGTACA
>JAGQZG010000123.1 GCA_020435705.1 Mangrovimonas sp.
ACTTCCAATTCCGGTTCGTAACCCGCATTGTTAATGTGCCAAGTGTCATTAAAATTGTCGCCATTGGGAGTGAAGAATTTGGGGTAGTTTAAAATGGCAACAGTTTCGGTAACAATGCCACAACCATATACATCCATCACATATACCGTGTACTCACCTGGTGTTAAATTTGTGAAAACGGGCTCTTCTTGATAATGAACACCATCTAATGAATAAACATAGTTTCCAGGGCCAGAAGCACTCACGGTGATGGAGTTGTCATTAGAAGTCCAATCAGTAACTGCAACGTCGTTAATGGTGGCACTACTGGAACTGGTTACCGTAAATGTTTGAACGGCATCACAATTAAAATTACCATAGCTGTTTTTTATGGTAACGGAATAACTGCCACCAGTATCTATGGCAATAGATTGAGTGGTTTCTCCGGTAGACCATTCATACAAATATCCTGAAGGCGCCGTAAGCGTCGCCGTTTCTCCTTCACACATAAAAGCTTCTATGGAGTCTGAAACATCAGGATAAGTGCCAACACGTAACAGAAATGAGGTAGTTGAATAACAAAGGGCAATCGTTTTATGATCAATTCTAGCATAGATAGTTTGAGGATTGGACGTGTTGGTATAGACCGTTGGGTTTACCGAATTAATTCCAGCATTGGCATTGACCTGTGAGGTGTAAAAAGTAATGAGGTAATTGTCAGGATTTTGGGAGCCTAAAATTTGGGTGTTTTGTGAAGATAAATCAAAAACGGAAGATGAGCTACCATTTTCGGAACAAACAAATAAATCTTCAGGTTGGTAAGCTCTTGCTAGAGGCAATAAATTCTCTGTGTTGAGAGTGATGTTTTCAATGTTGCCACAGGCATCTTCCACTTTAATTTCATAAATACCATCGGCCAGATCAGAAAAAATATTATTGTCTCCATTATCCAAAGAAATAGGTGAAACAATTGAAAAATTAAAAGGTTGGACTCCTACTGCATCAATAACAATATCATTTATTCCAGTATTCTCACAGTCTAGGTTGTAAATTCCGGAAATGATTAGGTTTTCGGAAATGGTGAAAGGCTCAAAAGAATCCAAACAATAACTATTGGGGTTGCTACTGTCATTAAATGATTGAAAGGCTTTAATTATTCTGAAATCGCCCGTTAGAAAGATATTGAGAATAGGGGTTTCGTTAAAAAGTTGAATGGCGTTATTGGTATTGGGTAAATTGCCTTCGGTGTAAAGCACGCCTGTATTTGGATGCCCCCAACTGTTGGAAGACGGATAGTACTTTTGAAACCAGTAGGTTTGCCCTGTAACCGTTGGATCATTGTCAAAAACTTCAATGTTAAAAGAGCCGCAATTTCGTGTTAAATTATAAGCGAAAGGCGTTGGTTGGTAGGCACTTATCAGAACATCCAGAGATATTTGATTTCCGCAAATATCCGTAGTGCTAAGGGCGTAATTCCCTTCTGGTAATTCAAAAAGATAAAGTCCGCCATTGGAATTTATAGAATTGCTTACATCTACAGGAAAGCTCTCGGAATAACTTGAAGGACCTGAGGTAATAACAACGGTTTCCAGTTTGCCATTGGGACTAAAAAGACTCAGGGAGCCTGTTTCGGCATTGCAATCGGGTCTGGAAATAGGGAAAAGGTCTTGCAGTATAAACTCTGGAACAGAAATTTCAATATCATATTCGTAACCACAATCATCCAGAATATAAACAATATAGTCTCCAACGGGAAGATTGGTAACGCTTAGTGTGTCTTCATTGTTTTCTATTACAAAATCAGTAATGTCAAAGGGTAATGTTTCCTGAAAGGTCACAGGTGCTGCGGTTATTTGAGCCAAAACAATGGTTCTGTCGGGAATGCTAATGGTTATTTGCCCAACGGTAGTATCACATCCTGTATTTATGGAAGTAAAAACGGGCTCAACAGGTTCATTAACAATCTCAATGGATTTAGTTACGGTTCTTCCGCAGGAATCCACAATTTCAATCATATAAAGCCCTTCAGGTACCGGGTTTTCATCGTCGCCAAAATAGTTAAGGCTCTCACTAAACGGCCCTGGGTAATCGGCATTGTAATCCGCAGGGATAAAATCAGTAGGAGCATCAATAAAATTAATCGTATAGGGCGGAAAGTACCCACTAAAGATAGCTTGAAGGTATTTGCCGCATAACCCATCAACATCATTTAAAACAACTTTGGGGTTTGGATCAATCTCGGTTTCTGATTCAAAAACATTTCCACATTGATCCATAATGCTCACCGAAACATTGAAAATATCATTGCCAAATAGCGGAATGGTTTGGTTTAATACAAAACTAAGTGGTGCGTCACTGCTTATTGCCTGATTGAAAGTGATATCTGGAGAGCCATCTGGTGGGAAAATGGTATAGGTCACGTCCAAGGGATAAATAATATCATTTCCATTATTGGTGGTGACAGAATTGGAAATAGTCACGCTATCACACGAGTCGTAAATATTAGGAAGGGCACTTTCGGAAACGCCAAGATTATTTGTTTCCAAGACCATCGTGTAGGTTTTGGTAACCGCATCATTACAGTTGTCATAAACCCTTATCACATAAGTTCCCGAGGGTAAATTGGTAAAAACATTGTTGGCTTGTGGACCTGCAGTAACAGGGCCGGAAACAATTTCATAAGTCACGGGATTTCCAGAGGAAATATTTACGGTTAGTACACCGGTGCTGTCGCAATCTGAAACGGTAGAATGGGATATCGTATAGTCTAGTTGTTCGCTAAGGTTTTCAATTGTAACATCTTGAAATTGCGTGGTTTCATTCCCGTTGATAACCTCGGTTGCCATCACTCTGTAGTTTCCTGCTTGTAGGCTGCTAAATTCGTTGGAAGTCGTTTGGGCTATTGAATTGGTGCTGTCGGGTAAAAGATACAGATCGTAAAATATGGTCGAGCCAGGCGTTGTGTTGGAAACAGACATTTGGATGGCTCCATTCCCTAGGCATGTCTCATCACTGCTGGTTACCGTTAAATTGAAATCAAAAACGGAAGCCTTGGAAATGTAGGGTTGTAAAAAGCACAGAGCCAATAAAAGATTTAGCCCAAATAGGTTATGAAATAAGCTTCTTTTTAGACCTGACATAGCACTTTTTTGTCCCAGAAATTTTTCAGGAATTGTGAATTTAATGAAAATTATTCACTCTAAGTGAATTTAGCCCTTGTAATAACCACGTGACTTGGCCGACTAATCTTTCCAAATTGATTAATTTTAAACCAAAAAGTAATATGCTAGTGTGGAAAAATGTTATGGCCTTTGCGACGAAAGGTAATCCAAAACCGGAGAGGCGCATAGAGAAGACTGATGAAGAATGGCGTGCAATACTTACCCATGAACAATTTAGAATAACCAGAAAGAAAGGGACTGAAATGGCCGGAACTGGTCAATTTTGTCACTCTCATGAAGCGGGTAAATACAGTTGTGTATGCTGCGGTACGCCTTTGTTCGATTCAACTATAAAGTTCAATTCGGGTACAGGATGGCCAAGTTTTACCCAACCGGTGCAAGATAACGCTATTAAGTATGAAAAGGATACTGCCTACGGTATGGTTCGGGTAGAAGTGATGTGCAATGTTTGCGATGCCCATTTGGGGCATGTATTCCCTGATGGCCCAGAGCCTAGTGGCCTGCGTTATTGTATCAACTCGGAGTCTTTAACTTTGCAAAAGGAGAATTGATATATGGCAAATCATAATGAAATAATGACTGTTGGTGGTGGCTGTTTTTGGTGCACCGAAGCTGTTTTTAACGAAGTCAATGGCGTCGAAAAAGTGGTTTCAGGCTACAGTGGTGGTAACGTTCCAGGGAAACCCACCTATCGAGAAGTGTGTTCTGGGCTCACGGGTCATGCCGAAGTTATACAGATAACCTTTAATCCCGAGATAGTTTCCTATGAAGAATTGCTCGTTATTTTCATGACCACCCACGATCCTACAACCCTTAATAAACAAGGTGCAGATGTTGGGACACAATACCGTTCTGTAGTTTTTTACCATGACGAAAATCAGAAAGAAATAGCGCAAGAGGTAGTGGCGGAACTCTCAAAATATTTTGATAACCTCATCGTGACCGAAATCAGTCCGCTGATTAATTTCTTTGAAGCCGAAGAGTATCATCAAAATTATTACGCAAATAATACTGCCGAAGGCTATTGCAGTATGGTCATTTCCCCTAAATTGTCTAAATTCAGAAAATTGTATGCCGATAAGCTGAAAAGTTAGTGAATGTCATTTAAACTGAAGTTAAATAATAGATTTACGGAAGCATTGCCTGCCGATCCCGTACCGGAAAACTATCGTAGGCAGGTTGAACAAGCCTGTTTTTCTTGGGTTTTCCCCAAAAAAACTTCTAATCCAAAGGTACTCCACGTCTCCCCTGAAATGTTGGCTGAACTCGGGATTTCAGAAGAAGCAGCCAACTCATTGGAATTCTTAAAAATGGTTTCAGGTGATAGTGTTTTGCCTAACTCCAAGCCTTTTGCCATGTGCTATGGAGGGCACCAATTTGGGCATTGGGCAGGGCAATTGGGTGATGGCCGTGCCATCAATTTAGGTGAAGTAGAGAGTCAAGGAAAGCATTGGATGTTACAATTGAAAGGCGCTGGACCTACGCCTTATTCCCGTTCAGCCGACGGTTTGGCGGTATTACGCTCTTCCATTAGGGAGTATTTGTGCAGTGAAGCCATGTACCATTTGGGTGTGCCCACAACAAGGGCACTATCATTGGTACTTACGGGAGATCAGGTTCTTAGGGATGTCATGTATGATGGGCATCCTGAGTATGAAAAAGGGGCCATTGTTTGTAGAGTGTCGCCTACTTTTTTGAGGTTTGGGAATTACGAAATTTTTGCTGCTAGAAATGATGTTGAAACTTTGAAAACTTTAGTCGATTTTACGATTAAACACCATTTCCCCGAGCTCGATAAGCCCTCTAAAGAAACCTATCTGAAGTTTTTTGAAACTGTTGCCAAACGTTCCTTGGATTTGGTTATGCACTGGCAGCGGGTTGGGTTTGTTCATGGTGTCTTGAATACCGATAACATGTCCATTCTGGGGTTGACTATTGATTACGGGCCGTATGGCTGGCTGGAAGGTTACGACCATGGGTGGACGCCCAATACTACCGACAGGGAGTTTAAACGCTATCGTTTTGGAGCCCAACCCAGTATTGTACACTGGAATCTCTTTCAGTTGGCAAATGCCCTGTATCCTCTAGTAGAAGAAGCCGAAGGATTTGAGCAAATTCTCAACGACTTTAAAAAACAATACCAGCAAGCGTTTCACCATATGATGAAAGCAAAGCTTGGACTTTTTTCTGAAGATGAAACGACATCGGAACTTATAAACGAACTGGAAAATGTGTTACATCTTTCAGAAACGGATATGACTATTTTCTTTCGTCTTTTAGGCGATGTTGAGAAATCCAAGGCTCAAAACGGATTGGAAGTCGTGAAAAAAGCTTTTTACGCACAAGATGAAATTTCCGGAAATATCAAAAACAGATGGGAAGCATGGTTTCAATCTTATACACTATTGTTGCAAAAGGAAACGCTTTCGGATATGGAAAGAAAAACAAAAATGAATAAAACCAATCCCAAATATGTACTTCGGAATTATATGGCGCAACTAGCCATTGATGCTGCTGATAAAGAGGATTATGGTTTACTTGACGAGCTTTTCACCCTTTTAAAAAAGCCTTATGATGAACAACCCGAATATGAGAAATGGTTTGCCAAACGACCGGATTGGGCAAGGCATAAAGTAGGTTGCTCCATGTTGTCTTGCAGTTCTTGACAGTTAATTTTGGTAAAAGGTAAAACTAAAATTGATTATCTCTACTAAGATGATTAGTTTTAAACCTCATTAGACAACTATGAAAACAATCTCCGATTTAATTGATATCCTGCACTTAGATCAAATCAATTCCCATACGTTTTCTGGGGTGAGTGCTACAGTGGGTAGTCCCAATGTTTTTGGTGGGCAAGTGCTGGCACAAGCTCTTAATGCAGCCTATAGGACTATTCATAACAATAGGAATTTGCATTCTATGCATGCCTATTTTCTGGAGCCAGGTAATCTGGAGTTGCCCATAGTTTATCATGTTGAGGTTATTCGTGATGGCGGAAGTTTTTCAACGAGAAGAGTCACCGCCAAGCAAGAAACGAAAACCATTTTTATACTCTCGGCATCGTTTCATAAAGAGGAAAAGGGCTACGACCACCAAATTGAATTTAAGAAAGACATTCCCCAACCGGAAAAGCTAATGAGTTGGGAGGATATTTTGCAACAAATGGGAGATTTCCTTCCTAAAAGTGTCAAGTATTTTTTTGAGATTGAAAGGCCTATTGACTTCAAGCCGGTTCAGATAAACAACCCCTTGGAAAGACAGGATCTTGAGCCAAATTTGGAAGTTTGGTTCAAATTCAAAGGCGATATCCCTGAGCTCACAAGGGATTTGAAATACCAATTGCTCACTTATGTATCCGATTATAATATTCTAACAGCCACCTTGCATCCACATGCCAGTGTAGCCAATTACAGCAATACCCAAATGGCTAGTTTGGACCATTCCATGTGGTATTTTCGTGATTTTGATTTAAACGACTGGATGCTTTTTTCCATTGAATCTCCCAATGCCAATAATGCCAGGGGTTTTGCCAAAGGCAATATTTTTACCAGAGACGGGAGGTTGGTAGCTTCTGTGGCGCAAGAAGGGTTGATGCGTCCCAAAGAATCATGAAAACATATGATGTGCTCATAATTGGTGGTGGAGCTGCGGGTTTTTTTGCAGCTATTAATATAGCTGAAAGGAATCGGGAACTGTCTGTTGCCATTTTGGAAAAAAACAAAGAAGGGCTTCAAAAAGTCAAGGTGTCGGGAGGCGGACGCTGCAATGTAACCCATGCCGAATTCATCCCGCAAGAATTAACCAAAAACTATCCTCGTGGGGAAAAAGAATTATTGGGGCCTTTTCATTCTTTCATGACGGGAGACACCATTGAATGGTTTTCAAAGCGGGGTGTAGAACTCAAGATAGAAGAAGATGGCCGGATGTTTCCGGTAACCAATTCATCACAAACCATTATTGATTGTTTTTTAAGCGAAGCAAAGCGCTTGGGTGTTAAAATTTTCTACAGCCAAACCGTTAAAACTATTTCCAAGTCAGGGCCGTTTTTAATTCAAACGCAAGACCAGGAATTGGCTTCGGAAAAACTCTTAATAGCTACGGGCAGTAGTGTGAAATTCTGGAAAATTTTAGAAACATTGGGGCATTCCATCGTAAAACCAGTACCATCCTTGTTTACATTCAACATTAATGATTCAAGAATCAAAGAGATTCCAGGGGTTGTGGCGCAAGATGTTGAGGTGAAAGTGTTGGGCAGTGATTTGCAGTCTTCGGGGCCTTTGCTCATTACGCATTGGGGCTTAAGTGCACCAGCTATTTTGAAATTGTCGGCTTTTGGGGCTTTGGAATTGGCCGAGAGGAATTATCAGTTTAAAATAGAAATCAACTTTGTGAAAATAGCATTTGAAGATTGTCTGGAAGTGCTCAAAAATTTCAAACAAAATTTAGGGAAGAAAACCATTTTCAGTGCATCCCAATTTGATTTGCCCAAACGGTTGTGGCAACAGTTGGTTTTGGCCTCCGGTATTTTGATCGAAATGCGTTGGGCCGATGTGAATAGGGTCCAGTTGGAGGCATTGGCTTTGCAATTAACCCAAGCTGTTTTTGAAGTAGATGGCAAGAGTACGTTCAAGGAAGAGTTTGTTAC
>JAGQZG010000124.1 GCA_020435705.1 Mangrovimonas sp.
CGCTTCGGGTGTTAACCCCGTCATCTCAATCACCTCATCAATACGGTCTTTGTCCACTCCATAAACCGATGCGTTAAAAGCAAGGTACTCTTTTACATACATGTCAGGATAAAGCGGATTGTGCTCAGGAAGGTAGCCCACGCTTTTTTGAACCTCTATTTTATGGCCGTTCACATCATGGCCGTTCACTTTGGCATCGCCTTCAGAAGCTTCCAAATAGGTGGTCAAAATCTTCATCATAGTTGATTTTCCTGCTCCATTGGGGCCTAAAAAACCAACAATTTCGGGCTTTCTTACCTTGAATGAAACGTTGTCCAAAGCTTTTTGAGAACCGTATATTTTAGTGATATTTTCTACTTCAATAGACATAAAAACGGAGTATTTTCATCAAAAATACACATTATTGCCTATGCAAACGACCTACGAAAACGTTATATTATAAAAACCGATAAAAAAAGATTTTGTTTTTTCAATTTATTGGTTACATTAGCCGAAGCATTACTATGATATTAAACGCTAACACATATTATAACTGGTTTTATTTCTTTTTTAGCAGAAGAGACGAGACCTTGTATGTGTAGCCCAACATATATGATAAACTAGTAAGGTCTCGATGTAAAAATCGGGACTTTTTTTTTGAATATGATTACATCCGTTGCCATACAAGGTATAAAAGGTTCTTTCCACGATATCGTGGCTCAGGAATATTTTGGACACAAAGTAAGTGTTTTGGAGTGCCTCACTTTTGATGAAGTCATTGCCAGCATCATGAACTTGAAAACCGATGCGGCGATTATGGCTTTGGAAAATTCCATTGCAGGTTCCATTATACCCAATTACGCACTAATTGACAGCAATAATCTTCATGTGGTAGGGGAGCATTATTTGGATATCCAGCATAATTTAATGGCCTTAAAAGGGCAAACCCTTGAAACCATTAAAGAAGTGTATTCGCATCCCATGGCTTTGTTGCAGTGTAAGGCGTTTTTTAAACAACATCCGCATATCAAATTAGTCGAAGATAAGGATACCGCAGAAGTAGCTCAACGCATTCAGGCAAACCAATTGCAAGGGGTTGCGGCTATTGCGAGTAGTTATGCTGCGGAGTTATTTGATTTAGAAGTTTTAGCGAAAAGTATTCAGACCATTCAACATAATGAAACTCGATTTGTGATTGTTAAGAGAACCAATCACGAAGTCAAAGAGGCAGACATTAATAAGGCATCGGTCAAGTTTACATTAGACCATAAACGAGGCAGTTTGGCCGCTGTGTTGAATGTGCTAAGCGATTGCCGAATGAACCTAACCAAAATCCAATCGTTGCCTGTTATAGACACGCCTTGGAAATATGCCTTCTTCGTAGATATCACGTTCACTGATTATAAAGAATACCTCAAAGCCAAATCCATTTTACCAATCATGGCCTTGGATTTCAAGGTTTTAGGCGAATATAAAAAAGCAAGACAATGATTAAAATTGCCGATAGATTACAAAGTGTTGAAGAATATTACTTCTCCAAGAAACTGAAAGAAGTAGATGTTTTGCGTGCCAGTGGCAAGCCCATTATCAATTTGGGCATAGGAAGCCCGGATCTACAACCGCCATCTAAAGTGGTTTCGGCTTTAAAAGAAAGCTTGGATTTTGACAAAGCCCATAAATATCAAAGCTATATAGGCTTACCCGAATTGCGTGAAGCAATGGCAGCTTTCTATCGGGAACATTATAATGTGTACTTAAGTCCGATAACCGAAATTTTGCCGCTCATGGGGAGTAAGGAAGGCATTATGCATATTTCCATGACTTATTTAAACCGTGGTGATCAGGTGCTCATTCCCAATCCAGGGTATCCAACTTATGCTTCTGTTACCAGACTTTTGGAAGCCGAACCGGTTTTTTATGATTTAACCGAAACAACGAATTGGCTACCGGATTTAGAGGCGTTGGGCACACAGGATTTAAGCAAAGTAAAACTCATGTGGATCAATTATCCGAACATGCCAACAGGCGCTTCGGCAACTAAAGTCTTCTACAGAAAGTTGATAGATTTTGCCAAAAAACATCACATTTTGGTGGTGAACGATAATCCTTACGGGTTTATTTTAAATGATAATCCCTTAAGTATATTGAATGTTGAAGGGGCCAAAGACGTGTGTTTGGAACTGAACTCCTTGAGCAAGACCTTCAATATGGCTGGTTGGCGCGTAGGTATGTTGATGGGAAAATCGGAATTTATCAGTAATGTTTTGCGAGTCAAGAGCAATATGGATTCAGGGATGTTCTATGGTTTGCAAAAAGGAGCTATTGAAGCCTTGAAATGTTCCAAGCTGTGGTACTCCAGTTTAAATAATGTTTATGAAGAACGGCGGGAACTCATATGGCAACTAGCCGATGCGCTGAATTGCACTTACGATAAAAATGCGTCAGGAATGTTCGTTTGGGCAAAGCTGGTAGACCATGTAAAATCTGAAGAGTTTGTAGACATACTTTTGAAAAACAACCATATTTTTATTGCGCCCGGAACTATTTTTGGTAGCAACGGCGAAGGCTATGTGCGTTTTTCGTTATGCTCAAGTACCGAAGATATAGAGGAGTGTCTAGCAAGAATTAGATAGAATTATGACAAAAACAATTTACATTATAGGAGTTGGTTTAATAGGAGGAAGTATTGCCAAGGATATCAAGAAATTGAATCCTGAAATCAGCATTTATGGTATTGATAAGAATGCGGCCCATTTGGAAGAAGCTGAATCCTTAGGCTTCATTGATAAAAAGGCAACTCTGGAAGAGGTTAAAGAAGCCGATATGGTAATTATTGCGATTCCTGTGGATGCAACGGTGCAATTATTGCCAAAGGTTTTGGATTTGGTGTCAGACGATACTTTGGTGATGGAATCGGGTTCAACCAAATCCCAAATCTGTAAAGCCGTGGAAAGCCATCCAAAGCGGCGGAATTTTTTAGCGACACATCCCATTGCCGGTACTGAATTTTCTGGGCCAAAAGCTGCCATGGAAGGACTTTTTAAAGGAAAAACCAACATCATTTGCGAAGTTGAAAAAACCGCCTTCAAGCTTCAGGAAAGAGCTTTGGCCATCTTCCAGATTATGGGCATGCGCATTCGCTATATGAGTCCAGAGGCGCACGACAAGCACATTGCCTATGTGTCACATTTATCGCATATAAGTTCCTTTATGTTGGGAAAAACAGTCATAGAAAAAGAAAAAAACGAACGCGATATTTTTGATATGGCAGGGAGTGGATTTGAAAGTACGGTGCGACTGGCCAAAAGTTCGCCAGAGATGTGGACTCCTATTTTTAAGCAGAACAAAGAAAATGTCATTGAAACTTTAGATGAATACATTCACAATCTTACTAAGTTCAAGGAGTTTATGGAGTCTGATGATTTTGATGAAATCTATAATGAAATGAAGAATACCAATCATATAAAAGAGATATTGAAAGGAATTAGCTTAACGCGATAAAAATTAAACTATGGAAAATAAGAAAGAAATGAGAGCCTGGTTGGATAACATGAAGTTGGGTCATCCCTTAGTTATTGCTGGCCCATGTAGTGCCGAAACCGAAGAACAAGTATTAAATATAGCCCATCAATTAAAAGGGACTGATGTAAGTTACTATCGTGCAGGAATATGGAAGCCCAGAACACGACCTGGAAATTTTGAGGGTGTAGGTGCTCTTGGGTTAAAATGGTTACAAAAGGTAAAAGCCGAAACAGGTTTAAAAACTGCTACCGAGGTAGCCAATAGAAACCACGTGGAATTGGCTTTGGAACACGATATTGATTTGCTTTGGATAGGCGCGCGTTCTACCGTAAGTCCTTTTATTGTTCAGGAAATAGCCGATGCTTTAA
Organism: Mangrovimonas sp.; assembly: GCA_020435705.1. GTDB lineage: Bacteria > Bacteroidota > Bacteroidia > Flavobacteriales > Flavobacteriaceae > HKST-UBA85. The sequence goes on from JAGQZG010000124.1 coordinate 3,870, forward strand.
AAGGAACCGATAAAATTGTATTGGTAAAGAACCCGGTGAATCCAGACTTGCCCTTATGGTTGGGAGCTATTGAGCGCTTGTATGCTTCGGATATCAAAAAGTTAGGTGTGATTCACAGAGGTTTTTCAACCTATGAAAAAACAAAATACCGCAACAACCCAGAATGGCAGTTGGCTATTGAACTGCAAACCAAATTTCCGGATTTGCCACTCATAAACGACCCATCGCACATTACTGGAAAGCGCGATATGATTTTTGATGTTTCCCAAACGGCTTTGGACTTGAATTTTGACGGTTTGATGATAGAAACCCATTTTGACCCTGACAATGCATGGAGTGATGCCGCACAGCAAGTGACGCCAAAAACACTTATTCAAATCATGCAGGATTTGAGAGTGAGAAAGGAAACAGATGCCGAAACGGAATACTCAAACAGTTTGAACAATTTGAGAGCTCAAATTGATGTATTGGATAACCAATTGATTGAACTTTTGGGTAAGCGTATGAAAATTTCCGATGGTATTGGACAATTAAAAAGGCAGAAAAATGTGGCTGTACTTCAAACCAAACGGTGGAATGAGATTTTGGGAAAAATGGTTTTGGAAGGTGAAGAAAAAGGGTTGAGTGAAGAGTTTATCCTGAAAATGTTCAAGGCCATTCACCAAGAGTCCATTAATCATCAAGAGAAGATTATTAACTCTTGATTTTAGGATTTAAAAGATAGGTGCATTCGGGTTAAAAAAGCGGTTTTCCGTAAAGAAAATTAAATTCAAAATGCTTACTTTGTCGTCATAATTCTATGGATGACAGGAACAGTTTATAAATCTACCGGAAGTTGGTACACCGTAAAGACAAGCTTGGGTGCTATCTACCAATGCCGCATTAAAGGAAAGTTCCGTATTCAAGGAATAAAGAGTACAAATCCGGTGGCGGTAGGCGATGTTGTTGATTTTGAAACGGAAACCGTAGATTGTGAAACCACGGGCATTATCCATCGCATTCATGACAGGGAAAACTACATTATCCGAAAATCGGTTAACCTCTCCAAACAAACACACATTATTGCCAGCAATATTGACCAAGTTTTTTTGCTTATTACCATTAACAATCCACCTACACTTACCGGATTTATTGATAGGTTTCTGGTAACAGCCGAAGCGTATGATATCAAGACTATTTTGCTTTTCAATAAGATTGATAGCTATGATGAAGAGACTTTAAATGAAGTTAGGTATTTGGCCCATGTTTACCGGAAAATAGGGTATGAGTGCATAGGGATTTCAGCTAAGACAGGAAAAAATATAGATAAAGTAAAATCTTTGATGATAGGGAAAACCAGTATGTTTTCTGGACATTCAGGGGTGGGAAAATCTACTTTGATCAATGCCTTGGAACCTGATCTGGATTTGAAAACCAAGGAAATATCCGAGCAGCACATGCAAGGGCAGCATACCACGACTTTTGCCGAAATGTTCGACTTAAGTTTTGATGCAAAGATCATTGATACACCAGGTATTAAAGGGTTTGGTGTGGTTGATATGGATAAGGAAGAAGTAGGCGATTATTTCCCTGAATTTTTCGCACTCAAAGAACATTGCAAATTCAATAATTGTCTGCATGTTGAAGAACCTAAATGTGCGGTTAAAGAAGCTTTGGATCATGATGAGATTGCCTTTTCAAGGTATAGAAGTTATTTACAGATTTTGGAGGGTGATAATGAAACCTATAGAACTGAAAATTGGGATTAGATGAGGGTAGTTGTTCAAAGAGTTTCCAAGTGTAGCGTAGTGAGCGATGGTGTACAAACAGCCAACATTGGCTGGGGCTTGTTGGTTTTAGTGGGCATTGTAGATGAAGATACCGTTATGGATATAGAATGGCTAACCAACAAGTTAATCAATCTTCGTATTTTTCCTGACGAAGACGGTGTCATGAACAACTCGGTTGTGGACTATGGAGGCGATGTTGTAGTGGTGAGCCAGTTTACGCTTCATGCCAGTACAAAGAAAGGAAACAGGCCCAGTTATATTAAAGCAGCCAAGCCGGAGATTGCCATTCCGTTATACGAAACTTTTGTCAAGGAAGTGGAAAAAGGGTTGGGAAAACCTGTTCAAACGGGTCGGTTTGGAGCCGATATGAAAGTGGAATTTATAAATGATGGTCCGGTGACTATCATAATTGACACAAAAAATAAAGAGTAAGAAGGAGTAACTTCAAATTTAATTTTAATGAAACGTTTAGTCATTTTAACCCTTTTTCTAAGTTTTCTAATAACTCAATCTCAGGAAGATATTAGCTTAGATGTAAGCTCTATTTCTGATGAATTATTGTCTAATTCCAATGCCGTAATTAGACTGGAAGAACAGTTTATAGAGGTGAATTCTCAAGATGACATGGTCATGTCTTACAGGCGCATTGTTACGGTGCTTAATGAAAAAGGAGATGTTTATGTTGGAGCAATTGCTGGGTATAACAATTACACAAAGATCAAAAAAATTGAAGCTGTTATATATGACGAAAAAGGAAATGAAATTAAAAAAATAAAGAAGAAGGATTTTATTGACCATAGTGCCGTAGATGGAGGAACTTTGTATTCTGATTCTCGGGTTTTATATATGAGTTACAACTCACATTCGTATCCATACACAGTTGAATTTACAGTAGAATATAGAACTCCAAATACAGCGGGAATACCATCATGGAGACCTATGAGTAGTTATAATTTATCTTTGGAAGAGAGCAAGTTTTCAATAGTTGATAATGCAAATCTCGGCTTACGCTACATAGAGAGGAATTTTGAAGGGTTTTCAATAGAAAAGAACAATCAAGAAAATGCACTCAATTATTCCATTAAAAATATCCCTGCTTATATAAGGGAAGATTTGAGTCCTAGTTTAAGCATGGTCTTGCCTAAAGTAATGGTCGCGGTAACTAAGTTCCATTATTATGGTGTTAATGGAGAGGCTAGTAATTGGGAAGAATTTGGCTCTTGGGTTGAGCAGTCACTTTTAAAAGGTAGAGATCAGGTTAGTCCTAAAACTAGAACTGAAATATTAGAACTAACAAAAGGGCTTCAAGATCCAATTGAGAAAGCGAAAGTTGTTTATGATTATGTGCAAAACAATACTAGGTATATAAGCGTTCAAGTCGGTATAGGGGGAATACAGCCTATCTCGGCATTAGAAGTAGATCAGGTTAAATACGGGGATTGTAAAGGCCTTACAAACTATACTCATGCATTGTTGCGTGTAGTAGGTGTTGAATCTTATTACACCCACGTAGAAGCGGGAAATGAAAGAGTAGATTTTGATCCTGATTTTGCTTCGTTAGAGCAAGGAAATCATATAATATTGGCAATTCCAAGTAAAGACAATCTGGTGTGGTTAGACTGTACCAGTCAAATACATCCATTTGGTTTTATAGGAGATTTCACAGATAATAGGAGTGTTTTAATAATAACTCCTGAAGGAGGCAAGATTGTAAGGACGGTTGATTATACTAATGCCGATAACAAACAGGTTACAACTGGACAAATCAAGCTTAACGAAAATGCATCTATTCAAGCAAGTGTTGTGGTAAAAACTAAAGGCATTCAATACGATAATAGATTTTATATTGAGAGAGAGTCAAAAGATAATATAGAAAAATTTTATAAGACTTACTGGAATTATTTGAATGATATGGCCATTGATAGCTATAAGTTTTCCAATAATAAAGAGAGCGTTGAGTTCAGTGAAGAATTGGTTTTTTCTGCAAGAGACTATGCTTCTAAAAATTCCAATAGATTGATTTTCAATCCTAATGTGTTTGATAGAAATTTGTTTGTCCCAGATAGATATCGCAATCGGAAATTGCCGTTTGTTATTGAAAGAGGATATTTGGATGAAGACCATTTTAGTATAACCATTCCTGAAAATTATCA
>JAGQZG010000125.1 GCA_020435705.1 Mangrovimonas sp.
TTTCTCCAAAGGGTATTTTGACTACAAGGAAAGTTGGGGGAATTTAAAGTACGATTTTGAATATCATATTCTTTACAATAAAAAGTCATTGGTTTCCATAGTTACAGCCCGTATTGCATATTACATGTACAGGCTGAAACAATACTTAAGAGATCAAAGATTGAATGAAAAATTCCACAAGTTAACGTATGCCCTAAAGAACAAAAAAACAGATGTTGTAGGGATTACTGAAGTAGATGCTGAAACGTTGATAAATTTGGAGGTAGACTTTAAGGAAACCAAATTGGAAAACCTTGAATGGCCCTACTTGAAAAAAGAAGTTTATGATTTTATCTTCTTGGCAAAAGAACCTATTGATAATTTGAAATTGTTCACCGGTAGCCACGAAGGCAAAGAATTGCTGCTCATGGAGACGCTTCAAAGTAAAAAAATAGTGCAAATCAATTAAATCGGGTTTTCAATACATGCCATTTCTCAGTACAAATAATGCCAATTTTTATACTTCTTTCTTTGAGAAGGGCAAAATTCCCTATGCGTACCGTGAAATCTATTTTAACAACAAAGTATTACGGAGCAATTCAAGTGCTATAGAAAACGATTCCATCAATTCAATTACTTTGTTTCCTAACTACTTACAGGCCTCTGTTGAAGCAAAAAAGCAGACCAAAATTTTTCAGAAAAAAGGATTTGCTATTGACTTAAGTCAGGTAGAAACTCCTGAAGACTATCAGAAAAAATTCTGCTCTCGAAATTTTAGGGACAATACCAAAAGACGTCTTAACAGACTTGAAAATTGCTTCAACATACACTACAAAATGTACCATGGGCATATTTCAAGAGAAGAACATGCCATACTCATGGATAGCATGCACACCATGCTAAAAGAGCGTTTTGCCCAGCGAAAAGATAATAACCCCATTCTGGACAATTGGTCTTATTATCTTGAAAACTCTTGGGCCTGCATCAATCAAAAAACAGCCACATTATTTGTCATTTTTAGTGATGATACTCCTATAGCGCTCTCATTAAATTATCTTCAGACACCTATTTATTACTTTGGTGTTCCCGCATTTGACCTAGATTACTATAAGTTTAGTTTGGGAAATTTATTGATTTTCAAGCAACTGGAGTGGTGTTTTGAGAATGGGTTCACTTTTTTTGATATGGGATATGGCGATTTGGAGTATAAAAGACAATGGTGCAATACAGACTATGCTTTTGAACATCATCTTTTGGGAAGTTCAGCACTTTACGGAAGTGTTCTTAAAATGAAATACAAAGTCTTGAATTACTTAATTGACCACAACGTAAACAAGTATTACCATCGTCTAAAAAGAGTTTTTAAACAGCAAGAGGACGACGTTGTTCTTGAAGATTTTGTATTGGAACCAGTTGATAAAACCAACCTCACAGATACCATAGCAATTGAGGAAACGGAATGGTCCAAACTTAAAAGACCCATCATTGAATTTTTGTACTCCAGTAAAGAAAACATCAATAATTTAAACTATTACAAAAGTCACGATAACAGTCGTACCTTTTTCATCAAAGGGCTTAAAAACGTAACTAAACTAACTTTTTCCAACCAGAACCAATGAAAGTAAGAAATGAAGTATTTAGTTGGGATTTTATAGAGCGCAATAGCATTCCAGGGTGTTATAGTAAGTTATACCTTAAGGAATCAAACTATAGCTTTGCTAATCCTAAGATGGATCTTTCGGCACCTTACCCTGTGGTGTGTGTAGCTATGTTTCCTAAGTATTTGGATGCAGGCCTTACGAATGAAAAGGACTATAAGGTTAAAAAAATAACCCAAAAAGGGTATCCCTCGGCCTTAGTCAATATAGCTTCCCATGATTTTAATAGTTACAAAGAGTATTTGGGGAAATCAATATTAAGTAGCATAAACAGGCGCATAAAGAAGTTGGAGAAAAATTTCAATATTGGGTACAGGATGTATTATGGGAAAATTTCGCAAACGGAATATGATCTGTTAATGCAGGCGCTTATTGAGATGAAAAACAAGCGTCTTGACGAGTTGAATATGGAAAATAAAGTTTTGAGTGATTATCAGAATCATAAGCGAAGAGCCTTTGACTTAATTAATCAAAAACAAGCGTCTTTATATGTGATTTACAGTGATGATAAGCCAATTGGAATTTCTTTTAATTTTCATGTGGATAAACTGTTTTTTGGTACGATGACTACGTTTGATATGGATTTCTCTGAATATGGTATAGGCAATACGTTACTGTTTAAACAAATGGAATGGTGTTTTGAGAACAAGATAGCTGCAGTTGATATGGGAATTGGGAGTTTAGATTACAAGTGCCGCTGGGCCAATACGGTGTATAACTACGAGTATCATGTTATTTATAGAAAAAAATCCCTGAAATCGTTTATTCGGGCTCAGGTGGAAATAATTAAGATACATTTAAAAAACAGTGTAAAACAACTGAAAAGTGGTTTTAAAAAAGATGATAACCTTATAAGTCCTAAAAAATTAAACAGTTACAGTGTGGAGAATAAGTTTATTTAAACCAGCCAAAACCAACAAATCAACATGTTGAAACAAATTATTTTTTCAAAATTCAAGGTACATGACTTCTATGCCGATTTTGTCATAAGGAGACAGCAATCGCCTATTTTTGATTCAATAAATTTTAAAACAGATCAGGCCGCATATCAAGACTTTGATTCGGTAAAAGAAAATGTAGACACAAGATACTCGGCTCATTATATTACTTATATTCCTACCTATTTCATTCAAGTGAAACTGGACAAATCTCTCAAGGCCATTCCTTTTAATCGGTTTGTGGGATTTTGCATCAACATGGAAGGTTTTGACAGTACCGAAGGCTATATCTCTAAACAGTTTGGAGTCAAAAGCAGATCTAAAGTTAGGTCGTATGTGAGAAGATTGGAAACCTGTTTTAATGTTAGCTATGACATGTACCACGGTGACAATTTGAGTCGGGGGGTATATGACAGCCTTTTTGAAATCTTGGAGGAAATGATCACCATGCGTTTCAATCAACGAAACGACACACACCAAGCCATGGGCGATTGGGATTATTACAAGAATTCAACTTACAACCTCATTAAGGATAAAAAGGCCTCGTTATTTGTTATTTATGACGATGAAAAACCTATAGATATTTGCTTAAACTACCATGAACATGGTGTTTTTGTAAATCACATAAGGGCCTATGATATTGATTATTCAAAATTCAGGTTGGGGTATATTGATATTTACAAACAACTGGATTGGTGCATAGAGAACAACTATAAGATATTTGATTTGGGTTCAGGCACTTTAACCTACAAAGAACAGTGGTGCAATGTAACATATGAGTTTCAAAACCTTATTGTGTACAACAAAAAATCACTCAGAAATATCATTTTCGGAAATCTAATGGCTAGATTATACAAGCTGAAGAATTTCCTCAATTCCAAAAATATCATATCAGATACAGAAGTGAATAAGTCCTATAATTCTGGAGTAAAAAATGACAATGAAGACGAAACGAAGCATATTGATTTTGACACGATGCCCTTGGAGGATGGCAAGGTTCCAAACAATTCCATAAAAATAGATATTGAGCATGAGGATTATCAACATTTACGCCATGCAGTATATGATTATCTATATTTGAATTTTGAATCCAAAAAGGACATTGTCATTTATAAATGGAATAACACCAATGATGAAACCTATATACTTAAGGGTTCTAAGGGAATAATTAAGCTTTTCCCCAAAGAACAACCCTAACGGACTTACAAAAGATTATGGAACAACCCAAAAAAGAGAATTTTTTAGCTAAACTTTATAATAGTAACAAGGTTTCCGGTTATTACAAATCACTACGCTTTGCCTTCAAGGAACAGGATGTTTACAAGAGCGAGGATAATGAATTGTGCTTGGGCAAAAAATCGTTTGTGAAAGTTATTATAGCGTTTCCTCAGTTTTTAATTCCAAAATTTCAATCCAATACCCTGCGTGTGCGCCAGGTTGTGCAGAAAAAAATGGAGTGTTTTGGTATAGTTATAGATAAAAACTTAAACTCTATAGATGATTATTTGCGAGGCCATTTCAGTAAAAATTCAAGAACGCCCATTATTAAAAAGAAAAAAAGATTGGAGAGTAGCTTTAATATAAGCTATAAAGTATATTACGGGAATATAGAGCCAGACGTTTATGAGAACCTGATAAGTACCTGTAAACGAATGCTTGTTGAAAGGTTTGAACAAAGAGCCGATCACAACCATGTTCTGAACAATTGGGAGGCATATCGTAACTCTTTGTATACCTTAATAAATAAAAAGAAAGCGTCATTTTTTGTTATATATAACAATAACACCCCAATTCAAATCTCTGTGAATTACCATTATAAAACTATTATGTTTGCGTACATTCCGGCGTATGATATTAATTACTCCAAGTTTGGCTTGGGCAATACGGCGGTATATATGCAACTGAAATGGTGTATAGAAAACAAGTATGAGTATTTGGATTTTGGAAATGGAAATTACGATTACAAAAGACGATGGTGCAATTATGAATACTTGTTGGAAACCCACATCATTTGTCAAAAAAATAGTTTGACAGGTAATGGTGTAGCCTTACTTGAACTTGGTTTGGTTAAACTTAAGAACCTCTTGAAAGACTTGAATATTGATGTTTTTCTTCAAAATCTAAGACCAAAAGCGAACGGTTCTGCCTCTTCAGAGACCTTTGAGCAATTTAACTTTATAGCTATAGAAGAGGATTTCAAGCCGGATGAATTTGAAAAAATAAGCCTAGATACAGACGAATTCAACTTTTTAAAGAAACCCGTTTTCGACTTTATTTACCAATACCAAGACCATTTTGATAGTATTAAAGTGTATAAAGAGAATGATACTACTTTTGTAATCGCCGGAGAAAAAAACACAAAAAAACTGACCCTAGAATAAGAGCTTGATATGTTATTTACCAAGAACCAAGAATTTTATCATATCCTCACCACCAAAAGTGACGTTCCTTGCCATTATTCCAAATTGGAATATTTGCTTGAGAAGCCGTATGAATTTTATGCTGAAGATAAAGCAGCTTCAACCAATTGTCGTTCCGACTCTGTTGTTTCATTAAACTTATTCCCAGACTATCTTAAACCTGTATTTGATAAGAAAATATGGAAAGTCATAACACTACCTCAAAAGAAAATTGAAGGATTTTCCATTGTTATCAAAGAAACTACTGATATTGATACTTTCATGAAAACTGAATTCAGTAAAAGTTTCAGACAAAATATCATGCGGTTTTTAAATCGCTTTGAGGGCTGTTTTAATGTAACGTATAAAATGTATCACGGTGAAATTTCCAAAGAAAATTATGATACTTATATGTCTAAGTTACACGACATGCTTACAGTAAGGTTTGACCAGCGTAATGACGACAACAAAGTTCTTAACAGCTGGAAGTATTATTTGGATACAACATTCAAAATGATCAATTCAGGGAAAGCCTCACTTTTTGTCATATATCACAACAACAATCCGGTTCAAATAAGTCTTAATCATCACTACAACAACATCCTGTTTGTATCAATACCTTCATTTGATTTGGATTATTTCAGGTTTTCACTAGGGAATATTTCCATTTACAAATTAGTGGAATGGGCATTGAATAACAATTATAGGTTGGTAGACATGGCCTATGGAAAGTTGGAATATAAAAGACGCTGGAGCAATCATAACTATGGTTTTTCGCACCATGTTATAGCTTCAGAAAATAGTATTAAAAATCGATTAGGTCTATTTTTGGAAACTAAAAAAATCCAGTTTAAAAACTATTTGAAGACAAAAAACATAGACGAACAAATTGATAATCTAAAGAAAAAAATTAGAGCCAAGAATAGCTCATTTAAAGACGAAGCCAGTTTTGAAGTGACACCAGTAAGTAGCCTAGATACCAGTGCCTTAAATAAAATAAACATCGAAAACAATGAGCATAACTTGATAAGGAAATACATATTTGATTATCTTTATGAAGAAAAGGTGAATGTTGACACCATCCCGGTTTTTGAGGTTATTCCCCAAAGAGAGTATGTGATAGGTGATGCCAGTATGCAACAACGAAATTTGAGTATAACAAAATGATCAACGAAAAAGAACATCAAAATTCCAAAGCTAAAGATATGAAGCTGTTTTTTGGCAAGATTGTGCTTTACGTCATTTTAATGTTTTTTGTTCTAGAAGGTGCCACTAGATTATTGCACCTCAATTCAGAATACCCTTGGTTCATAATTAATGACCACAATATTAAAACGTACGCTCCAAACCAAACAGGATACTATACCATAGGTAACCGAAGGATGAATTTTGCTCAATACCACATCAATAAATCCGGATTCAATTCGTATAGGGATTTTAATCCTACCAAAGATAAAGAGGAAGTAGCGCTTTTGGGCGACTCGTTTATTGAAGGTTTGCATCAGGACTATTTCAATTCTATAGGTGAAAAGGTTGAAAATGCGTTGGACAATGGTACAGAAGTTTATGAATATGGGCATTCCGGTTATGATCTGGCCGATGTTTTATACCTCATGCACACCTATGAAAAAAAGTTTGAGTTAATTGACCATATCATTATTTATCTCAAGTTTGATAATGATCTTTTGAGAGATACGTATGCGCCAGATAAATATTGGGTAGATTCCCAATATTTTTTGTTTTCAAGAATTCAGAGAAAATCTAAATTCATTTCCTATTTGAAGGACATTGGTTTTTTTGAGCCTGTAAGAGAGATGAAAACCAAAATGCTTTCCTATGTATTTCCTACTGAAGAGGCCATCAAATCCTCTGGAGATTCTGCTTCAGTCGAAAACGAAAAGGCAAAACTATACCTGGAAAATTTTAAGACATTAATTAGTAAATATCCTATTGATAAAACAAAAACAGTGTTTCTTTTGGACAAAACCAAAACAGATCCATTGTTTTTGAAATATTGTGATGCTCAAGGGTATAAATACATTGATTTTTCTCAAGAGATAGAAAATTCCAAACGTCCCACAACTCTGGTTTTTGACAGGCATTGGAACAATAACGGGCGCAGTATCATAGCTCGTAAGATAGTTGAGTATCTCCGAACTGTAGAAAAACCTAAGTAATTTTATTCTTTTTAGAATTGGAAGTAGATAAAGGATCTGTCTACCATATCGTCATAGAATAGGAAAATCAAAAAGACCACGACGGTATAGGCCACAAATCTTACATATCTATTCTTGAACTTGAATGGGCTTCTTTCATCTTTTCTCATGCGGTATTCATATAAAACAAAGAAGAAAATCAATACAAAGTAATCCACCATTCTATAGCCCATGGGGTGATGGTACGGAGCAAATTCAAAATCGGTAAACAATCGTTTTATAAAGGCAAAGGAATCTGTAATCGAATTGGACCTAAAGAATATTCTTGAAAAAGTAACAATACCAAAGGTTAATATGAGTTGGCCCAATTCCTTAAAAGTAGGAAAGAGCGTGTTTTCACCCACTACGGAATCTTTATAAATGGTGTTTCTGTTCATCAAAAACACTGGAATGTAAGCAAGGGCATGAAATCCGCCCCAAAAAATAAACGTCCAGTTGGCGCCATGCCAAAAACCACTTACCAAAAAGATGATACAAATATTTCTAATAGACTTCAGTTTACTAACCCTAGAACCGCCCAAAGGAATATA
>JAGQZG010000126.1 GCA_020435705.1 Mangrovimonas sp.
CAGATAGCTGTTCTTGAGGTGTGTGTTTTCATAAGAGTGAATCGTTTTTTGATTGATGAATAATTAAATGAGGATTCCAATGGGTATCCCGATGGTTTTGATGAATAACTTAAAAGGATAGTCTGGTAATTTTTGGCATTATAACCTTGCTTGATGACTTCATGGTCGGCCAAGAATTCGTGATTTAATTTGATGTCTTTTTTAATACTATAAATGAGCGGATTGAACCAAAAAAGGATTTGTAAAAATTCTGCGAACAGAATATCCAAACTGTGCTTTTGTTGGGCGTGCGCTTGTTCATGAAGAAGTATTTCCTGAGGAATGTTATAATTGTCAAAGGCCTGTTTATCCAAGAAAATATACTTCATAAAAGTGTGAGGTACAATGTGTTTTAACAAAAGAACATGCACGTAGTCCTTATGTTGTACTTTTTCATTGGAGCGTATTTTTTCGATTAACCTGTAGAGGTTCAAAAGAAATTTAACAGCAAAAAATAAGGTGCCTAAGCCATAAAGGAACCATAATAGTATAGGGATCCAGTTGGTGGGTTCCTCAACAGGAATAACCTCAATAGCATTTGGGGTAAAACTATTGGATACTTGAAAATCCATAACCGGTTGTTCTATATAAGTGGTAAAGGTGATAAGTGGGATGTAAAAGGAGAGGGCCAAACTTCCCAGCAAATAAAACCGCTTAAAGACATGAATGTTTTCTTTTTCTAAAAATAGCTTATAGAACAAGGAAAAGGCCAGCAGGCAAACCGTTGATTTCAATAAATAGATTAGCATGTTATTTCTTTTTTATTTCGCTGTCAATAATGGCTTTGAGGTTTTCCAACTCTTCCTTGGTCAAATTGGTTTCCTTGGTAAAAAAGGAAGCAAACTGGCTGGCACTGTCATTAAAAAAGTTTTTAATAAGCCCGTTCACATGCTTGGAAAAATAATCTTTTTTCTTTACCAACGGGTAATATTGTCGAGACTTGCCATATAGTTTATAGGCTATAAAACCTTTGTCGGCCATGCGCTTTAAAAGCGTGGCTACGGTTGTGGTTGCGGGTTTGGGTTCTGGGTAGGCCTCTAGTAAATCTTTCATAAAAGCGGTGTCAAGCTTCCAGAGGTAATTCATGAGTTCTTCTTCGGCATTTGATAATTGCATCTCTACAAATTTAGAATTAACTCTACAAATGTAGAATAAAATTTCAATTCTACAAACATAGAGCATAAAAAAATAAAAACGGCCGCTAAAAGGCGGCCGTGATACTATTTGGACAATTCGGTAAAGTATTTATAAAACCACGGGATGGTTTCAATGCCTTTTAGGTAGTTCCAAACGCCAAAATGTTCGTTGGGAGAATGAATGGCATCGCTATCCAATCCAAAACCCATTAAAATGGTTTTGCTTTTCAGTTCTTGTTCAAACAAAGCTACAATTGGAATGCTGCCGCCACTACGTTGCGGGATAGGCACTTTGCCAAAGGTTTGTTCATAGGCTTTGCTGGCTGCCTGGTAGCCAATGCTATCAATGGGCGTAACATACGCTCTTCCGCCATGATGCGGGGAAACTTTTACCCGAACGCCTTTAGGAGCAAGGGCTTCAAAGTGTTTTGTGAACAAATTGGTAATTTCTTCCCAGTCTTGATCCGGCACCAAACGCATGGAAATTTTGGCATAGGCTTTACTGGCGATAACGGTTTTGGCGCCTTCACCAATGTATCCGCCCCAAATGCCATTCACATCCAAAGTGGGTCTTATGGAATTGCGCTCGTTGGTGGTATAGCCTTTTTCACCGTAAACATCTTCAATGTCCAGGGCTTTTTTATAAGCTTCCAAAGAAAACGGAGCTTTAGCCATAAAAGCTCTTTCTTCTGAAGACAGTTCTATCACCTTATCATAGAATCCCGGAATGGTAATATGGTTGTTTTCATCGTGAAGTGATGCAATCATTTTTGTTAAAACATTTATGGGGTTTGCCACGGCACCACCATAAAGCCCTGAATGCAAATCGCGATTTGGGCCAGTGACTTCAACTTCAACATAGCTTAAACCACGCAATCCAGTGGTAATAGAAGGAACGTTATTTGCAATCATACCCGTATCGGAAATGAGTATCACGTCATTGGCTAATTTCTCTTTGTTTCTTGGGACAAACCACGAGAGACTTTTGGAGCCCACTTCTTCTTCGCCTTCTATCATAAACTTCACATTACAGGGAAGTTGGTTGTTAGCGGCCATGTATTCCATTGCTTTTACATGCATGTACATCTGGCCTTTGTCATCACAGGCACCGCGGGCAAAAATGGCACCTTCAGGATGCAGTTCGGTTGTCTTGATAACGGGTTCAAATGGTGGCGAATCCCATAAATCTAAAGGGTCTGGTGGTTGCACGTCGTAATGGCCATAGACCAAAACGGTTGGTAGATTTTTATCAATTATCTTTTCGCCATAAACAATTGGATTTCCTGGGGTTTCACATAGTTCAACACGATCACATCCTGCTTGTTCCAAACTTTTTTTAACGGCCTCGGCGGTTTTTAAAACATCTGGTTTGTACCTTGAATCGGCACTTATGGAAGGGATTTTGATGAGCTCTATAAGCTCATTTAAGAACCGGTCTTTATGTTCTTGGATATAACTTTTAACTGAGTTCATGAAAGGAAATTTTAATTCTTCTCAAAGGTAAGAATTTGTAAAGAATTTATTTCTTGACTTTACTGCTTTGATTATTAAAAGGAATACGTATATTTGCAGCCCAATATTAAAATATTGGATGCCAGTTTTAAGCGGATGTGGTGGAACTGGTAGACACGCTAGACTTAGGATCTAGTGCCGCAAGGCGTGGGGGTTCGATTCCCTTCATCCGCACTAAAATAAAAGCTTCTCATTTTTTTGGGAAGCTTTTTTTATTTTCCTTAAAAACTTGCCTTTTTCATTATATTTATCAAACTATTTTTGAATTAAAGCGACTTCCTCTATGAATAAAAAAATACTTGTTTGGTCCATAACCGTTGCTTTGGCCGGGTTTTTATTTGGTTTTGATACGGTGGTGATCTCTGGTGCAAACCAGCCCATAAAAGAATTGTGGAACACCTCGCCTCTGTTCCATGGCACGTTTATCATGTCTATGGCACTTTGGGGAACGGTGTTGGGCTCGCTGTTTGGCGGGATTCCAACCGATAGATTTGGCCGAAAGAAAACCTTGTTTTGGATTGGGATTTTGTTTTTCATTTCGGCAATAGGTTCTGGTTTGGCACCCGATCCTTATTCTTTTTCTTTTTTCCGATTTATTGGCGGTCTGGGGGTAGGTGCCTCATCGGTAGCGGCGCCTATTTATATTTCTGAAATTGCGTCGTCTGACCGTAGAGGGCGATTGGTAGCGTTATATCAATTCAATTTAGTGCTCGGAATTCTAATTGCGTTTATTTCCAATTATTTGTTGAAAGGGTTTGATGGGGCTAATGACTGGCGTTGGATGTTGGCCGTTGAAGGCATCCCGGCTTTAGTGTTTACCATTATGGTAACTCAAGTTCCTAACAGTCCGCGATGGTTGGCTTTAAAGCGTCAAGATGACGCAGCCGCTATGGATGTTCTGGAAATTATTTATGCTACAAAAGAAGATGCTTTGCAAAAGTTGAAAGACATAAAAGAAGATCTCAAATTGGTTCTGAACAAGGAAACCTTGTTTCAAAAGAAGTATTCGCGAGTGTTGTGGCTAGGGTTTTTGATTGCGTTTTTCAATCAGCTCTCAGGAATCAATTTTGTGCTCTATTATGCTCCAGAAATTTTAGAGCGCTCCGGTTTGGCAGCTCAGGATTCGTTGTTTAGCTCAATATCCATTGGGGTGGTTAATTTGCTGTTTACACTCTTGGGTGTGCGCCTTATTGATAAGTTGGGAAGGCGTCAATTGCTCATTATAGGATCTTTGGGTTACATTGTTAGTTTGTTGGCGGTCGCATGGTGTTTCAAAGCCGAAGCCAATCCAACACTTCTCATTACGTTTATCTGTTTATTCGTGGCGTCACATGCTATAGGACAAGGTGCTGTTATTTGGGTGTTTATTTCCGAAATTTTTCCTAATAATATCAGAGCTTATGGCCAGTCGTGGGGAACAGGGACACACTGGGTTTTCGCAGCCATTATCACGCTTATAACTCCTATTTTTCTGGATGATAAGGAAGGTATCTTTAAAGACAATCCTTGGCCTATTTTTGTGTTCTTTGCTTTCATGATGGTTCTACAATTGCTGTGGTCTATTTTCAAAGTGCCGGAAACCAAGGGCGTTTCTCTGGAAGACCTGGAGAAACAGTTGGTCAAGAATGAATAATGTGGTATGTTTTGGCGAAATCTTGTGGGATGTTTTTCCAACCCACAAGGTTATTGGTGGGGCTCCGTTGAATGTGGCGCTAAGGTTGAATACTTTTGGAGTGCACACCTCTATCATAAGCCGTTTGGGAA
This sequence comes from Mangrovimonas sp., assembly GCA_020435705.1. GTDB lineage: Bacteria > Bacteroidota > Bacteroidia > Flavobacteriales > Flavobacteriaceae > HKST-UBA85. The sequence goes on from JAGQZG010000126.1 coordinate 4,452, forward strand.
CTGATGCCTATGCCAAAAGGGCGTTAGACTATCTTCAGCAGGTTAACCTTTCCGAACGCTATGTTCAAAAGGATACCGCTTATCCAACGGGCTATGTTTCGGTTTTATTGGATGATAAGGGCTCGGCATCTTATGAGATTTACAAACCTGTAGCATGGGATTTCATTGCTTTGGATGAAGCCAATAGGATCCTTGTTTCTGAAACCGATATTTTTATTTTCGGGAGTTTGGTGTGTAGGAATGAAGTCTCTAGGCAAACACTTTTCAAGTTGTTGGAACAAGCCAAATTTTCGGTGTTTGATGTGAATTTACGGAAACCTGATTATACTTTTGAGCTTCTTCTTGACCTTATGCAAAAAGCCAATGTCATTAAACTTAATGATGACGAGCTGCAAGAAATAACATCACGTTTAGGGATCAAAAATTCAACAATAAAAGTACAGGTAGAAACCCTTTTAAGACAAACGGGAGCTCAATCTGTTTGTGTAACTAGAGGAAGTCAAGGTGCTTTGTTGTATTGGGAAAATAGGTTTTATGAAAACACAGGGTATCAGGTAACGGTAAAGGATACCGTTGGGGCTGGAGATTCTTTTTTAGCTGCCTTGATTTTCAAACTCTTCATTAGAAAGGAATCTCCGGACACTTCTTTGGATTTTGCTTGTCGTGTTGGGGCTTTGGTTGCTTCCAAAGAGGGTGCCAATGCCACAGTGCATGATTGGGAAATCATGGAATTGACCAAAAGCAGCTAGCTGAGTGAAATCAATTACTTTTTTTATAACTCCATACGGCCAATCCATTCATAATTAAGGCATACAGTAGCGTTTTGGTCAGTTGAGGTAAGATGTCCATGAAATCGGAACCTTTAAGCATTACCATGCGCATCACTTCCACAAAATATTTAATAGGATTAAACTCTGTAATAGCCTGTGCCCATTTAGGCATACTTTCAATAGGTGTGAAAAGTCCACTCATCAAAATGAAAATGACCATAAAAAACCAAGCAATAAACATGGCTTGCTGTTGGGTTTCGGTGAAGTTTGAAATAAATAATCCAATACCCAAAATAACCAAAAGATAGATACCGGTGTAAAAGTACATGAGGGGTAAACTCCCTATTATAGGAACGTTGAAAATAAGTTTGGCAATAAGCAAGCCTATAGTGAGTAAAGTGAGCCCTAAAACCCAAAATGGAAACAGCTTGCCAATGATAAACTGACTTTTCCGAATGGGTGTCACATTAATTTGCTCCAAGGTGCCTATTTCCTTTTCTCTCACAATGTTCATTCCCGAAAGAAACAAAGTAATCATGGTAACCAAAAGAACTAAAATTCCTGGAACCATATAGGTTTTATAATTCAGGGTTTCATTGTACCAGAACAATGGAATGCTGTTGATGTTAATGGGTTGCAAACCAGTTTCGGAAAAACGCATAGCTTCCATTTGCAGGTTTTTATTGAAGTTTCGGATAATCTGGGTCACATAAACGTTTTCAACACCAGCGGCGGCACCATCAATGGCATTGATGGTTACCCCAAGAGTTCCCTTTTCATCCTTTAAAAAATCACGTTCAAAATAACGGGGAATTTCCAAGATGATATCAGCTTGACCTTTTAACAGGGCTTGGTCAGATTGTTCTTCCGAAGGGTATTCTGCTAAAACATTGAAATAACTGGACGCTTCAAATTTTTCAATTAACGCCCGGGATGCCGACGTGCGATCCTGATCAATATATGCAAATTTGATGTTTTTGATTTCAAAAGTCGCAGCATTGGAAAGGATAATGAGTTGCAGCAAAGGCATAATAAAAATAATGGGCAGCATTCCCTTATTCCTAAAGATTTGCTTGAATTCCTTTTGTATGATGAACGCAATGGTCTTCATTATTCCAATCTTATTTTATATTTTTTGACACTCAGCCCAATAAAGAAAAGGGTCATACCAAGAAGGATTATATTTTCCTTCCAGATGTAAGGCAATCCCACGCCTTTAAGCATAATGCCTTTGATAATTAGAATGAACCATTTAGCAGGCACAATATTACTGATTACCTGAAGCGCTACGGGCATGCTGGATATGGGGAAAATAAAACCTGACAAAAGAATGGTTGGCAACATAAGCCCCATTAAAGAAATCATCATGGCCGTTTGTTGTGTGGCAGCTAGGGTTGAGATCAAGATGCCCAAAGCTAGGGAAGTAATTATAAACAGAACACTTTCCAAGCCTAATAAAAACAAACTACCCTGAACAGGCATTTTGAAAACAAACAGGCTTAAGAGGATGATAACGGTAGCATTGATGACCGATAAAAAAATGTACGGCACCACTTTGCCTACAATTACTTGAAAAGGTTTTAACGGGGAAACCAATAAAACCTCCATCGTGCCTAATTCTTTTTCCCTAGTGATGGAAATAGAGGTCATCATAGCTGAAACCAACATCAAAATGACCGTCATGACACCGGGAACAAACATGTAAACACTTTTAAGTTCGGGATTAAAAAGTAGCTTGGTTTGTGGTACAATGGCATACGCTACTTTAATGTCCTTGTTTTGTTCTATTAAATAATTTTGAAGAATAGCATTAAGGTAATTGCTAATGGTATTGGCAGTATTGGGGTCTGTGGCATCCGTGATAATTTGAACGGTTGCTTGATGGTTTTTGATTAGATCCTGACCAAAATCCCTATCGAAAGTTATAATGGCCTTTACTTTTCCTTTTTTGAAAACCGATTCAATTTCAGATTCCCTTTCAATAAAATCTTTAATGCTGAAATAGCTTGACGCCGATATTTTATTGATAATTTCTTCAGTATTGGCATCCTTGGAATGGTCCAAAATGGCAATGTCTACATTGTTTATTTCATTGGTAATGGCGAAGCCAAAAAGCAAAATCTGCGCAATGGGCGTCCCGAAAAGTATAAACAACGACCGCCTATCCCGAAAGATGTGGTAAAATTCCTTTTTTATAAAACCTATAAATCGTTTCATTTTCCCCTCTAACTCCCCAAAGGGGAGAACTTATTTCACTGTTAATTTTTAATTGCAATCGGTATTTTCTCTTTTTCCTTTGGGAAGGGTCGGGGATGGGATTCTCGCCAATTTCAAAAACACATCGTTCATCGAATCAACTTTAAACTGTTCCTTCAGTTTCTTCGGCGTGTCTAGGGCTTCAATTTTTCCTTCCACCATTATTGAAACGCGGTCGCAGTATTCGGCCTCGTCCATGTAATGCGTGGTTACGAAAATAGTGG
>JAGQZG010000127.1 GCA_020435705.1 Mangrovimonas sp.
GAACTCCCCATGATGTACATTGACGATGCCATTGATGCCACCATTGCAATAATGGAAGCAAAGACCCAAAATATTACCATAAGATCTTCCTATAACCTAGCAGCTATTAGTTTTACACCCGAAGAAATAGCCCAATCCATAAAATCCCACATTCTGGATTTCACCATCACATATGCTCCTGATTTTAGACAAGCCATTGCCGATTCTTGGCCCAAAAGCATACACGATGGCAAAGCTAGGGAAGATTGGGGATGGAAACATTCTTTTGGTCTCGAAGAAATTACGCAAGTAATGCTTTCTAAGCTAGGTGATAAATCACGTTAATCCTATTAAATTCAATAATCATGAAAAAAACCGTATTAATGCTTTTTGTAGCCCTTATAGCTACAACATCTTATGCCCAAAAACTAAAAGTCCTTTCAGGCGACATAAAAAACCTTAAAGGAATTAGTGAATACCAGTTAGAATTTGACTATTCCGATTTGCAAATTCCCAAATACGATTCGGAGGAAGATTTCCTTGAAGATAAAATGAACAAGCGTGATGAAAAAGAAAAAGGTAAAGGTGAAGAATTCAAAAAAAACTGGTTTGCCGATAGAGAGAACAGATACGAACCTAAATTTATAGAGTCGTTCAACAAACGTTTTGATGACGGTGAAGTTACTGTGGGTAAAGATAAACTGGCTGCTAAATATGTCATGAAAATACACACCACCATGATGTATGCAGGTTACAACGTAGGTGTCATGAGACAAAATTCAAAAATTGAAGCTACCATTACAGTCTATGAAGCAGCAAACCCTAGTAATGTTTTGTTTTCTGGAGATTATACTAAAGTTGAAGGCAATGGAGCCTTTGGTAACGATTATGACTCAGGTTATAGAATTTCTGAAGCTTATGCCAAGTTAGCCAAGGAATTTGCTTACTACATCAAGAAAAAAGCAAAGTAGAATTATATTGTTTCTTTCTCAAGATCTATAAACTTCGCAACCGTTTTAACCAAACGGTTGTGATTTTTTACGAACGGATTGTTTTCGTCCCAAACATAGCCTGCCAGTACAGAACATATCTGCTTTTTGATTTCAGGGTTTTCATTAGGATGGAAAAATATCTTCTGAAGATTTCCCGTATACCACTCTTTTACATAGGTGGCAAACACATTAACCCCTTTCATAATATAGCCCTTATAATCGGCTTCCCAATTTACAGTTTCGCCTTGCAGCTCTTTGGCTATTAACTTAGCCGCCATTAACCCCGATTCGGTTGCAAATGTAACTCCCGAAGAAAATACAGGATCTAAAAATTCGGCACTATTGCCTGTTAAAGCATAGCCTTTACCGTAAAGTTGCTTAACCGATTTTGAGTAATTCTTGATCATATACGGTTTAAACGAAAAGTCGACGCCTTCAAATCGTTCATAATAATACTTGGACAACTTGAGCATTTCCTTCATCTTTTCAGCAGTATCCTCTGAGTATTTTTCAAACAATTCGTTCTTACCAACAAACCCGATACTGGTAGTTCCGTTTGAAAATGGAATGACCCAAAACCATGTATCCAAATCCAATACATCAAATGTAATGAGCGTTCCTTCACGGCCTTCTGGTCGTTTGACATCTACCAAATGGGTAAACAGGGATGAATGTTCCGGAATGGCCGAAGGCTTGTCCAAATCCAACAGCCTTGGTAAAACTCTGCCATATCCACTGGAATCTATAATGAATTTTGCTTCTACGGTATACAGCACTCCATTTTTATCTTTTACTTGCGTGGCAGAAACACCGTTCTCATCTATAGCAACATCTACTACTTCATGTTCAAAAGCCACTTGAACACCCATTTTTTTAATTTCTTCAACCAGAAGGTTGTCAAAATCGGCTCTGGGCACTTGCCAAGTCCAATTCCAACCTTCAGAAAACTTTTTGCTGAAATCAAACTCACATATAATATCACCTTGCATAAACCTGGCGCCTCTTTTTATTTCAAAACCATAATCGTCCAAACACTTCAACAGCCCAACTTCTTCAAAATGGTCCATACAGCGGGGTAAAAGACTTTCTCCAATCACAAACCTAGGAAATTTACTCTTTTCAACAACTAGTATATCCAGTCCTTTTTGCTTAAGATAAGCGGCAGCTACACAACCTGAAGGACCAGCCCCTATTATTAAAACATCAACTATTTTACTTTGCATTCTTTCAATAGTTTATATTTATATTAAATTTGCAACCAAATTAGCTATTTTGTACAATAGTTTCAGTATAATTTTAAATTTTCTTGGCGAAAACCAACATGCTAACAATTAAAGGAGAATTAGGGATCCAGGACTTCCGTAAGATTATTTTAGAAAATGAGTTATTTAAAATTGATGAGTCCATCCTTAACAGAGTAGAGAAAAGCTTTAGTTTCTTAAAACAATTTTCGGGTAACAAAGTAATTTATGGTGTCAACACTGGCTTTGGCCCCATGGCTCAATACAAAATTGAAGATTCACAGCGCATTCAGCTTCAATACAATCTCATAAGGAGTCACGCTTCCGGGACAGGAAACCCCATTGAACCTGTTTATGTAAAAGCGGCCATGCTGGCCAGACTGAATACACTTTCGTTAGGCAACTCTGGCGTTCATCCTTCTGTGGTGAATTTGATGAACCAGCTTATCAATAAAGATATTATCCCTTTAATTTTTGAGCATGGTGGTGTGGGTGCCAGCGGCGACTTGGTGCAATTAGCGCATTTGGCCCTTGTTTTAATAGGTGAAGGCGAAGTGTTTTACAAAGGCGAAAGAAGAGCTACAAAAGAGGTTTTTGAATTGGAAGGCTTGTCTCCCATTGAAGTTAAACTGCGTGAAGGCATAGGCCTGATGAACGGCACCTCGGTAATGACCGGAATTGGACTGGTAAACGTGCTTAAAACCCGTAAACTTCTTGATTGGGCGGTTGTGTGTTCATCGGCCATCAATGAAATTGTAGCTGCTTATGACGATCATTTGTCCTTGGAATTAAACCAATCCAAAAAGCATATTGGCCAGCGCAAAATTGCCGAACAGATGCGTGCGCATCTAAAAGACAGCAAACTCACCCGAAAAAGAGAGCATCATCTGTACAAAGAGGTTACCGAAGTGTCCTTTTTTGAAGACAAAGTACAGGAATATTATTCCATTAGATGTATTCCGCAAATTCTAGGCCCTGTTTTGGATACTTTGAATACTACCGAAAAAATATTGGTGGAAGAAATCAATTCTGCCAACGACAATCCTATTATTGATGTTGAAAATGAGCATGTTTTCCACGGTGGAAATTTTCACGGAGATTATGTATCTTTAGAGATGGATAAACTTAAATTGGTAGTTACCAAATTGAGTATGCTAGCAGAAAGACAATTAAACTATTTGCTTAACCCAAACCTAAACAAGATTTTGCCGCCATTTGCAAATTTGGGCAAACTAGGGTTGAATTTTGGAATGCAAGGTGTTCAGTTTACGGCTACCTCAACCACGGCCGAAAACCAAACGCTTTCCAATCCAATGTACATCCACAGTATTCCTAACAATAACGACAATCAGGATATTGTGAGCATGGGAACCAATGCAGCTTTAATCACCAAGAAAGTGATTGAAAATGCTTTTGAAGTAGTAGGTATTGAGTTGATCACAATTGTTCAAGCCATTGAATGCTTACATGTCAAGGATAAAGTATCTTCCAAAACGCTAGAGGTATACAATGCCGTGAGAGAGATGGTGCCTGCCTTTACTGAAGATCCTGTGATGTATCCTTATGTTAATAAGATAAAAGATTATATCATAAATCATTAAACGCTATTAATCATGAAACTAAAATTATTACTAATCTGCGTGATTGCTTTTTACAGTAGTTTCGCTCAAGAGCTAGCCCTCGTTAGGGAAGTAAAAGATGGCCCCTTTGGGTACATAAACAAATCTGGTGAGTTTGTCATCAAACCACAATTTGAAGATGCCAAAAATTTTTCTGAAGGATATGCCGCTGCTAAGAGTGCTGAAAAATGGGGGTTTATTGACACTAAAGGAGAGTGGGTTATTGAACCTAAATATGATAAAGTTAAATATTTTAGCTCCGGTTATGTTCTTGTTTCAAGCAATGATATTTGGAATTACATCAATTCCAAAGGAGAAATTTTAAAAGTTCCTATTGCCGAAAAATATTTCGATTTTGAAGATGGTGTAGCCTTTTATAAAGTTAACGAAAAAGTGGGGCTTTTCAACACTAAAGGTGAGGTTGTCTTAGAGCCCACTTATACCAAAATCCTATCCTTCAACAATGGACATGCTAAAGCCACTAATGGTAGTTCTTGGGGAATTATCAATAACAAAGGAAAGGAAGTTGTTCCTATTGAATATGATGAAATAAGTGATTTTTCCAGTATTGCTATTTGGGCCAAAAAGGGAGAATCTTTCGGTTTGGTTACCAACGGCACTTTTACTCCTATAGCTGGAATTGACAAAATCTGGGATTTCCACCCAGGGTCTAATCTAACCTATGCTCGTAACAGCACCAAGCTCATCGGTTTCATTAATACCAAAGGAGAATGGGTTATTGAACCTCAATTTGATAAAGCACGAGCTTTTTTTAATGGACTGGCACCTGTAGTTAAAGACAAAAAATGGGGCTATGTTAATGAAAAAGGCGAGGTTGTCATTGATTTTCAATTTAAAGATGCTGAAATTTTCTCTAAAGACGGCCTTGCTCCTGTAAAGGACAAAAAATGGGGGTTTGTTGACACAAATGGGAAAGTGGTAATTCCCACACAATACGATATCAACAGCGGATTTGGAGGCATTAAAGCTATGTTTACTGGTGAAAGTGAATTTGGCTTTAGAAATGGCTTGGCAAGAGTAAAGTTTAATAAGAAATGGGGCTTCCTAGATACAAAGGGAGATTTGTTGGGCAACAAATGGTTTGAAAACGCCGAATTGTTTACCAACAACGATTAATTATATATGGAAGAAACAAAAAAGGTTGCATTAGTTACTGGCGGATCGCGAGGGATAGGAAAAGCCATTTGTATCCAATTGTCCAAAGACACCAACTATCATATTCTTATAAACTACAGTAACAACAAACAAGCTGCATTGGAAACACTGAAAGACATTGAATCCAATGGAAATACTGGTGAAATCCTTCAATTTAATGTCGCTGACAATGCTGAAGTTAAATCGGTTTTAACCCAATGGCAAGAAACCAATCCTAAAGCAGTTATAGAAGTTATCGTGAATAATGCTGGCATCACTAAAGATGTTCTTTTCATGTGGATGCAAGAAGAAGACTGGTCTAAGGTTATTAACACCAGTTTGAATGGTTTCTTCAATGTTACCAACCATTTAATTCAAGGCATGCTGGTAAATCGTTACGGCCGCATTATCAATATGGTTTCGGTTTCGGGAATGAAAGGCACGCCAGGACAAACCAATTACTCTGCTGCCAAAGGGGCTATTATTTCGGCAACTAAAGCCCTTTCACAAGAAGTGGCCAAGCGGAACATTACGGTCAATGCCGTTGCCCCAGGGTTTATCCGCACTGATATGACCAGTGAACTTAATGAAGCAGAATTAAAAAAACTGATTCCCGCCAATCGTTTTGGAGAAGCCGAAGAAGTGGCACACTTAGTATCCTTTCTAGCCTCCAAGAATGCCGGTTATATTACGGGAGAAATTGTAAATATCAATGGTGGAATCTATTCCTAATTGAAAATATGAAAAGAGTTGTAATTACAGGAATTGGTATTTATTCATGCATTGGCAAGAACCTTGCCGAGGTAAAAGACTCTTTATATAAAGGAAAATCGGGAATTGTTTACGATGAAAAAAGAGAAGCTTATGGTTACCGTTCCTGCTTGACCGGCATGGTTGAAGAACCCGATTTAAAAGACCGCTTGTCAAGACGTGAGCGTGTAAGCTTGGGGCAAGAAGGCACCTATGCCTATGCCGCCACTATTGAAGCGCTAGAGCAAGCTAAATTGAACCAAGAATTCCTAGACCACAATGAAGTAGGTATTATCTATGGCAATGATAGTACCACACGCTCTGTGATGGAATCTGTTGATAAAATAAGAGAAAAAAAAGATACTACCTTAGTAGGTTCCGGGGCTATTTTCAAGGCCATGAACTCTACCATTACCATGAATTTGGCTACCATCTTCAAGTTACGAGGTATTAATTTTACTGTTAGTGCCGCTTGTGCCAGTGGCTCTCATGCTATTGGCATGGCCTACCAATTTATAAAAAGTGGCCTTCAGGACTGCATTATTTGTGGGGGTGCTCAAGAAATCAATGAAGAAGGTATGGGAAGTTTTGATGGTCTTGGCGTATTTTCCATTAACAAAGACCCGCAAAAAGCCTCTCGCCCCTTTGACAAGGAGAGAGATGGATTAGTGCCAAGCGGTGGTGGCGCTACGTTAATTGTTGAAAGCTTGGAGTCTGCTTTAAAAAGAGGGGCGCCTATTATTGCCGAAATTGTAGGTTATGGCTTTTCTTCCAATGGCGGACATATTTCCACGCCCAATGTAGACGGCCCTACCCTAGCCATGCAACGCGCCTTGGAACAAGCCAATATTTTGCCTTCTGAAGTAGATTATGTAAATGCCCATGCCACCTCAACACCTGTTGGCGATGCCAATGAAGCCAAAGCCATCCTTCAGGTTTTTGGGGAAAACGGCCCATTGGTAAGCTCTACAAAATCCATGACGGGGCATGAATGTTGGATGGCTGGAGCCAGTGAAGTTATTTATTCACTCCTCATGATGCAGCATTCTTTTGCTGCTCCAAACATAAACCTCTCAGAACCTGACGGTGATGCAGCCAAATTAAAATTGGTAAGGCATGCTACAGATAAAAAAATAGATGTATTTTTGTCCAATTCTTTCGGGTTTGGAGGCACAAACTCGGCACTTGTAATTAAGAAATTTAGTTTAGATGGTTAACATGGTAATTGAAGAAATAATAGATAAAACAAATGCTATCTTTGTTGATGAATTTGAAGTAGATCAAGAGGAATTGAACCCAAATGCCATTTTAAGGGACGCTTTAGAACTGGACAGTTTGGATTATGTGGATTTGGTAGTTGCTATTGAATCCTGTTTTTCTGTCAAACTGGTTGCTGACGATTTTAAAGAAGTAAATACTTTGCAAAGTTTTTACGATCTTTTAGATAAAAAAATAAATGGCTAAATGGTCCGGAAAATCTAAAGGCACTGTTTTAGGTTACAAAATTTTCATCTTTTTTATAAAAAATGTAAGCGTTAGAGCCGCTTATTTGGTATTATTTTTTGTAGCCTCTTACTACACCTTGTTTTCTTGGAAAAGTGGCAAAGCCATATATTACTACTTTCGCCGTCGTTTACATTATCCCCTATTAAAATCCTTTATTTCTATCTATAAAAGCTATTATGTCTTTGGACAAACGCTCATTGACAAATCGGCTATTTCAGCAGGACTCCGCGATCAATTCACTTATGAATTTGATGGGGTTGAAAAACTTAAGGAACTGCTCCACAACAAAAATGGCGGAATTTTAATAAGTGCCCATGTGGGAAATTTTGAAATTGCCGAATTTTTCTTCAAGGAGATAGATGAAAACTCGGAGATCAATCTAGTAACTACCGATCAGGAACATACCGCCATTAAAGACTACTTGGAGTC